>DASWAT010000150.1:0-33237 GCA_036390995.1 Actinomycetota bacterium | reverse complement strand
GGGGCTCGGGATTCGCGGGACGGGCAAGACTGGCAGCGGCATCCCCGCCGGTGAGCCTGCTAGCATCGCCGCCCGGTCCCGCGATCGGAGGAACGGTGCGGCAGGCGGAACGTGCCGGGGTACGGCCCTCGGTGCAGCTGGTCTCGGCCGTGCTCGGGGTCGCGGTCCTTGTCTTGGCCGTGATCGAGAGCCTCCGCCCTGGCGGGGCCGGCCCGGTCCTTCCGCATGCGGCGGCGCTCACCGCCGGGCACTGGGCGATCGGGATCGCCCTCGCGGTGGGGGCCCTCGGGGATCGAACGGCCGCGCGGATCCTGCTGCTGTCGGCCGCGGTCGCCCTGCTGGCCACGGGCGTGACCGCGCTGGTGGCCGGACCGTGGCTCGGGAACGCCCTGGGGCTCGCGGATCGGGTTCCGGTGGCGGCCGGGGTGCTGCACCTGGTGCTCGGCCTCCTGGCCGCGGCGGGCTCATTCCTGCCCTCGCGTGCGATCGCGTGATCGCCGGAGCCCTTCATCGCTGGGCTACCATCCCCTGGTGATCGAGTTCACCGAGTGGGCCACCGAGATCCTCCAGCGCACGCACCAGGCGGCGCGCCGGTTCAACCCCAAGGCGACCGTGCGCCTGGCCCACCGGGGCGACGGCGTCGAGTTCGTCTTGACCGAGGAGACCCGCGAAGGCGACCGCCTGGTCGAGGGGGACGGGTTCGAGTTGTTGGTGGAGGCGGGGATCCGAGGTGTCGTCGACGTGGTCGAGCCCCACGACCAGCTGATCCTGCGCCCGCCGGGTTCCGCCGAGCGGAGCGCCCGGGATCGCTGACGTGGCTCGCGACGGGGTCCGGTCCCTGCTGGGGGAGCGTCGGGACGAGCTTCGGGCCGAGTTGGCCGGCCTGACGGCGGTTCCCCGCGATCCGATGGCGGCGGTGTCCTTCGGCAAGCGGATCGGGGAAGGCACCGCCGAGGCGGTCGAGCGTCTCGCCACCACGTCGGCCGCACGATCGCTGTACGCGAAGCTGCAGGACGTGGAGCGAGCCCTCACGAAGCTCGACGAGGGGACCTACGGGACGTGCGACGTGTGTGGACGCCCCATCGCGGTCGAACGGCTCGAGGCGATGCCGTGGGCGGTGCTCTGCGTCGGGTGCGCGAGGAGCCGCTCCGAACCTCGCTGATCCGTAGGCCGTCGCTCAGGTCGGTTCGCCCGCGTGGTAGCGGCGGAACTCGGGGACCACCACCGCCAGCAGCGCCGTCCCGGCGATGCACAGCAGGCCACCGGACACCACCGAGACGGTGGGGGTGAATGCCCGAGCGACCAGACCGGCCTCGAGATCCCCGAGGCGGGGACCGCCCGTCACCACCAGGATGTGGATCGCCGACAGACGACCCCGGAGGGCATCGGGGACCGACAGCTGCAGGATCGTGTTGCGGAAGACCGCCGAGATCACGTCGGCTGCTCCGGCGATGGCAAGGAAGACGAGGGCGAGCGGCAAGCGATCGCCGATCAGCCCGAAGGCCGTGATGCCCGCTCCCCACAGCACCACCGCTAAGGTCACGGCCCTGCCCTGGTGGCGGACCTCGCCGACCCACCCCGATCCCGCCGCTCCCAGCAGGGCACCGACGGCCGGGGCCGAGAACAGCAGCCCGGTGACCTCCGCCCCGGCGTGGAACTGCTGCGCCGCGAGGAACGGGAACAGGACCCGAGGCATCCCGAAGATCATCGCGATCAGGTCGACCAGGAAGGTGGACTGCAGGACGCGTCGCCCCCGCAGGTACGCGAACCCCTCCCGAACCGCGGCCACCCCCCTCGCCGGGGTTCGGTCGCCCTCGGGGGGCATGGGCCTGATGACGAGGGCGGCCAGCAGGATCGCGCCGTAGGTGAGGAGGTCGACCCCGTACGCGACGGCCAGCCCGTAGCGGGGGCTCGCCGCGATCAGGACCCCCGCCATGGCCGGACCCGCGAGGGCGGTCGCGTTCCACACGACCTGGTTCAGGGCCAGGGCCGCGGGGAGCAGATCGCGTCCCACCAGCCGAGGCGTCATGGCCGAGCGGGTGGGTCCGTCGATCGAGGACACGACCGCGATCAACGCGATCGCTCCGTAGATCAGGCCGACCGACGGGCGGCCGTGCAGGGCACCGGCGAACAGCAGTCCCGAAGCCACCATGAAGCCCAGCTGCGAGGCGATGAGGAGCGTGCGGCGATCGTAGGAATCGAGGATCGAGCTCCCGACGAGCGTGCCGAGCACGAGCGCCACCAAGCCGACAAGACCGATCAGCCCGACCATGGCCGTCGAATGGGTCAGGCGGCGCACCTGGATGAACGTGGCGACCAGCGTGAACTGGTAGCCGAACTCGGAGACGAGGAGCCCGCTCCAGATCAACCGGAAGTCACGCGAGGCGCGGAGGGGCTCCAGGTCCACCGTCAGCCGTCGGATCGCACCCCGCAGGCGAGCACGCGTGCGCGGGTCCCGTTGGGGGGCCGAGGACATGCGCCGACGTTAGCAGGACGACTACGATGCACGGCGATGGACGTGACCAGGGTCGTGCTGATCACCGGTGGCGGAGGGGGGATCGGCCGCGCGGCGGCCGCCCGGTTCCTCGAGCTCTCCGACACGGTGGTCCTGTCCGACGTGTCCGAGGAGCGGCTGGCGGAGGCGCGGGCCGCCCTCGGCCCGGCCGGGGCGACGGTGGACGGCGCCGTGGCCGACGTGAGCCGGGTCGCCGACTGCGAGCGGATGGTGGACGAGACGGTGACGCGCCACGAACGGCTCGACGTCCTCGTGAACTGCGCCGGCGTCTGGGTGGAGGGTCCGACCGCGGAGGCCACGGAGGAGGACTGGGACCGGACGGTCGACGTGAACCTCAAGGGAACGTTCTTCGCATGCCGGTTCGCGATCCCGCATCTGCTGCGGACCGAGGGCTGCATCGTGAACCTGTCCTCCGACGCCGGGCTCGTCGGCACGGCCGAGACCGCGATCTACTGCGCGTCGAAGGGCGGGGTCTCACTCCTCACGAAGGCGCTGGCGATGGAGCTGGCCCCGAAGGGCGTGCGCGTGAACGCCGTGTGCCCGAACGACGTCGACACCCCGATGCTTGCAGGGCAAGCCCGGGACTACGGTGGCGGGGATCCCGGGGGCTACCTCGCGTCGTTGCTCGGGAAGTACCCGCAGGGGGAGCGGGCCCGGTTCATCCGGCCCGACGAGGTGGCTGCGCTGATCACCTACCTGGCCTCGCAGGAGGCGGCGCCGATCACCGGTGCCTGCGTCCCGATCGACTTCGGCAGTACGGCGGGCTACTGATGGGCTGCCTGGCGCTCCTGCTGGCCTTCGTCACACCGAGGTTCGTCCTGCTGGTGCTGTGGCTCTTCACCGACTACCTGACGCGCGCGTTCCAGAGCGGATGGTGGGCCATCCTCGGATTCTTCTTCCTGCCCACCACCACGATCGCGTACGCGATCGCGCAGAACGCGTTCTCAACGCCGTCGGGGGGCGTGAGCGCCGGTGGGATCGTCATCGTCGTCCTGGGTGTGGCCGTCGACCTAGGGTTGCTCGGCGGCTCCGGCCGCGGCCTCGGCAGGCGCCGCACCTGATCGGCGCGAGCCGGCCCCCCATCGGACGATCCGCTACGTCTCCTCGGCGATCGCGTTTTCCAGAACGTCGAGGCCGTCGGCCAACAGCTCCTCGTCGATCGTGAGCGGCGGCAGCAGCCGGATCACGTTGTCGTAGGTCCCGGCCTTCAGCACGACGACGCCCTCCCAGAGACACCGTTGCACGATCTTCGTGCCGGTGGGCCCGTCGATCGGCTCCTTCGTCTGTCGGTCTGCGACGAGCTCGATCGCGGTCATCATGCCGCGACCACGGACGTCGCCGATCGCAACGTTCCGCGCGCGCATGTCCTGCAGCCGACCGAGCATCGTCTCACCGAGCCGTCGAGACCGTTCCAGCAGACCCTCGTTCTCGATCTTGTCCAAGACGGCGAGCGCCGCCGCTGCGGCAACGGGGTTCCCTCCGTAGGTCCCTCCAAGCCCACCCACGTGCACGGCGTTCATGAGGTCCGCGCGGCCGGTGACCGCCGAGATCGGCATGCCGCCGCCGAGCGATTTCGCGATGGTGACGAGGTCCGGCGCGACACCCTCGGCCTCGATCGCGAACCAGGCGCCGGCGCGACCCATCCCGCTCTGGATCTCGTCGGCGACGAACACGATACCGTTCTCTCGGCAGAAGTCGGCGAGACCCTTCATGAAGCCCGGTGCCGGGACCACGAAGCCGCCCTCCCCCTGGATCGGCTCCATGATCACGGCGGCGATGTTCTGCTCGCCGATGTGCTTGTGCATCTCGTCGAGGGCGTACGCGAGGCACGACTTGGCGCAGGTCTCCTCCGTCCCCCCGGTGGGGCACCGGTAGGGGTAGGCGAACGGCAGCCGATAGACCTCCGGCACGAAGGGTCCGAAGCCCTGCTTGTAGGGCATGACCTTGGCCGTCAGGGACATCGCGAGGTACGTACGACCGTGGAACGCGTGGTCGAACGCGACGACCGCCGGCCGGCCCGTGGCGTGGCGTGCGATCTTCACGGCGTTGTCGACCGCCTCGGCGCCGGAGTTCGCGAACATCGTCCGTTTCTCGAAGTCCCCGGGAGCCAGCGCGTTCAGGCGCTCGGCGAGCTCGATGTAGGGCTCGTTCGCGGTCACGTGGAAGCACGTGTGCGTCTCGAGCTCGAGTTGGCGCTGCGCGGCCGCGACCACCTCGGGCGCTGTGTGTCCCACGTTCAGGACCGCGATCCCGGTGGCGAAGTCGATCAGCCGGTTGCCGTCGACGTCCTCGATGATCGCGCCGGAGCTCCGCGCCGTGACGATCGGATGGATGGTCGCGACGCCGTTCGCGACGGCCTTGGCCCGTCGCTCGAACCACTCCCGGGACTTCGGGCCGGGGATCTCCGTGACGACCTTACGCTCCTGCGGGATGTCCACGCCTGCCCTCCCTCGCTCGGGATCCGTCGAGTCTGTCGAGGCGGCGTGGGCCTGTCAGGGCGCCGCCGGACCAAGGCTCCGGACCGCGCTTGTACGCTCCGTCCAGTCTGTCATCGTCCCATGCCGGGGGTGGAGGGCACCTTTGTACGGCTCGTACAATCCCCGCCGTGGCGCTCACCGTTCGAGACATCCTCGCGGTCCCCGGCCTGGCCCTTCGGCTGGTCGCCGGGGAGGTCTCCATCGACCGACCGGTCCGTTGGGTCCACGCGAGCGAGCTGGAGGACCCATCGGCCTGGTTGAAGGGCGGGGAGCTGCTCCTCACCACCGGGGCCGGGATCGGGGCCACGCCGGCGAAGCAGCGGGCCTACGTGAACCGCCTGGTCGAGGCCGGGCTGGCCGGCCTCGGATTCGGCTTGGGCTTCTCGCACGACCGGATCCCGAAGGCGCTCGTCGCGGCCGCCCAGGACGCGGGGTTCCCGCTGTTCGAGGTCCCGTACCCGGTTCCGTTCATCGCCATCACCGAGGCCGTGTTCACCCGCCTGGGCGCCGAGCAGTACGCCGTCCTGCAGCGTGCGTTCGACGCGGAGCAACAGCTCACTCGTGCGGTGGTGGAGGGTGAGGGCGTCCAGGGGATCGCGGCATCTCTCGCCCGGGTCACCGGTGGCTGGGTGCTCCTCCTGGACCTGCACGGCATCCCCTCGGCGGTGACCTCCCAGGCGGCGGGCCGGCGAGCTCCCCGGGTGTGGGAGGAGCTCCGAACCTCGCGTCCGGAGGGGGCCGGGTTCAGCCTGACCCTCGTGGACCGCGGGCACCACGTGTGGATCCAGCCGGTGGGCATGCACGGCCGGGTCGAGGCCTTCCTCGCCGTGGGCAAGCCGGAGTCGCCGTCGCAGTTCGACCGGATCGTCGCCGGGCACGCGTTGTCGCTGTTCGCGATCGAGCTGGCGAAGTCGCGGGCCGTGGCCGAGGCCGAGCGGCGCCTGCAAGGGGACTTCTTCGACTCGCTCGCAGCCGGTGTGCTGCCGGATCAGGAGACCGCGCGAGGACTCGCGCGCTACGGCTTCCATCGCGGCGAGCCGGTCGCCGTCCTGTCGCTCGAGGGCTGCGAGCCGAGCGAGCTCGCGTACGCCGTGGAGGACCCGCTCTCGCGATCGGGTCACCCGTACCTGATCTCCCGTCACGACTCGGGCGTCCACGTGCTCGTGCCCGCCGAGCCGGGACGCGACTTCGAGGAGCTCCGGAGGTCCGTGGCCGACCGCTCGGGCGCCGCGGTCCGGCTCGGGGCCGGCGGCGCGGTGCCGCCGGGCTCGGTGGGGCGGAGCCTGCGAGAGGCGCGGTACGCGCTCCAGGTGTGCCGCCTGGAGGGATGGGGCGCGGCCGGGTTCGAGGACCTCGGGACCTACCGCCTGCTGCTCTCGATGGCCGATCCGGACGCCTTGCGGGCCTTCGCGGATTCCCTGCTCGCGCCGCTCGACGCCTACGATCGGGAACAGGGCGGCGAGCTCGTCACCTCGCTCCATGCATTCCTCCAGCACAACGCGCGGTGGGAGACTGCCGCGAGCGAGCTGTTCGTGCACCGGCACACCCTCCGCTACCGTATGCGCAAGCTCGAGGAGCTCACCGGACGGGACCTGTCGAGCTCGTTCGACCGGATGGAGTTCTGGCTGGCCCTCCGCGCTCGCGAGCTGCTGGACTCACAAGGCGATCACTGACGGCCCCTCGGGGGTTCCGTGTTCCGGGGGTTTGTCCCCTCCGTACAGGCCTCCCTGCCGCCGCAGCCGGAACGTCGAGTAGCCCGGTCCGGGCGGTGTTCGGCATACTCTGAGGTTTCGGGGAGGCTGCACCCCGTTCAGGCGATCCGCGCGAAGGGGAGGTAGGCATGGCCACCGAGGCCAAGACGTGGGGCATGTACATCGGCGGTGAGTGGGTCGAGTCCGGGCGGGGGGAGAGCGAGCCCGACATCAACCCGGCGACCGGCCAGCCGGTGGCGACCGTCCAGGTCGGCACCCGTGAGGACGTCGATCGCGCCGCCGAGGCGGCTCAGAAGGCGTACGACGAGGTCTGGTTCGACACGCCGCCGAAGGAACGCTCGGCGATGATGCTTGCCCTCGCCGACGCCATGGAGAAGGACGCCGAGAACCTCGCGATGCTCGAGGCGGAGGACGTGGGCAAGCCGATCGCGGTGTCCCGCGCCGACATCCCGTTCATCGTAGACAACCTTCGCTTCTTCGCAGGCGCCGCCCGGATCCTGGAGGGCAAGTCCGCAGGAGAGTACGAGAAGGGCTTCACCAGCATGATCCGGCGCGAGCCCCTCGGCGTGACCGTGGGGATCTGCCCCTGGAACTACCCGCTGATGATGGCCATCTGGAAGCTGGGCCCTGCGCTCGCCGCCGGGAACACCTCCATCATCAAGCCCGCCGAGATCACGCCGCGCACCTCGCTTCGCCTGGCGGAGCTGTCCGAAGGCATCCTGCCGCCCGGGGTGTTCAGCGTGGTGACCGGCCACGGGTCCGAGATCGGCGACCAGCTCGTGAAGCACGAGAAGGTACGGCTCGTCTCGGTCACCGGCGACACGGCGACCGGCAAGATCATCGCGGCGAACGCCGGGGCCAGCAACGTGAAGCGGGTCCACCTCGAGCTCGGGGGCAAGGCGCCGGTCGTGGTGTTCGACGATGCCGACGTGGAGAAGCTGGTGGAGTCGTTGAAGTTCGCCGGGTACACGAACACCGGCCAGGACTGCACGGCGTCCTGCCGTGTGGTGGCCGGCCCGGGGATCTACGAGGACCTGCTGTCCGAGCTCGTCCCGGCCGTGGAGTCCATCAAGGTCGGCGACATCATGGACGAAGAGGTCGAGATGGGGCCGCTCGTCTCCGACGGGCAGCGCGAGTCCGTAGCCGGGTTCGTCGAGCGAGCCGCGAGCGGCGGAGCCAAGGTCCTCACCGGCGGCGACAGGATGGGCGGAGCCGGCTACTACTACAAGCCCACGGTGGTCACCGAGATCGAGCAGACCTCCGAGATCGTCCAGAAGGAGGTCTTCGGGCCGGTCGTGACCGTGCAGCGGTTCTCCGACGAGGATCAGGCTGTGGCGTGGGCGAACGACGTTGTGTACGGACTGGCATCCTCGGTATGGACCAAGGACGCTGCCCGTGCCATGCGGGTGGCCCGGCGGCTGCAGTACGGCGCCGTGTGGGTGAACACCCACTTCATGATCACGGCCGAGATGCCGCACGGCGGCTACAAGGAGAGCGGGTACGGCAAGGACATGTCCATGTACTCGCTGGAGGACTACACGCAGATCAAGCACGTGATGTGGTCGCTCGACTGACGAGCACATCCGCGCGCGGAGAGGAGGGTGGTGAGTCCGACATGGCGACGAGACCGTTCCTGGTAGCCGGGGAGTGGCGGACGGGCGAGGGGACCTTCGAGGTCCACAGCCCCTACGACGACAGCGTGGTCGCCGAGCTCGGCGTCCCGACCGAGGCGGACGTCGAGGAGGCCACGGCGACGGCGGCGAAGACCTTCGAGGAGTCCCGGACCCTGCCCGTGCACGCCCGGGCCGACGCCCTCGACCACATCTCCAAGCGTCTGGCCGAGACCGTGGACGAGAACGCCGAGCTGATCGCCCGCGAGGGCGGCAAGCCGATCAAGTGGGCGACGGTGGAGGCCACCAGGGCCATCTCCACGTTCCGGTGGGCCTCTGAGGTCTTGCGTCACGGCGAGGACGAGGTCATGCGCCTCGACACCGAGGCCTCGCTCGGCTCCCGCCTGGGGATCGTGCGGCGGTTCCCGTTCGGCCCGGTGCTCGGCATCACGCCGTTCAACTTCCCCTTGAACCTCGTGGCTCACAAGGTCGCCCCCTCGTTGGCCGTGGGCGCGCCGATCGTGGTCAAGCCCGCCCACGCCACGCCGCTCGGTGCGATCCGCCTGGCGGAGCTGTTCGCCGAGACCGACCTGCCGAAGGGCATGTACCAGGTGCTCCCGATCTCCTCCAAGGTGGCCGACGGCATGGCCCGGGACCCTCGGTACCGGAAGATCTCGTTCACGGGGTCCTCCGACATCGGGTGGTACCTGAAGGGGCTCGACCCCAAGAAGCGGGTGACGCTGGAGCTCGGTGGCAACGCGGGGGTCATCGTGCACTCGGACGCCGATCTGGACCACGCGGCGAAGCGGATCGCGGTGGGCGGCTACTACCAGGCCGGCCAGAGCTGCATCAGCGTGCAGCGGGTGCTCGTACAGTCCGAGGTCTACCAGGACTTCGCGGCGCGCCTGGTGAAGGAGGTCGAGAGCCTGAAGTACGGCGATCCCATGGACCCGACCGTCGACGTGGGACCGGTGATCGACCGGGACAACGTGGTCAGGATCGACGACTGGGTGAAGGAGGCCGTCTCACAGGGCGCGGAGGTGCTGACCGGGGGACGGGCCGACGGCGTGTTCTACGTGCCGACCCTGCTCTCGCAGGTGGAACCGGAGATGAAGGTCTGCCGCGAGGAGATCTTCGGACCGGTGGTCACGATCAGCCCGTACCAGACCTTCGAGGAGGCCATCGCCGAGGTCAACAACTCGCGGTACGGCCTGCAGGCCGGCGTGTTCACGAACGACCTGCAGCGGGCCTTCCAGGCCCATCGCGAGATCCAGACCGGCGGCGTGGTGATCAACGACCAGTCGGCGTTCCGGGCCGACCAGATGCCGTACGGGGGCTCGAAGGACTCGGGCTTCGGGCGCGAGGGCCTGAAGTACGCGATGGAGGAGATGACCGAGCCCCGCATCATGGTCATCTCGAACGTCCCCCTGTAGTGGGGACCCCGATCGCCGTCCTCGGGGCCGGCGCCATGGGGTCGGCGGCGGCCCGCCTCCTGGCGCGCCACGCCGGCGAGGTCGACCTGCTGGTGCTCGACGTGGACGAGGCTCGGGCGACATCGGTGGTCGGCGACGTCGGTACCGGCGCCGCGCGAGGGTTCGACGCTACCTCCGGCGAGCTGGCCGAGATCCTGCGGGATGTCCGGGCGGTCGCGGCGTGCCTCCCGTACCGCCTGAACCTGCCGGTCATGGAGGCGGCGCTGGCCGCCGGCTGCCGCTACGCGGACCTGGGCGGGCTGTTCCACACGACGAAGAAGCAGCTCGAGCTTGACACCCGCTATCGGCAGGCGGGGCTCTCGGCGGTGCTCGGCATGGGGTCGGCCCCCGGGCTCACGAACGTCCTGGCCAAGCTGGGGGCCGACCGCCTGGGCACCGTGACCGCGATCGACATGGTCGACGGGGCGGTGGAGGAGGGCGCGGACCCCGGCTTCGGCGTGCCGTACTCGGCAGAGACGATCATCGACGAGTTCACCCTGCCCGCGATGGTGTTCGAGGGGGGCGAGCTGAGGGAGGTGCCGGCCGGGTCCGGCGTGATCGACTGGGAGTTCCCGGAGCCAGTGGGGACCCAGCCCGCGATCTACACGCTGCATTCCGAGCCGGCGACGCTGCCGTTCACGATCCCGGGGGTTCGCGATGTGCGGTGGCGCTTGGCCCTGCCCCGTGCCGTCCACGACGGGTTCTCGTTCCTCGTGGGTGTCGGCTTGGGCGGCCGGGAGCCCGTCGAGACACCGAGCGGACCCGCCGTGCCGCGCGACGTCCTGGCTGCCGTGCTGTCGGGGCTTCCCGCGCCCGGCGGGCCGCCTCGCGACGTCGAGTACCTCGACGTTCGAGTGACCGGGACGAAGGGCGGTCGGCCCGCAGTGCACCGGGCGCTCGCGAGGTTCGTCCCGAGCCCCGAGGGCCTGTCGGCAGGCGCGTTCGGGACGGCGCTGCCGATAACGGTGGCGGTGCGCTGGATGGCCGAGGGCCGGGTGGAGCCGGGCGTGCATCCCCCCGAGACTGCGTTCGACCCGGCCGTGTTCCTGGCCGAGTGCGAGCGCGAGGGCTTGGAGCTCAGCTCCGAGCTCCAGGCCTGACCGCCCCGCGACGTATCTATCTCGTCGCCCCCGCGCCGGACCGGGCTTCGCGTCCGCGGGCCGGACGGCCTTCGGGAGAGGACGCGGGTACGCTTCCAGCGTGAACGGCGCGGATCTGGTGATCCTCGGGGTCCTCTTGGGGGTGGCGCTGTTCGGCTACCTCCGGGCGGCGCGGATGGTCCGGGAGCGATGGCCGGTGCGCGGATGGGCGATGGTCGGCATCGCATCGGTCCTGTCGGTGCTGGTCTTCGTCGCCCTCGCGGCCGGGCGATACGTCGGGGCCCTCGTCCTCGCCGCCGTGATCCTGGCGTGGCTACTGCTGCGATCGCGACTGCGGAGCGGTTCGCCGCCCTCGTGAGCCCTGCGCCCGGCCGGTGTGGTGCCCGTCCGGGCTCAGGTGCCGGCAAGGAGTGCCCCGGCGAACGCGCCGATCCGCCCCGCCGCCTGCTTCTCGCGACGCCACAGGAAGTGGTCGGTACCCGGGATGATCGCGAGCTCTGAAGCCGGTAGGCGGCGTGCGAGCAGCTCCAGCTCCGGCCGAGGAGAGAACGTGTCGCCCTCGCCCGAGAGCAGCAGCACCGGCCGCCTGAACGCGCGGAGCTCGGACGGCGATGGGAGCTCGGGCACGTCGGACGCCCGCTCGCCGAGCGGGATCCCCACCAGTGCGAGCCCCGCGACCCGGGGATCCTCCACGGCCTCGCGGAGCGCGACGTTCGCCCCGAAGGACCACCCGCAGCCGAGGGTGGGACCGTCCGCCCGCTCGCGGACGAACGCCACGGCGGCGGCCACGTCGCGAACCTCCGCCCGGCCCCCGGCGTAGGTCCCGCCGGAATGCATCACGCCCCGGAAGTTGAACGAGAGGACCGCGAAGCGCCGCGCGGTCAGCTCGTTCCGGATCGCCCACAGGATCGGGTGATCCTTGCTTCCCCCTGCGATCGGCAGCGCGTGGCACAGCACCGCCGAGCCGGCGGGAGGTCCCTCCGGCAGGCGGATCTCACCCTCCAGCGAGACGTTGTCCTCGGTGGTGATGCGCACGGCGTCCACGTGCGACGATGGTAGTTGCCATGAACGGCACGTCGCGTGAGCGCCACACCCGAACGGGGATCGCCATCCGAGACCCCTTGCCCTGGAACGACTTCCTCGAGGCGGCTCGAACCGCCGAGCAGACCGGATACGAGGCCGTGTTCCTGCCCGAGATCGCTGGCCGCGACGCGTTCGCCGCGCTCGCCGGCCTCGCCGCGGCCACCACCACGCTCCGGCTCGGGACGGGGGTCGTGCCGATCGTCGCTCGAAGCGTGTCAACGACCGCCATGGCCGCCGCCACGGTGCACGAGCTCTCCGGCGGCCGCATGATCCTCGGGCTAGGGACCGGACCCTCGGGCCCCGGCGCGCTCGACCGGCTGCGAGACGGCGTGAGCCGGATCAAGGCCGCCCTGGCCGGGGAGACGATCCAGGAGCCGACCGGCGGACGCTTCCGGCTGTCGCTCCACCCGGGGGCGGAGCCGCCGCCGGTGTGGATCGCCGCCCTCGGACCGAGGGCGATGGGCCTGGCTGGGGAGGTGGCCGACGGCGTGCTGCTGAACTGGTGCCCGCCGGAGCGCGTGTCGTTCGCCAGGGACAGGGTCCGAGAGGGCGCCGAGGCCGCCGGCCGCGATCCGTCGCGGGTCACCGTGGCCGTCTACGTGCGGGCCTGCGTGGGGCAGGAGCCCGAGCACGCGCTTCCCGCCCTCCAGGCGGCCGCGGGCCAGTACGCCTCCTTCCCCGCGTACCGTCGCCAGTTCGAACAGGTGGGTCTTGGGGAGGAGGCGGAGGCCGCGGCTCGGGCGTTCCGCGCCCGAAACCCGGGGGCGGTGCCCGAGGCGCTCGTGCGCCGGGTGTGCGTGGTCGGCGAGGCGTCCGAGGCCGCGTCGCGGCTGCACGCCTATCAGGATGCCGGCGCCGACCTGCCGGTCGTGTACCCGGTGGCCGTCCTGGACCCGCTGTCCTCGATCCTGGGGACGCTGTTCGCGCTGGCTCCCCATCCCGCGGTGGAAGCCTGAAGGCGGCTTGCAGCCCCGGCCCGGAGTCGTACACTAGCGATTTGCAAGGTCCGCACCGTGGAAAAAGGGGAAACCGGATGACCTACACCATCGCAGAGCCCTGTATCGACGTGAAGGACCGCGCGTGCGTCGACGAGTGCCCGGTCGACTGCATCTACGAGGGGCCCCGGATGCTGTACATCCACCCCGATGAGTGCGTGGACTGCGGTGCTTGCGAGCCTGTGTGTCCGGTCACGGCGATCTTCTACGAGGACGACGTTCCCGCCGAGTGGAAGCAGTTCACGCCGATCAACGCCGAGTGGTTCTCCGAAGCCGTGAGCGGGGTCGGCTCGCCCGGCGGAGCAGCGCAGGTCGGCCCGGCAGCCGTCGACCATCCGGTGGTGGCCGGGTGGGCCGCCGCGGGCTGAGCTGGCGCTCCATCGAACCACCAGGAGCCCCGGGTCGAGTGCCCGGGGCTCTGACTCGTTCCCGGGTCGAACTACGAACCCCGCCCTCCGTCGGCCAGGAACACCCGGAACGAGGCGCCCCCACCCACGCGCTCCTGCACCCAAGCCCGGCCTCCCATCAGCTCCGCGAACCGGGCGACCAGCGAGAGTCCCACGCCGACGCCAGGGGCGTGACGAGGGGCATCGGGTCCCTGCCGGAACGGCTCGAAGACGGCCTCGCGGAGCGGGGCGGGGATCCCCGGACCGTCGTCCTCCACCACCACGAGCACGCCGCTCCGCGCCGGCTCGACGCGAACCCACACCTGCGTTCCTTCTGGAGTGTGCCGGGCGGTGTTCGAGAGGAGGTTCTCGACGATGCGCTCCACCTTCGAAGCGTCCACCGAAACCTCGACCGGCGGCGCCTCGACCTGGATCCGGCCTTCAGCGGTGAGATCGGACTCGGACGCCACGCGGCGGACCAGAGCGCCTACGTCGGTGGTGTGGAGCTTGGGCTCGACGATGCCGCGTGCGAGGCGGTCCAGGTCGAGGAGATCCGCGACCATGCGGTCCAGCTTTCGCGCGTTGCCGGCGATCCGCAGGGCAAGATCTCGAGCTTCGGTAGGGTCGAGATCGACGTCCTCGCGGGCGAGCGTGACGGCCAGACCGAGGATCGCCGCGAGGGGCGTGCGCAGGTCGTGTGAGACCGCCTGCAGGAAGGTGTTCTTCATCTCGTCGAGGGCGCGGAGCCGCTGGGTCGCTTCGCGCTCGACGGCGAGCGCCCGCTCCAGCTGCTCCTCGGCCTCCTTGCGCTCGGTGATATCGAGCATGTAGCCCTGCCAGAAACGGGGACGCCCGTCGGCGTCGCGGACCACGGTGGCCTCGTCGCGGATCCACACGACCCGGTCGCCCTTTGCGACCATGCGGTACTCCATCGCGAACGGCGCCCCGGTCACGTTGCCTTGTGCGTCCTCGGCCAGCACCCGCTCGCGGTCGTTCGGATGGAGGATCTCCCGCCACAGTCCGCCGCCCATCGCCAGGGTCTCCTCGACCGAGTACCCGATCAGCTCCTCGGTCCGCGGGCTGATGTAGATGGTGTTCGTTCGGGTGGGGTCGTCCGGGTCGATGGCCTGGGTGTAGATCACGAGCGGCACCTGCTCGACGAGCGTGCGGTACAGGGCCTCGGCCTCCTGAAGGGCGTGTTCGGCGCGCTTACGTTCGGAGACGTCCAGCATGAAGCCCTGCCAGAACGGTTCCCGGTCCGGATCCTCCACCAGCGTGGCCTCGTCGTGGATCCAGACGTACGTGCCGTCGGCGCGCCGGAAGCGGTACTCGCTCAGGAACGGCTCCCGGGTCGTGGTCATGCGGTCGTCCTCGGTCTGAACCCGCTCGCGGTCGTTCGGGTGGATCCGGTCTATCCAGAAGTCCGGCGTCCACGTCCACTCGTCGGGCGTGTAGCCGAACATGGCCGTCACCTGCGGGCTGATGTAGAAGTCGCCGGGTCTCGCGTCGAGCGTCTCCCGGTACACCACCGCGGGCAGGTGCTCGACGAGCGCACGGAAGTCTCGCTCGGCCTTCCGGAGCTGCTCCTCGGCGTGCTTGCGCTCGGTGACGTCCAGCATCACGCCCTGCCAGACCTGTGGCGCGCCTGCCTCGTCGTGGAGCAGCATCGACTCGTCGTGGAACCAGCGCACCCGGCCGTCGGCGGCGACCATCCGATACTCCTGGCTGTACGGCTGGCCGGTCATCGAGGTCCGGTCGCTCTCGGCCACGACCCGCTCGCGGTCGTCGGGGTGCACCACGGTGGTCCAGAACCCGGGGATCGTGGACCAGTGCTGCGCCGGGTAGCCGAGGATCTGCTCGATCTGCGGGCTCATGTAGATGATCGACGAGGCCGCCTCGTAGTCCTCGGTCGGGTGCTCCAGGTAGGTCACCGCCGGCGTCCGTTCGACGATGGTCCGGTACCGGACCTCCGCTTCCTCTAAGCGATGCTCGTTGCGGCGCCGCTGGATGGCCGCGCCGAGGATCCCGGCGACCGCCCGGAGGGCGTCGACCTCGACCGGGGCCCACTCCCGCTCGGTCGAGCAGTCGTCGAACTCCACGGAACCCCACCACTCGTCGCCGGTGAAGACCGGAACCACCAGTATCGAGCGCACCCCTTCGTGCTCGAGGTGCCGACGCTCGGAGGCCGGAAGGCCGGCGACGGGGCCGCAGACGACCTCGCGCGCCCCCAACACCTGCGCCCACCGGTCGGAACCATCGAAGGTCGCCGTCGCGCCATCGGCCGCCCGCTGCGGGCCGACGCCGGGGGCGGTCCACTCCGAGCGCCGTGTGGTGCTGAGCCGCCCGTCTTCCCCATGGTTCTCGAACACGTAGGCGCGGTCGGCCGCGGTCGCCTCTCCCAGGCGCCGCAAGACCTCGGGCACGACGCTCTCCCAGGCCGTCTGCTCGAGGAACCGCTGCGCTGCGAACGCGAGGGCGTCCAGGGTTGCGTCGCGGCGCGATGCCGCGTCCACCCCGGGCCGCGCGGTCTCAACCATCAGCCATCCTCCGATGCATGCGGGCGTGGCGAACCGGACGCCGCGGACCGCGTCGGATGGAATCATCGGCTATCGGGGCCGCCGCGTTGAGTCGTTGCTCAGGCTTCTGCCGCAGGGGTGGCAAGCGTGGTGACGGTCGCCTGCCCGTCGCCATTGCCGACGAGGCCCGGCAGCCGGTCGGTCTCGGGAAGGTCGGCCGTGGGCCACCGCTCGCGTGACTTGGCGGCGAGCTTCATCATCAGCTCGATCGCGCCGGGGTCCTCGGACCCCGGACGGTACTCCACGACGCCGTCCGCCACTGCCCGGTCCCACACGTCCTGGCCCTTCTCGGTCCGGATGATCGTGAGGGTCCAGCCGCCCTCCTGTCCCAGGCCGCCGAACGAGATGTCCGCGTGCTCGGCGGCGAAGTCGGGGCAGTGCAGGCACCCGGGACGCGTGAACCGGTGAGACTTCTTGAGCGAGTACGTGATCTCCTGGCCGTCTTGCGTGTAGAAGAGCAGCTTGCCCTTGATGTTCACGCGAACGATGTCGTCGAGGGAGAGGCCGAGCTCCTTCTGCGCGATCTCGACCATCAGCCCGTCGTACGAGAAGCTCTTCGAGCACAGAAGGCCCAGGGTCCAGTTGATCTTCTTCGCCCACTTGTTGACCCGGCGCGCGGTCATCGAGCCGGTCACGCTGGCCTGGCAGGACATCCCGACCAGCGCGAGCTTCGACAGGCCCATCTCGGCGGCCTTCAGCATGGCCAGCGGGTTCGCCGAGTACGTGTAGCGTGAGCCCGCGGTGGCGAGGACTCCCTCGCGGTCGGTGACCACCGTGGGCTCCGCGTCCCAGGCGCGCTCCTGCGAGAGCTTCGACGTACAAACGCCGTCGATCTCGCCGTTCTCCAGGCCCCAGATGAGGAGCGCCGACACCACGCCGCCGTCCTGGCCGTGCATGAGCGCTTCGGGATCCGCGGCCCGAGCCAGGACGATGTCCCGGTAGTGGCCGACGACCTCCTCCGGCTTGCGGGTCTGCCCGAACAGGAGCTGGTCGATGTCGGATTCCCAGTCGCGGAAGCGCGGACAGGCGAGCGTGCACAGCGAGCAGCCCTTGTCGCCGTGGCTGCAGCGATCGATCCCCTCCTCCTGGAGCTGGACGGGGACGTTGTCCTCGTAGCCGAGCACGTGGAAGGGGCACGCCACGATGCATGCCGTGCAGCCGGTACACAATCCTGTCGCCACGACCTCGTGATAGAGGTCGAACCACTGCGTCTTGTCCTTGGCCGGCGCCATCGACCGGAAGCATAGCGCGCGAGTCTGGATCGCAGGTCCGAACCCATGGGTCGGCGGCCCGTGCTCCGCCGGGACCATCGGCCGTGGACGGGAGCCTTGGAACCGGGACGGAACGTGAGACGGGGCGGTCAGATGGCGAACGACTCGCCGCAGGCGCACTCCTGCTTGGCCTGGGGGTTCAGCATCTTCAGCCCACCCCCGAGGAGCGAGTCGTTGAACTCGAGCGTGGATCCACGGACGATCGGAGCGCTCTTGTGGTCGACCAGTACCCGGACGCCGAAGGCCTCGATCACGTGGTCGCCGCCGGCGGCGGCGTCGGCGAACGACAGCTCGTAGGAGAAGCCGGAGCATCCGCCGGCGACCACGCGCACCCGCAGGACCGCGCCGTCCCGGCCCTCCTTGGCCGCGAGCTGTGCGATCTTCCGGGCCGCCTTCTCGGTGACCGTGATGACGGTCGCGGTGTCGCTGTCCATCCTCCCAGGATACCCGGGCGTGGCCGCTCAGCCCTGTACGAGCTGTTCGAGCGCGCCTTTCACCGCCTCCGAGAGCGTGGGGTACGCGTGGATCGCTCCTCCCACCATCTCGACCGGCGCACGCGAGGCCATCGCCGCCACCACCTCGTGGATCATGGCCCCGGCCTCCTCGCTCACGATGTGGCCCCCGAGGAGCTGTCCGGTGCGCGCGTCCGACACCAGCTTCACCAGGCCGTGGGTCCGGCCCTCGATGTGGGCGCGCTCGTTGTCCCGCATGTGCACGACGCCGGTGCGAACCCCGTACCCGGCTTCGCGGGCCTGCGCCTCGGTGAGGCCGACGCTCGCGACCTCCGGATCGCAGAAGGTGATCCGAGGGACCACCCGGTAGTCGCGGTGCCGGGGTCGCCCGAGGATGTCCTCGGCCACGATCTCGGCCTCGTAGTTGCCCACGTGGGTGAACAGGAGGTCGCCGGTGGCGTCGCCGGCGGCCCAGATCTCCTCCGCGGTGGTCCGCAGGGTGTCGTCGAGCACCGGCCGGCCGCTCTCGTCGAGCTCCACCCCAGCCGCCGCCAGGTCGTGGACGTCGAAACAGGCCCTACGGCCCGCCGCCACCAAGAGCTCGTCCACCTCCAGCCGCTCGTCACCGCCGAGGGCGAGATGCCACCGGCGGCCGTCGTGCTCGGCGCGCTCGATCTGCACGCCGGTGCGGAGCCGGATCCCCTCCTCCTCGAACGCCGGGACGAGCGACGCGGCTGCCTCCCGGTCTTCGTTCGGAAGGATCTGGGGCACGACCTCGAGAGCGGTCACGCGCGATCCGAACCGGGCGTAGATCTGGGCGAACTCCATGCCGATCGCCCCGGTGCCGATGACGCCGAGCGATCCGGGGACCGACTCGGGCCGCCAGATCGCCTCCTTGTTCGTCCAGTACGGACCGTCCTCGAGCCCCTCGATGGAGGGTGTCGTCGGCTCGCTCCCGGTGGCGAGCACGATCCGAGCCGCCTCGACGGGCGTGCCGTCCGCGAGATCGACCCGATGCGGACCGGTCAGGCGGGCCTCGTCCGGGAACACCCGGATGCCGGCTCGCTCGAAGGGCTTCGCCCCTTCTCCGGATTGAGCCTGGATGATGCTTCGGGCGCGCTCACGGACAGCGAGGAAGTCGACGTCGACCCGCGGGATCCGGACCCCGAACCGGCGTGCTTGGCGCGCCAGCTGCGCGATCCGCGCGCTGCGGAGCATCACCTTCGTCGGCACGCACCCGTAGTGGTTGCACTCGCCCCCGAGCTTGTCCCGCTCCGCCAGCGCGACCCGCAACCCTCCGTGGGCGGCCAGGCGGAAGGCGACCTCGGAGCCGGTTCCGCCGCCACCGATCACGAAGACGTCGAATCGCTCCACGGGGCTATCCAACCACGTTGCGCCATCGGTGCTGCCGGGCGCGTCTCTCGGAGGGCTCCGGTGCGATCTGCGGCGACGCGCCGACGGGGGCTCGGGCGGTCCGTTCGGCGTCCTCGTCTACGATGGCCTCGAATGGACCCGAACGATCTCCGGGCTCGCCTGTCCGGCGCGCTGGATCCCGATCCCCGGCCCGAGCCCGATCCGGGCGACCGACTCGCCGGGGTGCTGCTGCCCGTCCTCACCGCCGCCGAGCCCTCGGTGCTGTTCACGCGGCGGACCGACCACCTTCCGAGGCATGCGGGCGAGATCTCGTTCCCCGGTGGCCTGCAGCATCCCGAGGACGGGAGCCTCGAGCGGACCGCCCTGCGCGAGACCACGGAGGAGCTCGGGATCTCCCCGGGGACCGTCGAGGTGCTCGGGGCGCTCCCGCCCGTGCATACGACGGTGTCCGGGATCCTCATCGTCCCCTTCGTCGGGATCTTGCCGGGCCGCCTTCGGCTGACCCCGAGCGCCGGCGAGATCGCGGAGGTCCTCGAGTACGCGCTCGGAGGTCTCGCGGATGCGGAGACCGAAGTGGAGTTCCCACGCGGAGACACGATCTATCGGGGATACGCGTACGAGATGCCCGGCCACACCATCTGGGGGGCAACCGCCCGGATCCTCCACAGCATGATCGAGATCCTCCAGGAAGGAGCGCGATGAGCCAGCCCGAGGTCGAGCCCTATCTGCCATCGGACGCCGAGCTTCGGTCGATCCTGGGCGACGCCAGGACGATCGCGGTGGTCGGGCTGTCGTCGAAGCCGGACCGTGAATCCCACCGAGTGGCGAAGTATCTGCAGCGCAAGGGATATCGGATCATCCCCGTGAATCCGAACGAGACCGAGGTGCTCGGCGAGCCCGCGTACGCGTCGCTGGTCGACGTCCCCGCGGACGTGTCGATCGACGTCGTCGACGTGTTCCGGAAGGCTACGGACACAGCCCCCGTGGCGGAGGAGTCGGTTCGACGCGGGGCGAGGGTCCTGTGGCTCCAGGACGGTATCGTGAACGACGACGCCCGTCGTATCGCCGAGGCGGGGGGGATGACGGTGATCATGGGCGCGTGCATCCGGCGGACCAGCAAGCGGCTTTCGGGGGAGGACTGACGTGCAGACGTGGGAGTACTTCGTGGCGCCGCTCCTCGAGCACAATCCCGGGGAGATCCTGAACACGTTCGGGGGGGACGGGTGGGAGCTCGTCTCGGTCGTGCAGATCACCAACCCTATGGGCGGACAGTCGCTCGTGGCCTACCTGAAGCGGCCGAAGGCCTCCTGATAAGGCGTCAGGACCTGCGGTTCAGCCGGGACCGCACCAGCACGAGGGCCCCGATCAGCAGGGCCAGGACCACGATCCCGGCGACGCCGGGGAACCCGTTCCCGCCGCTCGTCGGGGAGGGCGACGCGGAGCGGGCCGGCGTCGGGGACGGAGAGAAGCCTGGGTCCGAACGGTAGATCGCCTGGTCGGTCGCCACCCACAGCGACCCGTCAGGGGCGCGGGCGACGTCGGTGATCCCGTGGTCGAACACGGCCACCACCTCGTCGCGCGGCGTGCCCTCATCGCTGGAGGCCGGGAACGTGGCCCGGTGCAGGTTCCCCCCGTAGTCGCCGAACCACAGGGCACCATCGGCCACGGCGCAGCCGGTGGGAACGATCTCTCGCTCGTACGCCAGGACGGGCTGGGCGAACGACGGATCGCCTCCGGGACCGAGCTGCTCGGGCCACCCGTGGTTCGCGCCGGGTTCGATGCGGTTGACCTCGTCCCACTCCGTCGTGCCGTTCTCGGTCTCCCACAACGCTCCGCTCTCCGGATCGAAGCAGATCCCGAACGAGTTCCGGATCCCCAGCGCGTAGACGGGGGATCCGGGGAGCGGGCCGTCGCCGGGGATGGTCCCGTCGGGGTTCAGGCGCAGGATCTTCCCGCCCAGGCTGGTCGGGTCCTGGGCCATGGCCGCGTCGTGCCCATCGCCGGTCACGAGGTACAGCTTGCCGTCGGCCCCGAACGCCATGTCCCCGCCGTTGTGCCAGCCGGCGGCCGTGGAGATGGCCTCGAGGAGCACCTGCTCATCGGCCCCGTGGTCGCCGTCAGCCCGGACCCGGATCAGCCGGTTCCGCCCCAGGCTCGGATCCGAGTAGTACAGGTAGACCCACGGGTCTTCGGTGAAGTCGGGGTTCACCGCGATGCCGAGGAGGCCGGTCTCGTTCACCTTCGTGTCCACCCGAACCGTGAAGAAGGGCTCCTGCAGGAGACGCCCGTCCCGGAGGATCCGGACGGCGCCGCTCACCCGCTCGGTGAAGAACACCCGGCCGTCCGGCGCGAACGCGAGGTTCGTGGGGAAGCCCTCGTCCCGAACCACGATCGTGAACCCGGGCGGTTGCGCCAGCGCGGAGGCGGGCAGCAGGATGGACAGCCCAACCAGCAGCACGAGAGCGTGCACGGTACGAGCGCGGGGCATGAGGGCCAGTGTAGGGATGACCGGCCCGAAGGGGTGTGCGAACGGGAGGTCCACCCGAGGATGGGAGAGCGGCTGCGCATCGACCACGCGGTGATCGCCGTCAGAGATCTGGAAGCGACGGCGGCGCGCCTCCTACGTGAGTTCGGACTGGATGCGGTGGAAGGGGGAGTCCACGCGGCGTGGGGGACCGCGAACCGCATCGTGCCTCTCGGCCCGGCCTACGTGGAGCTGATCGCGGTCGTGGATCCCGTCGTGGCTGGCGCAAGCCCCTTCGGAGTCGTCGTGGCCGAGGCCGCGGCCGGGGGCGACCGAACCTTCACCTACTGCGTGGCAACCGATGACCTCGACACCGTCGCCGACCGGCTGGGCCTGGAGATCGTCGAAGGCGAGCGCCGACGCCCGGACGGCACGCTCCTTCGCTGGCGGAGCGCGGGCCTGGAGGATCCCCGCCGCGAGCCCTGGATGCCGTTCTTCATCGCCTGGGAGACCCCGCCGACGGAACACCCCGGCCGCGAGCGGGTCTGGCATCGCGTCGAGCCGATCGGCATCTCGGGCATCGACGTGGCCGGCGACGGACCCCGGCTCCGCGACTGGCTGGGCCCGACCTCCCTCCCCGTCCACCTGGTGCCGGGCGATCCGGGCGTGAAGGCCGTCAGGATCGCCACCACCGCCGGAGAGCTCCGCCTCCCCTGAGGGAACCATCGGCGATGGCCCCCTCGCTCCCCGGCAACCGCCCCGAGCGGTGCTACCCAAGCGCCTGAGCGAGATCCGCGATCAGGTCGTCCGGGTGCTCGATCCCCACCGACAGCCGGATCAGCGTGTCCGGGACCTCCAGCGGCGAGCCGGCGACGCTCGCGTGGGTCATCGGCGCCGGGACCTCGATGAGGGACTCCACGCCGCCCAGCGACTCGGCCAGGAAGAAGAGCTTCGTCGACCGCGCGATCAGCAGGGCCTCCTCCTTCGACCCGACCTCGAACGAGAGCATCCCGCCGAAATCCCGCATCTGCCGCTTCGCCACCTCGTGGCCGGGGTGCGAGTCCAGACCCGGGTAGTGCACGGCCCTCACCTTCGGGTGTCCGTCCAGGAAGCTCGCGATCCGAGCGGCGCCCCGGCAGTGCGCATCCATCCGCAGCGGGAGGCTCTTCAGGCCGCGGAGCGCCAGGTAACAGTCCATCGGGCCGGGAACGGCACCCACGGCGTTCTGCAGGAAGCGCAGCTCCTCGGCCAGGGGATCGTCGTTCGTCACCACTGCGCCCCCCACGAGGTCGGAGTGGCCGCCCACGTACTTCGTGACGGAGTGGATCACGACGTCCGCGCCGAGCTCGAGCGGGCGTTGCAGGTACGGCGTGGCGAACGTGTTGTCCACCACGCAGCGTGCACCCGCCTCGTGCGCGATCTGGGCGGTGGCCTCGATGTCGATCACCTTCATGAGCGGGTTCGTCGGTGTCTCGACCCACACGACCTTCGTCTGCGGCCGCACGGCGTTCCGGAGCGCCGTCGGGTCGGTCATGTCGACGACGTCGAACGTCAGACCCCAGCGCGACAGCACGCGCGCCAGGAGCCGGTACGTGCCGCCGTAGACGTCGTTCGCCAGGAGGACGTGGTCCCCGGGGGAGAGGGTGAGAAGCACGGTGGTCTCGGCGGCGAGGCCGGAACCGAACGAGAAGCAGTGCCCGCCACCTTCGAGGGAGGCCAACGCCGTCTGGAGGGCCTCACGGGTGGGATTGCCGCTTCGCGCGTAGTCGTAGCGCTTGGGTTTGCCCACCTCCGGCTGGGCATACGTGGAGGTCTGATAGATGGGGACGTTCACCGCGCCGAACTGCGGCTCCGGCTCCTGGCCGGCGTGGATCGCCCGCGTCTCGAACCTCATCGCATCTCCGGGGGGAGCTCCCATCCTCGTCTCCTCAGCTCGTCGGCCGCCTCCTGGCCCGACCGGGCCAGCTTCCAGAGCACGGACTTGCGTTTCGCGTCGTGGCCCGGCGCGAACTCCCGGGCGGTGAGGGCCGTGCACCCTGGATCACCGCATCCGCATGCTCCCAATCCCGGCAGCGGTTGCTGGCCGTCGCGCCGCCGGGGGGCCGAGGCCCGCCGGTAGGGATGGGAGGGCAGCGTAGCCGCCGGGACCACGATGGTGCCCTCCCGGGGATCGCCGGGCGCAGAGAAGCGCCGCTCCAGCGCGAACACCCCCGTGAGCGCGGCGAGCGCCGCATCGACCTGGTCGCTCGACCGGAGCCCGCCGACGTCCACGCCGAGCGCCCGGAGCACCGATCGACGCCAGTGCCCCTTCGGGACCGATGGTGGCGGCAGGGTTCCCGCCAGCACCACGGCGGACGCGTGCGGGAACACCTCGATCGCCGTCCCCTTCACCGCGCCGCCGCGGTACCGGGGGTAGCGATCCTCGATCGCCTGGAACGTGGCGAAGCCGATCGTCATCCACTCGTAGAACGGGTGCTCGGCCATCCGGTGGTCCGAGGGCGTGTTGAAGCACTGGATCCCGAACCAGCGCAGCTCGCGCTCGGTGAGCCGCGACTTGCCGGTGAGTGCCCAGGAGGGCGGGGCGTCGATGGCCACCACCTCCGGCGTCATCGCCTTCACGAGCGCCGGCAGGCTCTCGACGCCGACCCGGCGATGGGTGTCCAGCACGTGCCGGTTCCCGTCGAGCAGGACCAGATCCAGCCCCTTGTGAACGCCGACGTCGATGCCGAGCGAGCGCACGTCGGATCAGGGGGTCCGCTTCCGGTGGGCCAGGAACTCGAGCAGGTCGCTCCGTGTCACCACGCCGAGCACCTGACCCGCCTTGGCCACCAGTACCGCGGGCTCGCGTTGGAGGTCGCCGAAGGCCACCTCGATGGGTTCGTCGAACTCCACCATGGGGATCGGGGGCCCCATGACCTCGGCCACGTCCGCCTGCAGGGCGTCCGGGTCCCGGAAGATCCGGTCGAGCAGGTCCCGCTCCTGGATGGAGCCCACGAACTGCGACACGTCCGCCGAGGGCTCGCGGACGACCGGGGCCTGCGAGATGCCGTACGTCTGGAGCACGTCGATCGCCTGGCGTACCTTGTCGTGCGCCTTCACCGTGACGAGCGCCGGCACGTCGCCGCCCTTGGCCGTGACGACCTCTTCCACCCGCACGACCTCCGGCCGCTCCAGGAGCCCGTACTGCAGCAGCCAGGTGTCCGAGTACAGCTTCGACAGGTAGTTGCGACCGGTGTCCGGCAGGATCACCACCACCGTCTTCGTCTCGTCCATGTCGCGAGCCACCTCGAGCGCAGCGTAGACGGCCGTGCCGGAGGAGCCACCCACGAGGATGCCCTCGTGGCGCGTGATGGCTCGGGCCAGGCGGAACGCGTCCCGATCGGACACTCGGACCCACCGGTCCACGAGCGAGGGATCGAAGGTCTCGGGCCAGAAGTCCTCGCCGATGCCCTCGGTGAGGTACGGCCGAGCCTCCTCGCCGGGGCCTGCCGAATACAGCGATCCTTCGGGATCGGCGCCCACGACCATGATGTTCGGGTTACGCTCCTTCAGGTACCGAGCGGTGCCGGTGATGGTGCCGCCGGTGCCGACGCCGACGACGAGTGCGTCGATCCTGCCCTGCGTCTGCTCCCAGATCTCGGGGCCGGTGGTCTCGTAGTGGGCCCGGGGGTTCTCCTGGTTGTAGTACTGGTTCGGCTGGAACGCGCCGGGGATCTCCTCGGTGAGGCGGTCGGCCACGCGGTAGTAGGACTCGGGCGACTCCGGCGGCACGGCGGTGGGGGTGATGACCACCTCGGCGCCGTAGGCCCGCAGCAGCGCGATCTTCTCCTGGCTCATCTTGTCGGGCATCACGAAGATGCACTTGTAGCCCTTGATGGCGGCGGCGATGGCCAGCCCGTGACCGGTGTTGCCGGAGGTCGGCTCCACGATGGTCCCGCCCGGCCGGAGGAGACCCTCGCGCTCGGCGGCTTGGATCATCCGAAGGCCGATGCGGTCCTTCACGCTGCCACCGGGGTTCAGCATCTCCAACTTCGCCAGGATGGCGGGCCGGACGCCCCTGGCCACGGCGTGCAGCCGAACGAGCGGCGTGCCGCCGACGGCGTCGAGGAAGGAGTCCAGGACCTGCACGCGCCACCCCCTTGTTCCACTGCTCCGGGCTCCTATTGTGCTTCACTCTTGCCCGAGCGTCCCGAGGAGGGGCGCGGGAGGCGGCATGGGCGATCGGCGGTCCGAGGGGTCCGAGCAGGCCTCGGTCCTCGTGGTGGAAGACGATCGGTTCATCGCGAGGCTCCTGTCCGTCGAGCTGCGAGCCGCCGGCTACAACGTGCAGGTGGCTTCGGACGGCGCCGAGGGCCTCGCGATGGCCCAGGAGCGGTGTCCGGACCTCATCCTCGCCGACGTGATGATGCCGAACATGGACGGCTTCGAGATGACCCGCCGCCTGCGCGACGATCCCCGGACCGAGGGCGTCAGCATCATCATCCTCACCGCCCGGGGTCTGGCCGCCGACAGGCTGACGGGTCTCACCGCCGGCGCCGACGACTACATCGTCAAGCCATTCGACAACGAGGAGCTGCTCGCCCGGGTCCGCGGCGTGCTTCGTCGGGCAGCCTACATGCGGGCGCAATCGCCGCTCACCGGGCTGCCGGGCAACGTCCGGATCGAGGAGGAGATCGACGAGCGGATCCGGAGCGGGGGACCGTTCGCCCTCATGTACCTCGACCTGGACAACTTCAAGGCGTACAGCGACCGCTACGGCTTCGTCCGAGGTGACGAGGCGCTCCGGTCCACGGGCCGGCTCATCCGGGAGGCGGCCGAGGCCGTGGCCGGCCCCACGGTGTTCGTCGGCCACATCGGGGGGGACGACTACGTCGTGGTGACGGGTCCAGACCTGGCCGAGCCGATCGCCCTGGAGGTGATGCGGCGGTTCGACGAGCTCGCTCCGTCGCTCTACGAGCCCGAGGACGCCGCTCGCGGGTACGTGGAGGCGGAAGACCGCCAGGGCAGGGCGCAGCGGTTCCCGCTGCTGTCGATCTCGATCGGCGTGGCCACGACGCAGATCCGCTCGTTCGCGCACCGGGCCGAGGTCGTGCAGGTGGCCACCGAGCTGAAGAACTTCGCGAAGCGGACGCTGGGGTCCTCGGCGGCCTACGATCGGCGGTCGGCGCCGTGAGGACGCAGGGGACTTCACCGGAAGGCCGAACGTGCCGATTCCCAACGGGTGGAGGCGGAGCTCCGGATGATGTCCACCTCGGGTAGCACGACCGACCCCGATCCCGGTGGCGGCGAGACGATCCTGGTCGTCGACGACGACCCGTTCATCGCACGCCTCCTCGAGATCGAGCTGCGGGCGGCCGTGTTCGAGGTACGCCTTGCCTCGGATGGGGAGCAAGCGCTGGAGATGGCCAGGACCTCGTGCCCGGATCTCGTGCTGTGCGACGTGATGATGCCGAACATGGACGGGTTCGAGCTCACGCGCCGGCTCCGTCAGGACAGCCGAACAGCGACGGTGAGCGTGATCATGCTCACGGCGCGGGGGCTGTCCGCCGACAAGCTCGAGGGCTTCTCCGTCGGGGCCGACGACTACATCGTGAAGCCGTTCGACACCCCGGAGCTGCTCGCGAGGATCCGAGGGGTCCTGCGCCGGGCCAAGGAGATGCGCGCCCAGTCTCCGCTCACCGGACTGCCGGGGAACGTCAGGATCGAAGAGGAGATCGAGCGGCGGGTGATGGCGGAGGACCTGTTCGCGATCCTGTACGCGGACCTCGACCACTTCAAGGCCTACAACGACCATTACGGGTTCATGCGAGGCGACCACGTGATCCAGCGGACGGCGGGTCTGATCCAGGAGGTGACGCACGCCACGGCCGGTCCGGAGACCTTCGTCGGCCACGTGGGCGGCGACGACTTCGTGGTGATCTGCCACTCGGACCAGGCCGAACAGGTCGCCGAGCAGATCGCTCGGCGCTTCGACGCCGAGGTCTCCGAGCTGTTCGATCCCGAGGACCGGGCCCGAGGGTTCATCGAGGTCACGAACCGCCGCGGGGAGATCCAGCGGTTCCCGTTCCTGTCGATCTCGATCGGCATCGCCACGGCGGCGAGGCGCAGGTTCTCGCACTTCGCGGAGGCCGTGGCCGTGGCCACGGAGCTGAAGAACTTCACGAAGTCCTCGCCGGGTTCCTCCTGGGCGGTGGACCGGCGTACGAACTGAGGAGGAGGAGGCCCCCCGGCTCTACGAGCGCGGATCGGCCTCGGCGAAGGCCGGGAACGCCAGGACGAACGTGCTGCCGCCTCCCTCACGGCCGAGCACGCCGATGCGCCCCCCGTGCGCTCGCAGGATCCTCTTGGCCAGGAACAGGCCGATCCCGAGTCCCTCGTGCGTCCGCGTCGTGCTGGAATCCGTCTGGGTGAAGGCCTGGAAGATGCTCTCCCGCTTGTCCTCGGGAACCCCCGGACCCCGGTCGGAGATCGCGATCTCGAGCTCCGTACCGCGAGGGTGCACCTGAACGTCGATCGGCTCGCTCGCGGGGGACATGGCCAAGGCGTTCTCGAGGACCACCACCACCGCCCGGATGCCGAGGTCCAGATCCGCCCAGAGCCGGCGGACCGAACCATCACCTTCGGCCGGGAGGCGGATCCGCTCCCGGTGCTGCGGGAACTCCGCGGCCGCCCGCTGGAGGAGATCGTCCGCCTCCACCGGCCGGGTGGACACCTCCACCCCTTCTCGGTCGAGCCGCGCGGCCGCCGCGAGGTTACCGATCAAGCGCTTGATCCGTTCGCTCGCACGCGCCACGCCCTCGGCCAGGTCCCGGACCTCGTCGGGCTGCAGCGAGGATCCATGCTCCGAGACGGTCAGGGCGAACCCCTGGATGGTCGTGATCGGCGTGAACAGCTCGTGCGAAAGGATCTGGATCAGCTCGCTCTTCGTGCGGTTCAGCTCCTGCAGCTCTCTGGTCAGACCCTCGGAGCGCTCGAGCAGCGAGGCGAGCTCGTGGATCACGTCGGCGGTGATCTCGACCGATAGGCTCCCCTGGCCACGCATCGACCGGCGGATCGTGTAGAGGATCTCCTCCGCCGAGGTCCCCTTCACGATGTAGCCGACGACGCCGGCGCGAAGCATCTCCAGGACCGTGCGGCGATCCTCGTACGCAGACAGCGCCACCACGTGCGTCTGCGGCGAGATCTTGAGGATCTCGCGGGCGGCGCGAGGGCCACCCCCGGCGGGCATCTTCACGTCGATGAGGGCGACGTCGGGCTTCTCGGCCCCCGCGAGCGCGATCGCCTCGTCCGCATCACTCGCGGTCCCGACGACCTCCATCGCGGGGTCGGAGGAGACGAGGTCGGCCATGGCCTCGCGCACCGCCGCTTCGTCCTCGGCGATCAGGACGCGGATCCGATCCACCTGCTCCCCCCCGGACGTGTGAGCACGGCGTCGTGCCGGGCGCCGCTCGGGCCTTTCCTTCGAACGCATCGGTGCCCTCCGACGACACCTTGAGCTGGCCCGGGACCTATCATCGTGGCGGAACCTCCAGGGAGGCAGGGACATGTCCGCTCGCGAGATCAGAGCTCCCCGCGGTACCCGGACGACGTGCCGGTCGTGGCCGCAGGAGGCGGCGCTCCGCATGCTGATGAACAACCTCGACCCGGACGTGGCCGAGCGTCCGCAGGACCTCGTGGTGTACGGGGGCACGGGGAAGGCCGCACGCAACTGGGAGAGCTTCGACGCGATCGTGAAGGCGCTCCGGGGTCTCGGGGACGACGAGACGCTCCTCGTGCAATCGGGCAAGCCGGTCGGCGTCTTCCGGACCCACCAGATGGCCCCGCGGGTGCTCATCGCCAACGCCATGCTCGTGCCGAAGTGGGCCGATTGGGACACCTTCCGCGAGCTCGAGCACGCGGGCCTCACGATGTACGGGCAGATGACCGCCGGGTCGTGGATCTACATCGGGACCCAGGGCATCCTCCAAGGCACCTACGAGACCCTCGCGGAGGCGGCCACCCAGCGGTTCGGGGGCACCCTCGCGGGCACGATCACGCTCACCGGCGGTCTGGGCGGCATGGGGGGAGCTCAGCCGCTGGCGGTGACGATGAACGGCGGCGTGGCGCTGTGCGTGGAGGTGGACCCCGGCCGGATCGAGCGCCGCATCAAGACGCGATACCTCGACCGGGAAACCGACGACCTGGACGAGGCGATCCGGTGGGCCAAGGAGGCGAAGGCGGCCGGTGAACCGCTCTCGATCGGCGTGCTCGGCAACTGCGCCGAGACCCTTCCGGAGCTCCTCCGCGGCGGGTTCGAACCCGATCTGGTCACCGACCAGACCAGCGCACACGATCCCCTCGGGGGCTACGTCCCCGGGGGGCTGTCCCTGCAGGACGCGGCCGCGCTGCGCGAGCGCGATCCCGACGAGTACCAGCGCCGGGCCTACGCCTCGATGGCGAGGCACTGCGAGGCGATGGTCGGGTTCCTGGACCGGGGCGCCGTGGTCTTCGACTACGGGAACAACCTCCGGGCCGGTGCCCGGACGGGCGGGTTCGGGCGCGCGTTCGACTATCCGGGATTCGTGCCGGCGTTCGTGCGGCCGATGTTCTGCGAGGGCAAGGGCCCCTTCCGGTGGGCCGCGCTCTCGGGCGACCCCGAGGACATCCTGAAGACCGACCGCGCCGTGATGGAGCTGTTCCCGGAGAACGAGCGGCTGCAGCGATGGCTGCGGATGGCCGAGGAGAAGGTGGCGTACCAGGGCCTGCCCGCGCGGATCTGCTGGCTCGGATACGGCGAGCGGGCGAAGGCCGGCCTTGCCTTCAACCGGATGGTGGCCTCCGGCGAGCTTCAGGCGCCCATCGTGATCGGCCGGGACCACCTGGACAGCGGATCGGTGGCCAGCCCGTACCGCGAGACCGAGGGGATGATCGACGGCTCGGACGCCATCGCCGACTGGCCGATCCTCAACGCGCTGGTGAACACCGCTGCGGGTGCGCACTGGGTGAGCGTCCATCACGGAGGCGGCGTGGGCATCGGCTACTCGATCCACGCCGGCATGGTGGTCGTGGCCGACGGCACCGAGAACGCCGCGGCTAGGTTGGAGCGCGTGCTCACCACCGACCCGGGGATGGGGGTGGTCCGGCACGCGGACGCCGGCTACGAGCAGGCGCTCGAGGTGGCGAAGGAACGCGGCGTCCGGCTGCCGTGGCGCGAGTGACGTCCGGGGCCAAAGGCGCGCTCGAGGAGGGCATCAGTAGCGGCCGCCGTTGCCGGGGGCGCGGTCGGCCGCGTCCTTCCGGCCGTAGTCGGGGCTCGACCGGTAGACGAGGTAGTCGATCGCGGCCCAGATCGTCTTCGAGGACCGGTAGAACAGGAGCGGGAAGACACCGACGAGCCCGAGCGAGGTGAGCATCAGCGCCAGCACGTGGACCTCGGGGAGGTCGAGCACCAGCCAGATCACCAGCAGCACGATCCAGGCCATCGTGGTCACGGTGTAGTTCAGGGTCATCGCTCCGAGGAAGCCGCCCTCCTCGCGCTCGAGGTGGAGCTGGCACCGAGGGCATCGATCCCGGATCCGGAACCGGCCGGCGAAGAGATCGCGTTCGCCGCACCGCGGGCACCGGCGGGTCGCCCCGCGAAGGAACGCGCGGAGCGGTGGCGGGTCTGCGACGCGGGCGGGGTGGGACGCCCGGGGATCCGTGCCGGCCGGGACGCCCCGGTCGGGCTCGAGCATGTCGTAGGGGTTCGTCGAGTCCGACAGCGCGTGCTCCCTCGGCCGTCCGATCGTCTCCTCAGGGTACTCGGGGATGCGGGATCCCTGGCCGCTCGTTCCCGGGGTTGTGCGGGACCCTCCGGGCTCGTAGCCTTCCCGCCGTGCCGGTGCCGGTGGGGGAGAGCCTCACGTTGGAGGACGTGGTCGCCGTGGCGGGCGGCGCCGAGGTCGCGCTCTCGTCCGGCGCGGCCCGGCGGATCCAAGCCGCGCGGGCCGTGGTCGAGGCCGCGGTGGCCGCCGGCCGGACCGTGTACGGGGTCACCACCGGGTTCGGCAGCCTGGCGAACGTGCGGATCCCGCCCGCGCAGGCCGACGTGTTGCAGCGCCGCATCGTCCGGTCGCACGCCACGGCCGTTGGGCCGGCGCTGTCGCACGCGGAGGCCCGGGCCATGCTGCTCCTGCGGGCCCACGTGCTGGCCCTCGGCCACTCCGGCGTGCGGGTGCAGATCGTGGAGCGCATGGTGGACATGCTGAACCGGGACCTCGTCCCGGTCGTTCCGGAGCAGGGGTCCCTGGGCGCTTCCGGCGACCTGGCTCCGCTCGCGTGCCTCGCCCTGCCGTTGATCGGCGGCGGCGAGCTGCTGGTGCATGGGCAGCCGATCCCGGCGGCGAGGGCCCTCGCCGACGCGGGCCTGGAACCGCTGTCGCTCTCGGCGAAGGAAGGTCTCGCGCTCGTGAACGGGACCCAGGGCATGCTCGCCGTGGGGATCCTCGCGGCGATGCGACTGGCCCGTCTGGCGCGGGTGGCGGACGTTGCCGCCGCCATGACCATCGAGGCCGCCCTGGGCACGGATCGTCCGTTCGACGAGCGGCTGCACGCGCTTCGCCCGCACGCGGGGCAGGCCGCCTCCGCGTCGAACCTGCGGCGCCTGCTGGCGGGGAGCGCCATCGCGTCCTCGCATCGGGAGAGCGATCACCTCGTGCAGGATGCCTACTCGCTGCGATGCGCCCCGCAGGTGCACGGCGCCACCAGGGAGGTGCTCCGGTTCGCCGGCGGCGTCCTGGAGGTGGAGGTCGGATCGGTCTCGGACAACCCCATCGTCCTGCCGGAGACGGAGGAGATCCTCTCGGGCGGGAACTTCCACGGCCAGCCGGTCGCCGTGGCCCTCGACGCGCTGGCGGCGGCCACCGTCCCGCTCGCGAGCATCTCCGAGCGTCGGCTGTTCCGCCTCCTCGCGGCCGATCGCAACAACGGGCTCCCCGCGTTCCTCGTCCCGGAGAGCGGCTTGAACTCCGGCTTCATGCTTCTCCAGTACACGGCGGCCTCGTTGGTCTCCGAGTGCAAGGCCCTGGCTCATCCGGCATCGGTGGACTCGATCCCGTCCTCGGCCGGCCAGGAGGACCACGTCAGCATGGGCATGACCGCTGCCCGACACGCCCGCGAGGTGGGCGCGAACGCGGAGGTCGTGCTGGCGCTCGAGGTGCTCGCCGCGGCGCAGGCACTAGACCTGCGGGGGCCGCTCGAGCCGGCCCCGGGAACGGCGGCGGCGCACGATGCCGTGCGCACGGTGGTGCCGTTCCTGTCCGAGGACCGGGAGCTCGGTCCGGACATCGCCGCCGCCACCGACCTGGTTCGAACCGGCACGCTCCTCACGGCGGTGGAGGCGGTGATCGGCGCGCTCGACTGAACATCTTCGGCCACGATCCCTCTAGCGGTGCTGCCGGAAGCGCACGGGGGCGCGGGCCCTTGCCGCAGCGCCCGTCGGCTCAGCCGCAGCGGAGGCGAGGGCCCCGCACCGACTAGTCTGGGTAAGACTAGTGGTAGACGATCACGGGGGTTCCGAGCGTCGCGAGGCCGAAGATCCATTGCGCGTTCCAGTAGGGGACACGCACGCACCCGTGGCTGGCGGGATACGCGGGCACCTCGGTCCAGCCGTGGACGGCCCGGAGGCCGTCGAAGTAGCTCGGGTAGTAGAGACGGTTCGGGCTGAACCCGGCGAGCTTGCGGTACACGCGGAACGCTCCGTCGTGCGTGGCGCCGTTCGCGCCGGTGGACAC
>DASWAT010000149.1:0-4469 GCA_036390995.1 Actinomycetota bacterium | reverse complement strand
GATGGCCGAGGTCGTCTTCGAGGGCGTGACCAAGATCTTCCCCGGCGCGACGACCGCGCTCGACGATCTCTCGCTGGAGATCCCGGACGGACAGTTCATGATCCTGGTCGGACCCTCCGGATGCGGCAAGACCACCGCGCTGCGCTGCGTGGCCGGGCTCGAGAAACCGACGCGCGGTCGGATCCTGATCGGCGATCGCGAGGTGAACGACCTCTCGCCGCGTGACCGAGACATCGCGATGGTGTTCCAGAGCTACGCGCTGTATCCGCACATGAGCGTGCATCGGAACCTCGCGTTCGGCTTGAAGCAGCGTCGGATCCCGAAAGCCGAGATCGAGCGTCGCGTCCGCGACATCAGCACGATGCTCGGCCTCGACGAGCTCCTGAAGCGTCGTCCCGCCCAGCTGTCGGGAGGCCAGCGTCAGCGCGTCGCGATGGGCCGCGCGCTCGTCCGTGAACCCAGCGCGTTCCTGCTCGACGAGCCGCTGTCGAACCTCGACGCGAAGCTCCGGGTCCAGATGCGGGCCGAGCTGAAGCGCCTGCACACGCGCCTGGGCATCACGACGATCTACGTCACGCACGATCAGGTCGAGGCGATGACGCTCGGGGACCGCATCGCCGTGATGTCGAACGGACGGCTCCAGCAGATCGGGGCGCCGCAAGACGTGTACGACCGGCCGGCGAACCTGTTCGTCGCCGGGTTCATCGGGAGCCCACCGATGAACCTCATCCGCGGGCGCGCCCAAGGAGGGACGATCGTGGCGGGCGACCTCAGCTTCGACCGACCCGGCGTCCCCGACGGCGAGGTCGCGGTCGGCATGCGCCCCGAGGCCGTCTCCTCCTCCGCCGACGGTCTCCCCTCGTTCGACTTCCTCGTGGACGTGGTCGAGCCCCTCGGTGACGAGGTCGTGGTCCACGGAAGCGCACAGGGCACAACCGTGGAGACCGGAGCCGAGGAGGAGGAGATCCCCACCCTCGTGGAGGGTTCGCGTGCCCCCATCACGGCGCGGTTCGATCCCGACGTGCGGCTGAACCCGGGGCAGCTGCTCCGCCTGGGGGTTCGCCCCGAGCGGATCCACCTGTTCGACCTGCGGACCGGGGCCGCGATCCGCTAGCCGGGGCCGGCGATCCGCCGGCCCGCGATCATCGGCACGGCACCCACCGCATCGCGTACAGGCTGAAGTCCCGTGACTTCAGGATGGAGCTGAACCCCCAGTGGTTCGCCGTGGGGCAGAACTCCTTCGGGTCCAGCCGGTACTCGGCCTGGAAGACCGCCTTGTCCGCTCGGATGAACGCCCTCCACGCGGGGGCCGGATACCCGCCGCCGTCGCACTCGTCGTACTGGAAGCACTGCTCGTTGATGGCGAAGTCGAAGGACGGGAGGAGCTCGGAGATCTGTCCCCCGTCGTTCTTCAGGGCCACGGCCAGGCCGTCTTCGTGCGCCATCTCGGCCAGCGCCGTGTTGTACGCGAGCTGCCGTTCGGCGCTGACCTTCCACCCGGTGACCCTCCTGCCCTGCGCGTAGGTGTCCACGATGTCGTACTCGATGCCGTCGAACCCGGCCGCCGCGACCCGGTCCGTGCGGGCTCGGAGCATCTGCAGCATGAAGTCGAACTGCCCCTTCCCCTTGTTCAGGCTCGCCCAGTACTCGTCCGGGAACCGCCTGCTGAACGGCTTGCCACGGAGGCAGCCGCCGCAGCGTTCGTCGAAATCGACGAACTGCTCGTAATCGGGCCGCCACCGTTCGATGTCTCCGGCGGTGACGTACCCGATCACGTGCCGTTCCGATACGTGGATCGCGTCCACCGCTGCCGTCTCAGTCTGATAGCCGAATCGCCCGGCGATCGCCGGGTCGACGTACAGATCGATGTCGAACACCTCCGGCTTAACGCACGGTCCACCCCGGTACGTCGGCTGGCAGATTCCGACGTCGATGCCTCCGGTCGAGGGGTGCTGCCCGGGCTTGCCCTCCAGCTGCCACTGCCACCTCGCGCCGACCGCCGGCGTCCACCGCGCGCCGGCCGGGCCGGCGTTCGAGTAGACGTCCACGGCCTCCCAGTCGAGCCTCGCGGCGCCCGCCTCGGTCGCGTGCAGGCGGATACGGATCTCGCCGGTCGAGCCGTTCACGAACCCCGACAGATCCGAACCGGGCGGGTGGATGACGTTGTCCTGCACGTACTTCCACGGGCGTCGCTGGAGGTCGTCACACGGCCACTGGGTCGTCCCGACGTCGCCGCCGCAATGCCGTTGATCGCCGAGCCTGGACCAGTCTCCGCTCGTCCAGTCGTAGATCCCCCACGCCCAAGTGTTCGTGGCGGCGACCGGTCCGCGGAAGTTCGCCATGAGCGTGATCGTCGTGACGCTCGTGGGCGAGACGGCCGGGGGGAGCGTATAGCTCCGATACCCGTCGTAGGGCTGCCCCCGGCCTCGAAGCCGCACGTAGCGAGTCGCGTCGTCCTGGGTGCCGGACTGATCCCGGGAGGCAAGCGCCTCGATCCCCCCGGTGTGTCCGCCGACCGCGTCGACGATGGCGGTGGGCTGGAGCACGGTCACGTTCACGGGGCTTCCCTGCGCCGGCAGAGCCGGAGCCCCGTCCGCGCCGGGTGGAACGACCGGCGCGAACATCATGGCCCCAAGGAGCAGCGATCCCGTCAACGTGATGCGGTGGCGGAAGCGGTTGAACCGCGAAAGGTCCTTCATGTGCTCCCTCCTCTTCCGTTCGAGACGGTCATGCCCGGACCAGTCCCGGAACGATCCGCAGGGCGTTCTCCGCGTAGACCTTCCGGAGCACGTCGTCGGGCAGACCGAGTCCCGAGATGTTCCATCGCCCCATGAGGGGGACCTCCTCGGTCGAGTGCGGGAAGTGCTCGTCGCGGGTCTCGAGGAACCGGAAGTAGATCGCGTAGCTCTCGCGTGCCGGCGGGAACTCGTCGATCCCGAACAGCACCCGATCGGGATGGGAGACGATCAGCTCGCGCGCCGCACGGGGCTGGCGGCCGAGCTCGGCCATGCGGGCGGCGACGTCGACGTGGAAGTTCGGATGGGCCTCGAGCATCCGGCCGACCCAGGCGAGGTCCTCGGCGAACCCGCCGACGTGCACGCCGACGAACGTCGTGTCGGGCTGGGCTGCAACGAGCGCCTCGAGCGAGTCCATGAGGCGCTCGAACCGGGGGAACGACGGATCGGCGAACGACCACTCGGGATGCGCGAGGAGCTGCTCGAGGCGCTCGTTCCGCTGGTCGACCGGATCGAAGAAGGCCACCGGATCCGCCGTGTGGACGAAGACGGGGACACCCAGCCCGGCGGCTTCCTGCCAGAGCGGCGCGAGCCTGGGATCGTCGGGCATGACGAGGTCGCCACGTGCATCGCGGACGTGCAGTCCGAGGTCCTTCCACACCTTCAGGCCCTTGGCCCCCGCATCGACGCTCGCCCGCAGCGACCTCGCGGCCAGGGCGCCGACGTCCGTCTCGGCGGCCACGGCCCAGTCGACGTGGCAGAACGTGGCGAAGCGCCCGGGGTGCGCCCGGTCGTACCGGTCGAGGTTCGCCTCGAGCTCGTCCCCCCACCGGCCGTCGAGGTTCACGACGGCCCGCAGGTTGCAGTGGTCCATCAGCTGGAGCAGCTCGGGGACGTCCGGCACGCTCCAGCTCCCCGGCCGGCCGATCCACTCGGAGAGCCAGCGGCCCAGGTGGTTGTGGGCGTCGACGGCCGGGAACCGAGCCCGCTCGATGGGATGCGCCGGAGCGACCAGCCGTGGGACCGGCCGGTAGTCGCGGAGCTTGAGGTCGCCGAGGTCCTCGGTCACGGTCGGACCCGGGCGCCGGTCGCGAACTGCGGCAGCCACGGGGCCTCGGCCTCGAGCATCCGGTTCGTCATCTCGTGGATCTGCGGGAGCGTGAGCAGCGCGCTCGTCAGCGGATCGAGCGCGACGGCCGCGTGAACGAGATCGCGGTCGCCGGTCATCGCGGCCTCGACGGCCAGCCGCTGCACGGTGATCTGGACCTGGTTCAGGGCCGCGCATGCGGCGGGCAACGAGCCGTACCGCGTCGGCCTGACCCCGTTGCGATCGACCGCACACGCCACCTCGACGCAGGCGTCCGCCGGGAGGTTCTCGATCGATCTGCCGTTGCGGACGTTGCCGTACACGATCCGCCGCGTGCCCGTGACCATACTGTCGATGATCGGCGCGGCGAACTCGCCGCCGTGCTTGAGCCCGCCTCGCCGTGCTTCCTCGACGATGTCCTCGTTCGTGTACGACGCGTCGGCGGAACGGCAGATCTCGAGGTAGTCCCAGCGTCGGTCGAGGTACTCGGCCGTGATCTCGGGCGTTCGACGGAACCACGCCCAGTACTCGCTCGCGTGGTGGCTCGACTCCGTGTGGAAGTAACCGGCGAGCAGCATCAGCTCGCTACGGACGCCCTCGATGCTCTCGTACGCGTCGTCCGAGCGCGGCAGCAGGGGCTCGGTCCG
>DASWAT010000148.1:0-5737 GCA_036390995.1 Actinomycetota bacterium | reverse complement strand
GAGCATCGTGAGGAGTCGGGTTCGATACGAGCGGGCTGCCGCAACCGCGGGCAGGGATACGAGGAACACCATGAGCGTGGTTGCGAGCAACGCGGCCGCCACCCGCCGCGGTGTCGCGTGTCGATCGGAGCCCTCGACGACGCCCACGGGGGCGCATGGTACCGCATCGGTCAAATCGTGCAGAGCCTCCGGAGGCGAGGGCCGGCCGCCCTCAGTAGCGTTCCGCAATAGGCAGTAGGTCCGCTCTGCTCTTCTCGGCCCCCTCGCTCGTCGGGGACGCCGAAGTTGCCCTCCTGCAGGAGGGCGATCATGCATCGGTGTGGATCAGGCGATCACCTCCTTCCACCACGCTCGCCAGGCGATGGGGTCGAGCATGAGCGCCCGCAGCACCAGGAGGTTGTGGGCGCCGTCGCGGGACCAGGACATGCCCTGGCGTTTCATGCGCCGGGCGACGAGGAGATCGATCGTGTGCTCGATCACCCCGGAGCCTCGGGTACAAAGCTCCGGAGGAGCTCCCGCGGCGAGCAGGGCTCGGAAGGCCCAGATCGCGGGGGCGTTGAGCTGCAGGAAGGCCCGGGTCTCCCGGGCGGTCTTCGGGTCGAGCCTGCCGGCGGCCACCAGCTGGGTCATGGACCGCTCGATCGGTCTCCAGGATCCCGCAAGGGCCCAGGCGATCCATCGCCCCGCCCGGGCGGGATCGCCGGCCACCTGCCGCAGCCGTGTCTTCAGGTGGTAGTGGTCCAGCTGGAAGAGGTGATCGGGGAACCAGTTGCGAACCAGCACCGGGATCCACTCCGCTCCGTCCCCCGACACCAGACGGTGCCGGGCCCGGTGGATGCCGACGGAGCGGCACAGCGCCGCGTAGAACACCTGACCGGCGATCCCCTCCTCGTAGACCCCGGCCACCACGGCCTTGCCGGTGACCACCCGCCGTCGGTGCCTGGCGGTGCCCGAGACCACGGCCTTGCCGCGGTAGGCCGCCGCGACCTTGGCCTCGAACACCCCGCCCCGCTGGTGGCGCAGCACCGCCCCGTCGATTTCGGTCACGACCATCTCGGGAGCCTCGGCGGGCTCGGGCGGAGCCTCGCCCAGCTCGAACATCGCCGCCCGGTGGGACTCGATCTGGGCCCTTCTGGCCCGACCCGCCTTCTGCACCAGGCGCCACAGCACCCGGTGGTCCGTGGCCTGCCCGACCAGGTCCGAGAGCATCCGTGCGGCGGTGCGGTAGGGGACGCTGGAGGCCAGCCGGCAGGCCCGCTCCCACACGAAGGCCGAGCAGGTCTGCCAGGGCGCGATCCCCATGGCCCGATCCAACGGGAAGCCGTACCGGCCGTGCTTGCGGGTCTTCCAGCGCCAGTACCGGATCGGTCCCAGGCGGGTGAGCAGGTAGCGGCGGACCCTTCGCTGGCGGGCTCCGGCGGTGGGCAGCAGCTCCTGCTCCCAGATCCCCAGCGCGGCCACCAATGCCTGGCGCCCGGCGGACATCGCCGCGCGGTGGATCGCTCGCTCGAGCTTGGAGAACGTGGGCTTGCCCTTGGGCCAGGGCACCTCGACGGTTAGGCTGATGTTCGGCACGCAGGCTCCTTCCGTGACTTCGCCGTTGTGGAGCGAGCCTACGTGCCTTCTTCATGCGCTTCTCGGAGCCAGCCTTCCTGGGCTGCTGCCGTTCGGGCGACGCTACCCGCCCCCGCCGCTTCCCTTGACATCGCACCTGCAGCGGTGCGACCATGGCCCGAATCCGACCCCGGAGGTAGGGAATCCCAGTGATCCGCACGCGCTGCTATGGGGTGGTGGGGGCCATGATCCCGTCTCGGCTCTGCTGTCCCGGCGCCACACCGCGCCGCCCGGCGCGGACGGATCTCGTGCGATCTTCGCCGTAGCCAGACGGCAGGCAGGAGTGCAGAAGGGCCGCACGAAGCGGCCCTTCTCTCGTTCCCGACCCGAAAGGAGCACCAGCCGATGAGCGGATACGCGAACCCCGGCGCGCTGGTCGAGACGGATCGGCTCGAAGGACGTCTCGGCGACGCAGACGTCCGCGTGATCGAGGTAGACGAAGACGCGACCGCCTACGAGAAGGGTCACATCAGAGGGGCGGTCGGCTGGAACTGGTCGACCGATCTCCACACGAAGGTGGGTCGCGACTACGTGGACCAGCGGGAGCTCTCGGCGCTGCTGTCGAGGGCCGGCGTCGGGCCCGACACGACCCTGGTCCTGTACGGCGGAAACAAAAACTGGTTCGCCGCCTACGCGTACTGGATCCTGAAGCTCCGCGGCTTCGACAACGTGAAGCTCCTGAACGGGGGTCGCAAGAAGTGGGAGCTCGAGAGCCGTGAGCTGACCTCGGACGTGCCCACGTACCCGGCCACCGGGTTCGCCATCACGGGGTCGCAGCGGTCGCAGATCCGCGCCTTCCGGGACGAGGTCATCTCGAAGCTGGGCTCCTCGGCCCTCGTCGACGTCCGCTCGCCCGAGGAGTACCGGGGGGAGAAGCTCGCCCCTGACCACCTCCCGCAAGAGCAGTCGCAGGTCCCCGGACACATCCCCGGAGCCGCGAACATCCCGTGGGGCAAGGCCGCGAACGACGACGGCACGTTCAGGTCGGCCGACGAGCTGCGGGCGCTGTACGAGGCCGAGGGGATCACCGCCGACAAGGAGATCATCGCCTACTGCCGGATCGGCGAGCGCTCGAGCCACACGTGGTTCGCCCTGCAGGAGCTCCTCGGCTACCCGAACGTGAAGAACTACGACGGCTCCTGGACGGAGTACGGCAGCCTGGTCGGCGCGCCCGTCGAGAAGGGGTAGCCGGAGCAGCGGAGGACGGCCGGGCCTCGAAATCCGACCGGTCAGGTGGACTTTCGGCCTCCTCCGAGGCTATCCTGGAGGTGTTCGGCGGAAGCTCCCGAGCGAACCGAACGGGGGAGTCGATCGTGGCCGTCACCCAGGAAGAGCACCTCAAGGAACTCGACAAGGGCTACCGCTTCGGCTGGAGTGACCCGTCGCATTCGGTCTTCGTGCCGAAGCGTGGGCTGTCCGAGCATGTCGTGGAGGAGATCTCGGAGCGCAAGGGCGAGCCCGACTGGATGCGCAGGCTCCGGCTGAAGTCCCTGAAGCACTTCCGGCAGCGGCCCATGCCCTGGTGGGGCGCCGACCTGTCGGGCATCGACTTCGACAACATCTACTACTACATCAAGCCCACCGAGGAGCAGGCGAAGAGCTGGGACGACCTGCCCGAGGACATCCGCGGGACGTGGGACAAGCTGGGCATCCCCGAGGCCGAGAAGAAGTACCTCGGCGGCGTGAGCGCCCAATACGAGTCCGAGGTCGTGTACCACAAGATCCGCACCGAGCTCGAGTCCATGGGCGTGCTGTTCAGCGACATGGACAGCGGGCTGCGCGAGCACCCGGACATCGTGAAGGAGTACTTCGGCACGATCATCCCGCCGAACGACAACAAGTTCGCGGCGCTGAACTCGGCCGTGTGGTCGGGCGGGTCGTTCATCTACGTGCCGCCGGGCGTGCACGTGGACATCCCGCTCCAGGCGTACTTCCGGATCAACGCCGAGAACATGGGCCAGTTCGAGCGGACGATGATCATCGCCGACGAGGGCTCGTACGTGCACTACGTGGAGGGCTGCTCGGCGCCGATCTACACCTCCGACTCGCTGCACTCGGCCGTGGTCGAGATCATCGTGAAGAAGGGCGCGCGGGTCCGGTACACGACGATCCAGAACTGGTCGAACAACGTGTACAACCTCGTGACGAAGCGCGCCGTCGCGTACGAGGACGCCGTGATGGAGTGGGTCGACGGCAACATCGGCTCGAAGGTCACGATGAAGTACCCGTCGATCTACCTGCTCGGCAAGGGCGCCCGCGGTGAGGTGCTTTCGGTCGCGTACGGCGGCAAGGGCCAGCACACCGACGCCGGCGGCAAGGCGATCCACGCCGCGCCGTACACCACCAGCGTGATCACGTCGAAGTCGGTCTCGAAGGACGGCGGGCGCACGGGCTACCGCGGCCTGGTCCGGGTGGAGCCCGGCGCGCACCACGCGAAGTCGATGGTCCGCTGCGACGCCCTGATCCTCGACGAGCAGAGCCGCTCCGACACCTACCCGTACGTGGAGGTCGAGGAGGAGACCGCGCAGCTCGGCCACGAGGCCTCGGTGGCTCGGATCGGCGAGGACCAGCTCTTCTACCTGATGAGCCGCGGCCTCACCGAGACGGAAGCCTCGGCGATGATCGTGAACGGCTTCATCGAGCCCATCACCCGCGAGCTGCCCATGGAGTACGCGGTCGAGCTGAACCGCCTCATCGAGCTCCAGATGGAGGGCGCGATCGGCTAGCCGCTACGGCGGCCCCCGGTCCTCGAGCATCGACCCGTCCGGCCGCCGGAACACGGGCCGCCCGTCCAACAGCTCCAGCCGGAACCCGCCGCGTTGGTGCACCATCCGGTGGTGCCGGCGACATAAGAGGACCAGGTTCGGCAGAGCCGTCGGTCCGCCGCTTGCCCAGTGCACGACGTGGTGGGCATCGCACCAGGTGTGGGGCCGGTCGCACCCGGGGAACCGGCAGCGACGGTCGCGCACGATCACCGCGCGGCGCATGGCCGGTGAGACCACCGGGGTGCGCCGCCCCACGTCCAGCGGCTCGGAGCGCCCCGCCATCACCACCCGCATCACCGAGGCGTCGCAGGCCAGGGTCCTGGCGGTCTGGCTGCCCACCGGACCGACGTGATCGAGCTCGCTGGTGGGGGTCGGCGGACGGCCGGCGGCCCCGCCCGAGGAGTCCTCCGAGCCTCCGTGGATGGCGATCGCATCGGCATCCACGGTCACCGTGAGGTGGGGCCGTTCCCCGGCCACGACCGGCCGGTCGGCACGGTCCAGCCACTGCCGGCAGATCTCGCCAAGGGCATCGGCCCGCCGCTGCGCCGGGGTGCGGTCATCGTCCTCGCCTCGGGACCTGGACTCGGCATCCAGCACCGCCCCGAGCGCCGTGAGCAGGCTCTCCCCGGTCTCCGGATCAAGATCCCCGTCCACCCGGACCATCCCCAGGAACGTGACCGAAGCGTGGAGCCTCCGTCGCTCCCGCAGCTTCTCCTCGCCCCGCAGCGAGCGCTCGCGCTCCACCGCCTGGCGCCAGTACGCCGCCACCTTCTTCAGATCTCCCACCTGGTGGATCTGGGCCGCCTCCACCAGGGCTCGTTCTCCTTCGGCGAACGCCTCCGGATCGGCCTCGCGAGCCGCCACCAGCACCTTCCCCGCCGACAGCGAGATGTCGCCGGCGTCCAAGGCCCGGCGGGTCAGCGGCATCTCCTCCAGGGCCCGGGCCACCCGCACGTGCTCCCGGGCCGTTCCCCAGGCCACCTTGTGCGTAAAGGCCAGCCAGGAGGCCGCCGAGAGGTGCCCGTCGCGTTCGAAGATGCGCCGGCGCTCCAGCTCGGCCAGCCGGCGGAGCCGCTCGAGCTCCAGCTGCTCCACCGCTCGGTGCAGCTCCGCGAAGTCCTCCTCGATGCGGGCATCGGGCAGCTCCGGGAGCACCTCCGAGCGGAAGGCCTCCACGGTCGACCGGAGCTCGCTCATACCCTCACCTCGAACATACGTTCGAGCCTAACGAGACCGTTCATGGAGCGCTGTGACCAAGGTCACGATCGAGAGGGGATCTTCCTGGCCGGATGCGAACACCGAGCCGTCGAGCCCGAGGCGCCCCGTGGCGAAGATCCATCGCAGGTCCGATCCCAGTC
>DASWAT010000147.1:0-5282 GCA_036390995.1 Actinomycetota bacterium | reverse complement strand
TCCATGTTCATGGCCCATATCGCCCGGTAGCCCTCGGGCCGGATCTGATCCGTTCCTGGGGTTCCCCCAAAGAGTCCCCCATGTTGGGGATGCCATCCCCCTAGCGACCTACGAGAATTGCTTGGGAGTCCTAGGGCTGCCGGTCCGTAGACGGGCCGTTCGGAGCCGGTGCGGAGAGGGTGGTCGATCGTTGGGTCGAGTATCGGCGCCATGGTCCGGCATGTTTAGTCAGATCGGACTAGAGACAACCCCTCGGGTCGATTCCGCGTGGTGGTCAGGAGGTGAGGGCGGTCTCCTCGCCGAGGAGGTCGTCGACCCCTGCGAGCAAGAGCTTCGCGCCGAGTGAGGCGAAGATCTCCCGCGCCTCGCGCAGACGCTCCGCGGCGCCCGGATCGCGCAACGCGAGCAGACACCGACCCTGTCCGAGCAGCGCCTGGCCGCGCTCCACCACCGAGCCGTACCGCAGCCACCGGCCCGCGGCGTCGGCGTAGAGCTCGGCGGCGTCCTCGAGGTCTCCGCGGGCCTCCGCGAGGATCGCGCGCGCGCTCACCAGACAATGCTGGAGCCGCACGGCGGTGGCCTCGGCCTCGTCCGGCAGGAGCGCCTCGGCGCGAGCCAGGCCTGCGGTGTCCGCGAGCTCCCCGCAGGCTTCCAGCACGCGGAGCGCATCGGGCAGGTAGTGCAGGCGGTAGTTCGGCGACTCTCTCGTGGCCTCGCGGAACTCCTCGACGAGCCCCACCGCCGTCCGGCGATGGCCGCGGACCTGTTCGATCGTCGCCCCCGCGGTGAGGGCCGGCGCCAGGAACTCCGCCCGCTCGGCGGTGCGGACCCTCGGCAGGAAGTCCTCCTCGTTGGCCACGGCCCGCGCCACCTCGCCCCGACGGATCTGCACCATCGCGGCGTAGAACTCCGCGAACGTCCCGATCTGCCCGCCGCCGCCCGAGCGGTCGAACTCGTCCATCTCGGCGGCGATCGCGAGGAGCTCGTCCCACTTCCCCAGGTCGTAGAGGACCTCGAGCTGCCCGGCCTTGCTCCACATCGCCTCCGTGAGGAACCCGCGCAGCTCCGAGTACTCCACGGCCGCCGACCAGACCTGCGAGGCGATCCCGGGCCCGTCGTGGATCCACAGCGACACGGCGAGGTTCCCGTACGTCACGGTGGTCTCCTCGCCCAGGCCGAGCTCGAGTCCCAACCGCAGCGCGGACCACAGGTCCGCCAGGCCCGCCATGTCGCCGAGCTCGCACCGGGCCGCCCCCTTGTTCTGGCGGGCCCGGACGATCTCGTCCTCCAGCCCGAGCCGCTCGGCGAGCGCGAGCGCCTTCTCCGCCCACGCGAGCGACTCGTGGAGGCGGTTGAGCGACAGGTCGAGGCCGGCCATCCGGCTGTACGCCCGAGCCAGCTCGGGTCCCGGCGGCTCCGGCTCGAGGATCGAGATCGACTCCTCGAGGAGCCGCGTGGCCCGGGCGAAGTGGCCGATCTTACTGAGACTCCGCGCCTGCAGGGCCAGGGCCTCGCCCAGGGCGAGGGGATCGCCCGCGCCCCGGAGGGCCGTCACCGCCTCGCCGAACTCCCGCTCGGACTCGAGGAACCTCCCGGCCGAGGCCGCGGCGTCCGCCTTCTTGACCAGCGCCCTCGGCCGGTCGGGATGACCCGGCGGCAGAAGCTCGACGGCCCGGCGGTAGTAGGCCTCCGCGGACCCCAGGTCCACCCGGAGCGCCCGGTCGCCCGCCAGCATCAGGTACCGGGCCGTGAACCATTGGAGCTCCCGGACCTCGTCGGTCTCTCCGCCGGACCGGGCCAGCTCGAGGGCCTGGCCGTAGTGGTGCGCGAGCGCCTCGGCCTGGTCCGCCACGCGATCGCCGACGACCCCCTCGAGCCACGCGGCCGCCGCCCGGTGCTTGCCGCCCCGCTCCGAGTGCGGGATCTGCGCGTAGGCGACGTCCCGGATCAGGATGTGCCAGAACGCGTACTCGGCCTGGTCCTTCACCGAGGACGTCCGAGCCGGCCGGACAAGCTCCTTCTTCGCGATGTCGTGCAGGCGGATCCGGACCTCCTCCTCGGCCATGCCGCTCATCGCCGCGAGGGCGCCGGACCAGAACACCTTCCCGAACACGGCGGCGTCGTGCAGCAGGGCCTTGCTCTCGGCAGGCAGGGTGTCCAGGCGGGCGCCGATGAGGGCCTGGACCGTCTCTGGCACTGCGATCTCCTCAGCCTCGATGTGGAGCGCCTTCGTCCGGTCGCCGAACAGCCCCTGGTCGGTGAGCATGCGGACGAACTCCTCCGCGAACAGCGGGTTGCCGCCGGCCCGCTCGAGCAGTGCCGACTGCGTTTCGGCCGGCAGGATCGCCTGGTCGAGCAGCCCGGAGATCAACATGGCCGTCTCGGCCTCGCTGAGCGGGGGCAGCGAGATCGTCGCGGAGTTGCGCTTGCCACCGCCCCAGCCGGGGAAGCGCTCGTAGAGCTCGGGCCGGGCCGCGCACACCACCAGCAGGGGCAACGCCGTCGACCAGTCCACGAGGTGCTCCACGAACTCGAGCATGAACCGGTCGCCCCAGTGGAGGTCCTCGAAGACCAGGACGGTGGTGTGCTGGGCCGCCATCGCCTCGAGGTAGCGGCGCCAGGCGGTGAAGGACTCCTGCCGGTCGATGGCCTCGGTGATCTCGCCCAGGCCGGCCAGGGGGGCGAGACGGGCCTTCATCCAGTCCCGCTCCGACGGATCGTCCACGAGCGCCTCGACGGAGGCGCCGAGCTTGGCCCGGGCCTCGGCGGGGGGATCGGACTCCAAGATCCCGGCCTCCGCCTTCACGATCTCCGACAGGGGCCAGAACCCCACGCCTTCCCCGTACGGCAGGGACCGGCCCTGCCGCCACCGGATGATGTCGGGCTGCTCGTCCAGGTAGCTCGCGAACTCCGCGATCACCCGGGTCTTGCCCACGCCGGGCTCGCCGATCATCGTCACGAGCTGCACCGACGGCTCCCCGGCGGCGCGGCGGAACGCGGCCCGCAACATCGAGGACTCCTCGCTCCGGCCGACGAACGGCGTTCGGAGGGTCTCGCGCACCAGCCGGCTGCGCCCCGAGACCACCCGCCAGATCGGAACGGCCTCCCGTCCGGGGACCTCGATCGGCTCGAGCGGCTCGAACACGAACAGGTCCTTCGTGGCCCGGTAGGTCTGTTCGCCCACGGCGATCCCTCCTGCCGGCGCCGCGGCCTGCAACGCGCCGGCCAGCGTCATGACCTCCCCGGTGACGCGGTCGCCGACCTGCGGACCGGGCCCGAAGGAGACGAACGCCTCTCCGGTGGCCACGCCGATGCGCACGGCGAGGTCGAGGCCGGGGTGCGCCTCGTTCAGCTCGGCGATGCCGTCGAGGATCCCGAGGGCGCCTCGGATCGCGCGCTCGGGGTCGTCCTCGTGCGACACGGGCGCCCCGAACACGCCGAGCACCGCGTCGCCGATGAACTTGTCGAGGGTTCCGCCGACCCGGTCGAGCCGGCGCTTCAGCATGGCGTGGAACGGCCGGAGCGTTGCCTTCACGTCCTCGGGGTCGGCCCGGTCCGAGCGCGCGGTGAAGCCGACGAGGTCGCAGAACAGGACGGTCACGGTCTTGCGCTCGGCCTCGGCCGCCGGACGGCGGGCCAGGGGGCTTCCGCAGGCCAGGCAGAAGCTCGCGCGGTCGGGGTTGCTCTCTCCGCAGGTCGGACACGTCTGCACGTCGGCAGGAGTGTACGCGGGCGCGGTGCGCGTCTGCTCCGTAGGACCGGCGGGGGAGCAGGGCCCCGAACCGGGCTCCGACGGAGGGCTGGACGCCTACCGTATCCAGGGGAGAACGCGCTCCGCGGCTCAAACGCGAGCGAGCCGATGCCGATGCAGTAGGCGACATGGATGCCGGCGTCCGCGTGCTCGTCGTCGACGATCGCGAGATGGTCCACCAGGGCCTTTCGCTGCTCCTGGACCGGCGGTCCGACCTGTCGGTGGTCGGGCCGGCCGACGACGTGGAGGCGGCTGCCCGGCTCTGCAAGGCGACCCCCATCGACGTCGTCCTCGTGGACGTGGACCGCCCCGGCGACGCGGGGGCGGAGGCGATCCGGCGTCTTCGCTCGGAGTGTCCGGAGGTGAAGGTGGTCGCCCTGAGCGCGTTCGGGGCCACGGATCTGATCGTCTCGGCGCTGGTCGCCGGTGCGTGCGGCTACGCGCAGAAGTCCTGCGGCATCGAGGAGCTCGTCGAGATCATCCGCCGCGCCGCGGCCGGGGAGATGGTGATGCCGTCGAGGGATCTGCCGGACATCCTGGACGAGCTCCACGAGACCCGGATCCGGGCGTCGGTGCATGAGCTCGCCCTCCAACGGCTCACCACGCGGGAGACCGAGATCCTCCGCGAGCTGGCGGCCGGGCAGAGCACGGGGCAGATCGCGGGATCGCTCGGCATCAGCCCGCTCACGGTCCAGACCCACGTGAAGAACATCCTGGCCAAGCTCGGCGTCCACTCGAAGGTGGAGGCCGTCACGCTGGCCTGGCGCGAGGGCCTGGCGCCGATCCCGCAGTCCGTATAGCCCCCGCAGACGGCGGGGGGTAGCCTGAGGGCCGCATGGCACAGGCGGGAGGCAGGCGGCCGGATCGGCCCGCTCGGGTCGTGATCGTCGACGACAACACCGTGTTGCGCCGGGTCGTCGCTATCGCTTGCGCCGCAACGCCTGGGCTCGACCTGGTGGGCGAGGCGCAGGACGGTGAGGAGGGCCTGGCCGTGTGCGAGCGCCTCGCTCCGGACCTCGTCGTGCTGGACCTGGCGCTGCCGGGGATCGACGGGCTCGAGGTGGCGCGCCGCCTGCGCGCGTCGGGAAACGCGCTTCGGGTCCTGGTGCTCAACGGCCGAGGGGACGGCGAGACGGTGCTCGCCGCGATGCGGGCCGGCGTCCACGGGTTCATGGTGAAGACCACGGGGATCGACGAGGTGGCCTCGGCCATGCTCGGCGTGGCCCGCGGGGAGCGCGTGTTCCCGCCGGAGCAGGAGCGGGCCGCGGTCCAGGAGCTGGGCCGACTCGCACGTGCCGCCCGAGCCGGCTCACGGGTGGCCTCGACACTCACCCCGCGCGAGGTCACGATCCTGCAGCTCTTGGCCGAGGGCCTCACGCTGCGGCAGGTGGGGAGGCGCCTGGACATCTCGCCGAGGACCGTCGAGTCGCACGTGGCCAAGCTCTACCGCAAGCTCGAGGTCAAGACCCGGGTCCAGGCCATGGCCAAGGCCGCGTCGCTCGGCCTGATCGAGGTCGACCGCTCCCACTGA
>DASWAT010000146.1:0-2621 GCA_036390995.1 Actinomycetota bacterium | reverse complement strand
CGTGCGCATGCCGCCGTCGGCGATCACGTGACAGTAGCGGCCGGTCTCGCGGAGGTGCTCCGAACGGGCCGCGGACGCATCGGCGATGGCGGTGGCCTGCGGGACGCCCACCCCGATGACCCCACGCGTGGTGCACGCGTTCCCCGGGCCCACACCGACCAGAACCCCGGCGGCGCCGGTTCGCATGAGGTGCAGCGCTGTCTGATAGGACGCACAGCCCCCCACGACCACCGGGAGGTCGAAGCCCGCGATGAATCGCTTCAGGTTCAACGGCTCGCTGCGCGTGGAGACGTGCTCGGCCGAAACGACCGTCCCCTGGATCACCAGGATGTCGAGCTCGGCCTCCAGGATCAACTTCGCGTACCGCGTCACCCGCTGGGGGGTGAGCGAGGCTGCGGCCACGATCCCGCCTTCCTTCATCTCGCGGATCCGCTTGAGGATCAGCTCGTCCTTGACGGGCTCCTTGTAGATCTCCTGCATCCGCCCGGTGGCCTTCTCGTCCGGGAGCTGGGCGATCTCCTCGAACAACGGCTCGGGGTCCTCGTACCGCGTCTGCAGCCCCTCGAGGTTCAGCACCGCCAGGCCGCCGAGCTTGCCGATCTCGATCGCGGTGGCCGGGGAGACGGCCGCATCCATCGCCGAGGCCATCATCGGCAGGTCGAACCGATAGGCGTCGATCTCCCACGAGATGTCGACGTCGTCGGGGTCACGGGTCCTCCGCGACGGGACGATCGCCACCTCGTCGAACCCGTAGGCGCGCCTGGCGGTCTTTCCGGCGCCGATCTCGATCTCCATGCGTCTCCCCCCAGATAGCGCAGGACGCCCACCCGAGCCGGGTGGGCGTCACGACCTACATGGGTGGACGGTACCACGACCCGGCGGGCGGACGCGGGCTGCGGCGCCGGTGGCCCGTCCCTGGAGTGCCGCGCCTGACCACGCTCCGCGTTCCTGGCTCGCGGCCATTGCCATCCGATGCGCCGGCCCGGAATAATCGGCTCCGGTGCGCGGCAACGAGGGGACCTGGGTGGAGCCACCACAGCTCAGAAAGGGCTTCGGCTTCACGCGCCACAGCGTTCGTTCACTGTTGTCCGATCGCGACCGGATGTTCCTGCGGGTTGCCGACCAGGCGCGCGATGCAGAGTCGAAGGCTGCCGACCTGGAGCGCCGGCTGGAAGACCTCATGGCGCACGTCGAAGAGCTCACCCGGCGTGCCGAGACAGCCGAATCCGAAGCGGAGCGGCTCGACGCCGAACATCACTCGACGAGCGATCTCGCCGAGCGTGCCCAACGCGGCGACGACCACGCCGCCAGGGCGGCCCGGCTCGAGCTGGAGCTCCGGACCGCCCGCGAGGAGCTGGGCGAGACTGCCCGGCGGCTCCACGATTCCCAGTCGCGGGCCTCGGAACTGGACGCCGAGCTCGCAGCGGTCCGCCGGGAACTGGGGGAGATGCGCGAGCTGAGCCGGGCCGACCCACTGGTCGTGTCCGTGGCCGACGCCCCCTCCACCGCGGCGGAACTCTCGGGCGCCCTGGAGGCCGCGGAGCAGGCCGTCTCCCGGATCGTCGAAGCCGCGCGAGCCAGAGGCGAGCAGGAGCTCCGCGACCTCGAGGCGGCGCGCGGCGAGGTGCAGATCGAGATGGACCGGCTCACGTCGTGGCGTGACACCGTGGAACCGGCCGTGAGCGACCTGAAGAAGTGGATCGAGGAGACGCGATCGCGGACCACCGAGCTCACGGATCGGATCCGGGAGGCCATGGAGCCCGCCGCACATGCCCTCGACGAGGTCGTGGATCGCCTGTCCGCCATCAGGGACCTCCCCGATCCGGGGACCGTCGATGCAGAGGGGCGGGCGACCAGCGGGGTCGAGGACCCCACGGAAGGCGGGGGTCCCTTCTCGGCCATCGAGGAGCAGGGGCAGGGGCAGGAGGCCGAAGGGGAACCCGAGGGCTCCCCGGTCTGGCAGTCCTGAGTGGAACCATCCGCCGGTCGAGTCGCTCGTCGATCCGCCCGACACCTCTAGTGTCGAACCCCTCCCGGAGCGGACGTCCACGACGACCGATGCCCTTACTGCCTCCTCACACCCCAGGCAGCGCCCCTGATCCAGAGTCTTGCCGAGGACCTCAGCGCAAGCGCCCCGGGGACCCCTCCTGGCGAGCGGAGATCTGCCCTTGGTGCGGCCGGATCACGGCCGTCACCGATGATGCCGAGGGATGGTCGGTGGGCGGTGAGGTTCCGCCGGCTCGGCAGGAGGGCACGGATGCAGGGCCGCCCGAGCACCCGGACTGGGTGACTCCCCGGCGAGGCGAGCGGGGGTCGTTGAACGGACGGGGACCAGGCCGAATAATCGTCCCGCGGCCCTCCGGACCGATCAGGAGGTATCCCTATGCAGGCTCCGAGTCTGAGGCGCGGGCTGTTCGGCTACCGCGGCCGGAGCGTCCGCCTCGCTCTGGCGGCGCGAGACGACGACCTCGCCAGGGCGTCGGAGCGCGCGCTCGCTATCCAGGCGCAGGCCGCAGAGCTCGCGGCCGACTTGGACGACCTCCGGGCCGCGGCCGACCGGGAGCGGTCCGAGCTCCGCGCACGACTCGATGCCCTGGACCGCCGTGCCGAGGCAGCGGAAG
>DASWAT010000145.1:0-3667 GCA_036390995.1 Actinomycetota bacterium | reverse complement strand
CGCCTCGAGGACATCGACCCGCGTGTGCGGGTGGATCAGATCCATGCGCCCTCCGGCAGGTCGGCCGCGGCGGATGCGGCGTCCGTTCCCCGAGCCATCGCGAAGTCGCCGCATCGCGCGCCGGCCGGAAGCACCTTGTGGGGGTTCATCCGTCCGTCCGGGTCGAACACGGCGCGGACGCACGCCTGCGCCTGCAGGTCCTGGTCGCTGAACACGAGGGGCATGAAGTCGCGTTTCTCCAACCCGATGCCGTGCTCGCCCGAGAGCGCGCCTCCGGCGTCCACGCACAGGCGGACGATCTCCTCGGACGCGGCCAGCACGCGTTCGAGCGTGCCCGGGACCCGCCGGTCGAAGGACAGGAGCGGGTGCAGGTTCCCGTCGCCGGCGTGGAACACGTTCGTGACCACCAGGTCATGGCGGTGCGCGATCTCGTAGACGCCGGCCAGCACGTCCACGAGCTTCGTCCGAGGCACCACGCAGTCGTGAAGGTGGTAGTGCGGAGCGATCTGCGCCACCGCTCCGAACGCGCTCTTGCGGCCCTTCCACAGGAGCGCCCGTTCGGCGTCGTCCTTCGCCACGCGGATGGAGCGCACGCCGTTCGCCCGGGCTGCTTCCTCCACCGCCCGTGCCTGCGCGTCCACGGCGGCCGGCACGCCGTCGACCTCGACGATGAGGATCGCCGCGGCGTCCGTGGGGTATCCGGCGTGGGCGAAGTCTTCCGCGGCCACGACGATGCCCTGATCCATCATCTCGACGGCGGCGGGGACGACACCGCCGGCGATGATCGCGGACACCGTCGCGGCGCATCCCTGTACCGTCGTGAAGTCCAACAGCATCGTCCGAACGGCCGCGGGCAGCGGCGTCAAGCGCACGCAGGCCGCCACCACCACGCCGAGCGTCCCTTCGGAGCCGACGACCACCCCTCTCAGGTCGTAGCCGACCCACTCGGGTCCCTCGGAGCCCATCCGCACGAGCGAGCCATCCGGGAGCACCACGTCGACGGCCAGGACGTGGTTCGACGTCACACCGTACGCAAGGCAATGTGGGCCCCCGGCGTTCGTGTTCACGTTCCCGCCGATCGAGCAGGTCTGCTGCGACGAGGGGTCGGGCGCATACGTGAAGCCGTGCGGGGCAAGCACGTTCGCGAGGTCGAGGTTCAGGACACCCGGCTCCACCCACGCCAGCCGGTCCTCCGGCCGGACCTCGAGGATGCGGTTCATCTTCGTGGTCACGACCACGAGGGCATCGCCGATCGGGGTGGCCCCGCCGGCGAGACCGGTGCCCGAGCCTCGAGGGACCACGGCCAAGCCGTAGCGGGCCGCGATCTCCACGCACGCGATGACATCATCGGAGGAACGAGGGAACGCCACGAGGGCGCACCCGCCCTCCACCATCGACGCATCCCGCGCGTAGAGGCCGAGCGCGAGCGGGTCGGCCAGCACCTCGGCGGGGCCGAGGGCCTCTTCGAGCGCCCGGCGGGCGGCTTCGACGTCGGCCATGGGTGCCATCGGTGGTGTCAGGCTAACGCGCCGCGGCGGCGGGTACCGGAAGTTCTGGTCGAGGAGATGGAGGCGGATCAGGCCACGTGGCCCGGGCGGCCGTCGGGCGTGGAGAAGGGCAGGCCCTCCCGAGCCCACTCCTCCATCCCGCCCTCGAGGTTGTAGGCCTCGAAGCCCCTGGCCTGCAGCATCAGGGTCGCCAGCTCGCTGCGGTTGCCGGAGCGGCAAACGATGACGATGGGCCGCTCGGTGTCCAGGTCGCCCGTGGCGCCGGCCATGATCGAATTCAGCGGGATGTGCCTCGCCCCCTCGATCCTGCCGGCGTTCCACTCGTAGGGCTCACGGCAGTCCACCAGCTGGATCTGGTCCAGTCGTTCGTGGACGCCCCTGGGGGTGGAGAGATCCGTGGTCACGTCGCCCATCGCAACTGCAAATGCTACCAGCGGGGTCGGTTATTCCGGGAGCGCCGCCCGAGCGCGCTCGAACGCCTGGTAGGCCTCCCGGTCGAACAGGACGAACCGGACCTCCCCGACAGCCGTTTCCGCCTCGCGGACCGCCCGAAGCGCCACGGGAGCGGCCAGATCGAAGGGGTAGCCGTACACGCCGGTCGAGATGGCCGGGAAGGCGACGGTCTTCGCTCCGAGCTCGTCCGCCACCTTGAGGGACTCGGTGTGACAGCCGGCCAGCAGGCCCGAACGATCTTCGGATCGGGAGAAGACCGGTCCCACCGTGTGGATCACCCACCGAGCCGGCAGGTCGCCGGCGGTCGTGGCCACGGCCACGCCGGTGGGGAGCCCGCCCGGGTAGCGCGTGCGGCGGATCTGCCTGCACTCCTCGAGGATGGCGCGGCCGCCCTTGCGGTGGATCGCGCCGTCCACGCCGCCGCCGCCCATGAGCGACGGGTTCGCGGCGTTCACGACAGCGTCCACCCGCTGCTCGGTGATGTCGCCCTGCAGCAGCACGACGCGCGGCATGGACCCATCGTAGAACCATCCATCGGCGGGGCGGGTGTGGGCCAACTCCCGTGGATGGCGCGGGCAACGTCGAGTGTGCTAAGCATGTGGGAGCAACCGCCGGAGGTGTGGGTCCCGTGGCCGAGATCGTGTTGGACGATGTGTCGAAGGTGTACCCGGGCGGCACGACCGCCGTCTCCGACTTGAGCCTCGACATCGCGGACGGCGAGTTCATCGTGCTGGTGGGTCCGTCCGGGTGCGGGAAGACGACGGCGCTCCGGATGGTCGCGGGCCTGGAGAGCATCACGCAGGGCACGGTGCGGATCGGTGAGCGCGTGGTCAACACCGTCCCGCCGAAGGAGCGGGACATCGCGATGGTGTTCCAGAACTACGCGCTGTACCCGCACATGAGCGTGTACGACAACATGGCCTTCGGGCTGAAGCTCCGGAAGCTCCCGAAGCAGGAGATCGACCGGCGCGTCCGGGAGGCCGCGGCCATCCTTGGCCTCGAGGAGTTCCTCCCGCGCAAGCCGAAGGCGCTGTCGGGTGGGCAGCGGCAGCGCGTGGCCATGGGTCGTGCGATCGTCCGCGAGCCCAAGGCGTTCCTCATGGATGAGCCGCTGTCGAACCTCGACGCGAAGCTCCGGGTGCAGATGCGCTCGGAGATCTCCAGGATCCAGCACGACCTCGGCGTCACGACGATCTACGTCACCCACGACCAGACCGAGGCCATGACGATGGGCGACCGGGTCGCCGTCATCAGGAAAGGCATCCTCCAGCAGGTCGAGACCCCGCAGTTCCTGTACGACCATCCGCAGAACTTGTTCGTTGCGGGGTTCATCGGATCGCCTGCCATGAACCTCGTCGAGGCGAGCCTGTCGGCTTCCAACGGATCGGCCGTCGTCGAGTTCGGCGGGTTCAGCCTCGGGGTCGCTCCGGAGGTCTTCTCCGCCCGGCCCGACCTGAAGCGGTACGAGGGCAAGCGCGTGATCCTCGGCCTGCGGCCCGAGGACATGGAGGACGCGTCGCTCGTCTCCGACGCGCCGGCGGATCGCCGGATCCGATCGGTCGTGACCCTTCGGGAGGCGTTGGGCGCCGACGTGCTGGCGCATTTCAAGGTCCAGGCCCCCGAAGTCGTCACCGAGGACGTCAAGGAGCTCGCCCACGATGTCGGGGTGGAGGCGCTGCAGGCTGTGGAGCAGCGCGCCCGCTCGG
>DASWAT010000144.1:0-10164 GCA_036390995.1 Actinomycetota bacterium | reverse complement strand
CTCGCCCTCGCCCACCGAGTCACCCAGCACGAGCCCCACCGACACGGTGTCGCCGACCCCTCCGCCCATCCCTCCCGCGCCGGCCTGGACGATGGCGTTTTCCTCGTCGGTGCCGGTCGGAGCAGGCGGATTCCAGCTGATCGATTCGACCGTGACCGGGAGGGCCGACCGTACGGTCCTGTTCTCGCAGGCGACCCGCGCGGACGGTATCTACTTGGAGTACTGGGGGAACGTGGATGGCGAGCACGGCTCGACGAGCCTGTGGCTGTTCGTCGACACGCCCGATGGTCGCATCCGGCTCGACGGGAACGGGGCCCTGGCCTCAAGCAGCGGCACCCAGGAAGACGGCTTCATCTACACCTTCAGCGGGACCTACTGGTTGGCCGACGCGCCGAGCCCCAGCCCCCCGCCGACGGTTTCGCCATCCCCCGAGCCGACCACGCTGCACGACGGAACATTCCAGCTCAAGCTGCGCTTCTGGGCTGACGGAACCTCCCTGTACTCGGTGGCTGCCAGCTTCACCGAGAACGAGCACTCCTGACCCGGCCTTCGTTGCCGGGAGAGCGCAACCTTCGGGCCCCGCGACCGTTTGCTGTAGTGGAAAGGGGGGATGCCCGAAAGGGGGGCGCGGGTGCGTTCCACCTCAGGAAGATGGGGTTTCGAACTGTGATCTCGCGTGGGGCAGACCGTAGGTTCCACGCAACCTCTTCCCCGGCGCGGTTTGGGCTGCACTTCCGGAGGAGGGCTGGGTTGGGTAGTAGGAGACAGGAAGGAGAAAGGCTTATGAGCTTCCTCGGGAGAGGAAACAGGCGGGGACGCCGGCTGGCCGCGCTCGTAGCGGGCGGCACGCTTGCGGCGTTCCAGACGCTGGCCCTGATTGGGGCACCGGCCGCGTCGGCTGCCGTCGTGTCGTGCAGCTTCGGTAGCGGCCTGCTGACGGTGAATATGAGTGGCGCGGAGGAGTTCAGCGCCACGAGCGGCAACATCGAGGTCGGCGGGGACGACACGTTCGCCCTCGGTTGCTCCGCCATCCCGGCGGTGAAGGCGACGTTGACCAACACCACAGAGATCGATGTCAACGGGAGCAGCGGGAACGACACCCTCACGATCGACCTCCTCGTGAACTGGGGAACGATCAACTGGAAGATCGATCTTGGGAGCGGAACCGACACCGTCACCTTGGACGGCAGCGCAGCCACGCTCACCACCGGCCTGGACACGGTCGTCGGTGCGTCGGGGATCGACCTGAACGATGACGGCGATCTCGACGCGACCGTCGCTGGTACCGAGCTGATCAGCATGTTGGGCGGCGATGGTGATGACTACCTCTGCGGAGGCGGCAGCACCATCACCGGGGGCCCGACCACGATCCCGATGAGCATCGTTGGGGACGTATCTGGGGCGGGCACCGACGAGGGGTATGACGACCTCTGCGGAGGCCTCGGCAACGACACGATCGACGCCGGTTACGCCATCTCCGGGGGGTTCGGCGGAGCCGCTGCGGACTACCTGAACTTCACGGGCCCGATCACGGCGACCTTCACGGCCCCCCTGGACCCTGCTGAGGGTACGGTGACCGGTACGGTGACCGGCGCTGGCAGCGACAACCTCGTCGACATCACCGACATCTACGGCAGCCAGGGCAACGACACGATCACCGGTGACGAGAACAGCAACGACATCGCGGGCGGCCCCGGCGACGACGCGATCAATGGTGGAACCGCGGGTGGCGACGAGGACACGGCGGACTTCTGGGACTCGGCGGAGGCCGTGACCGTTGACCTCGGGGCCGGGACGGCCACGGGCGACGGCAACGACACCCTGAAGAACATGGAGGACGTCTACGGGTCGGACTTCAACGACCTGATCGCGGGCGCCCCGCACGTGGACAACTACATCGACGGCGCTGCCGGAGCCGACTGGATCGACTACAGCGCCTACTCCAGCGCCGTGAGTGTCACGTTGGACGGCGTGACGCCCAGCGGTGACGTGTCCGAGGAGTCTGACACGCTGGTCCACATGGAGAACGCCCTTCTCGGATCGGGTGACGACACCTTCAAGGGCAACGCGTTCAACAACGTCGTCAACCCCGGTGGAGGCCAGAACGTCCTCGACGGGCTGACCGGTAGCGACACCCTCGACTACTCGAGCTACGAGGAGGGCGTCACCGTCAACCTGGCCGGCGGCAGTACGGCCGGCGACTCGGCGGTCAACTTCGAGAACGTCAAGGGCACCGACTTCCGGGACAACATCACCGGAGGCCCCGAGAGCAACACCGTCAGCTCCGGCAAGGGCAACGACAACGTCAAGGGCGGCGGCGGAGACGACACGCTTCGTCTGGGCGCTGGCCCCGACGTGGCCCGCGGCGGCTCCGGCGATGACGACATGTTCGGCAAGGGCGGCAACGACACCTTGTTCGGGGGTAGCGGAACCGACCTCGGGAACGGTGGTAAGGGCAAGGACGTCTGCAAGGGCGTCGAGATCAAGAAGAGCTGCGGCTCGGCCAAGCACCCGAAGAAGGCCTTCGGTGGGCTTGCTGCCAAGCTCGCCTGATCTCAAGGCTCCATAGCTCTACGGCTGGTCGGAACCGGCCCCCTTCGGGGGGCCGGTTCCTTCTTGGCGCTCGGCGCCACGCGCTGAAGGTCCCCCCAGGGTGCCGCAGGGATGGCAGCAGGTCGCGTGGAAGGCCCCCGGCTACCCCCGAGCGCTTGGGGGCCCATGGCAGAGCCTCGAACTGCTCTGCGTTCCGCAGCGTCTATGCGTCGAGCCTGATGCTCGGTTAGGGTTTGGCTGCATTCCGGCCCGACCGCAAGCGGGCGAGGGAAGGGGTGGGGCATGGTTGGACACGTGCACCGGGAGACTCGACGCAGCAGGAGTCGCATTCGGCCTCGTTCTGCTGGTTTCTACGATGCTGGTCATGCTGTGGTTGCTGGGGGCGCCGCAGGCGTTCGCGGCCACTTGCTCTGGAAGCACCACACTGACGCTGAGTATCGGCTCGGGTGAGACGGTGAGGATGTTCGTCAACGGAACGGACATCGATGTCTCGGGTGGTGGACTCAGCGGACAGTGTGGCAGTGGAACGATAAGCACCACCACGCACGTCGACGTGACAGGTGCCGGCGGGAACGAGACGTTCAATATCGATCGAAGCGGCACAGCTGGATTTCCCGACACTCTGCACTTCGAGATCGATCTTGCCGGCGGGACCGGCGACAGGCTCATCATCACCGGGGCCTCCGGCGCCGACAACATCACGTTCGGAGCCAACGGCATCAATCTCAACAACAGCGGTAGCACGGTCGATGTGGTGGATAAGACACCTCCCGGACTGCCCGCGGGAGTCGAGAACTGGACGGTCAATGCCGGAGCGGGCGATGACACGGTGTTCGGCAACGGTGGCGGCACGCCGACCACAGGTACCGCATTCACAGCGGCTCTGACGATCAACGGTGAAGCGGGTAACGACAACCTCACCGGCGGAACTGGCAATGACACGATCAACGGCGGTACGGACACTGGCAACGACACGATGAACGGTGGGTCCGGCACGGACGCGCTCACCTACGCGGGTGTGACCGGGGCCGTGACCGTCAACCTGGCCACCACGACCGCTCAGAGCACCGGTGGGGCCGGCAGCGACACCATCTCGAACATCGAGAACCTGACTGGCGGTTCGGGGGCCGACACGCTCACCGGCACGACCGCGGCCAATGTGATCGCGGGCGGCGCCGGCGACGACAAGATCGACGGGTCCGACGGTGACGACACGCTGACCGGTGGCGACGGTAACGACACCATCATCGGGGGGAACGGCAACGACTCCGTCAACGGCGAGGCCGGGACCGACACCGCCAGCTACGCGACGTCGACCGCGGCCGTCACCGTGAACCTGGCGACGACGACGGCGCAGAACACGGTCGGTGCAGGGAACGACACGATCACCAACACCGAGAACCTGACCGGCGGGTCCGGCAACGACACGGTCGCCGGGAACGCGAACGCGAACGTCGTCTCGGGTGGGAACGGCAACGACCAGCTGTCCGGCGGGCTCGGCGACGACACGATCAACGGCGGTGGGGGGAGTGACTCGCTCAACTTCTCCGCACTCGGCAACGCCGTGACCGTGAACCTCGGCACGGGCACCGCCTCGGGCGAGGGGAACGACACGGTGAGCGGGGTCGAGAACGTCGTCGGCACCGCGTCGTCCGACCACATCACCGGGTCCAACGCCGTCAACTCGCTCAGCGGCGGCGGCGGGAGCGACTCGATCGCCGGCGGCGGCGGCAACGACAAGATCCGCGGCGGCGACGGCGACGACAAGACCAATGGCGGAGCCGGCAAGGACACGATCCGGACCGGAGCGGGCAAGGACACGCTCCGCGGTGGCTCGGGCAACGACAAGCTGTACGCCGGAGCCGGCAACGACACGATCAAGGGCGGTCCGGGCACGGACACGTGCAAGGGCGGCCCCGGCAAGGACGTCGTCAGCGGCTGCGAGAAGCACTGAGAGAGCTGTTCGGCTGAGAGGCGGAGGACCGGCCCTCGGGCTCGTGGGGGCCGGTCCTTCCGTTCCGGGGGGCGGGCGACTCAGTCAGTCCTTGCGCAGGCGCTGGACGACCATCTTGACCGCGAAACCGACCCAAGCGAGGCCGAAGAACGCCGCCATCACCAGCAGGCCCGGTGACAGCAGCCCGTGGTGGGGCTCGTCGCCCGTCGCGAGCGCCGGTCGGAGCGGCCCCTGGGTCGGCTGGACGGTGAAGTTCAAACCCGGGCCCGAGGGGATGGTGTCGGACCCGACCGGGACGGTGCCGCCGGCGAGTTCGGCCTGGGCCCACATCTGGGCCGCAGCTTCCTCGGGAGAGATGTCCGGCACGGGGAGAGGTCCACCCCCCGGCGCTCGGAGCTGGGCGCCGAGCCTGCCGTGACCCATGTACTGCTTGCCCGTCTTCAGGTCGACCAGCACCAGGATCCCGTTCCCGTTGTCGACGGCCATCAGCCCGAGGTCCTTCAGGTACGCGTTGCGAAGTGGCGGGATCGCATCCATCAGGGCGTTCTGCAGGGAGTCGGCGCCAGCAACCGTATACCCCTCATGGGTCAGCAGCTCGAAGGCTGGAGGGATGGACTCAGGGTGCCGGATCAACCACTCGAGAGTGCCCCATCCCTGACCCGGCGATCCGAGGGCCAAAGCGAACCGATCGTCGTTCAGCATGCGGGCGGCTTGCGACTTCTCGAGGCCTGCAGAGAGCGCGGCGTTGGCGAACCGGATGGCCAGGTCGTCCGGGATCGGAATGACCGGCATGATCCCGGAGAACCACTTCGGTCCCACATGGGACCTCGTGCCGTCCGCTCCGCTCGCGGTCCGGCCAAGGGCCGCGGCAGGCAGCCAGGTCGCCGCCAAAGTGACCGCGAACACGAGGGAGGCTCGAACGCCCCGGCGCATGGCGGGTTCCTTCACCGGTCCACATGATACGTGGACGCGCCGATCGAGCACCTCGCCGGCACGCCGGGTGAGGGAGCGGCCTAGGGCTCTTCGGGGTCCGGGCCGGGCAGCACCAGCAGGGCGTTCGTGACCCGGCGCTCGAAGCCGCTCGAGGGCCGGTTCACGACCTCGCCCTTGATCACCATCGTGCTCGATCCGCCCCCGTCAAGGTTCAGCGCGGAGACGGCGCCCAGGCGCTTGAACAGCCAGGCGAACTGGTTGAGCGTGAGGCCGATCGAGAACTTCTTCTGGCGGCCGTCCACCACCACCAGCAGCACCTTGCCGTCGGCGGTGATCCCCACGCCGGTCCGGGGGTTGCGGCGGCACACCGACGCGGTGCACGTCCCGACGACGCTCCGTCCGTCGGCCACCAGCTGCGGCACGCCGCCGATCGCGTCGTAGACGTTGGGCCACCCGAACGTCCACCGCAGCGTCACGGCCGTCCCCGGGACCAGCGAGAGCAGCTGCAGCGCCTCGTCCGAGGCCGGGATGGCCGACAGGACGGCGCCGCCGTTGCGGAGCATCCCGGACTCGAAGCACCCGGTCTCGTTCACCGTGAAGTCCTGCTGCATCCCGTCGCCTGTCGTCGAGGGCACCGGCGTGCCCGACGGCAGCAGCCGGGCCGAGCACGACCCCGGGGGCGGTGGCTCGAGCGATCCGCCGAACGGCGTGCTCGCGGTGATCTCGCCGGTGCCGGGCCCGCCGTCGTTCCACCGGTCGATCGGGAGCACGGTGCCGTCGGGGAGCGTCATCGAGACGAACTGCTTCGGCGGCGCGACGAAGAGCTGTTGCTCGTCCTTGGACGCGGCGAACAGGAAGCCGGGGGTGGTCGAGCTGCGGACTAGCTGGCCGTCCTGCTCGAACGGATGCGCGGGGCCGCCGGAGAACGTCCCGAAGTCCCCGTTCACCGCCGCGATCGCGCCGTTCCTCTTGGCGATCCGGCTGGTCTGCGTCCTGGTGGGCATCGCGGCGCCGGCGAGCGCGACGTCCATCGTGAGGGGCTGGTTCTTCACGTCGGCCGTCAGGATGTACGTCCGCAGCGGGATCTTCTTCTGGATGATCTTGGTGAACGTGAGCCCGGGTGCGATGTTCCGGGTGACGATCTTCTTCTTGGGCAGCTGACCCCGGTCCCGGTCCCGGACGTTCCCCGCGCCGGCGGTGTTCGAGAGCACCGCCGTCACCAGCGCGAACGTGGTGACGAGACCGAGGAGGCGGGAGATGGTAGCTTTCACGGGCAACTCATCCTACAGGCCCGCGATGCGTCGAGCGACCCTCCTCCTCGTGCCCCTCATGGCCGCCGCCGCGGCGTTGATCCCGGCGACCCCGGTGGGCGCCGCGTTCCCCTCGACCAACGGGATCGTCGCGTACCGGGCCGACCGTGTCGGCGGGCAGGGCGACATCTTCACGGTGAACCCGGTGAACGGCCAGCAGGCCGAGCTCACCAACACGGCCGAGGTGCAGGAGATGGACCCGGCGTGGTCCCCAGACGGCACGCGGATCGCGTTCACCCGCCGGCCGAAGGTCACGCTGCGGCCCGACCTGTTCGTGATGCACGCGAACGGCCGCGCTCGCGTCCGCCTCACGGCGACCCCGGTGGCCGAACGGCACCCCGCGTGGTCGCCCGACAGCACCACCCTGGTGTACGCGGTCCGGACCGACGCGCGCTCGCCCACGCGGCTGTTCACGATCCGCGCCGACGGGACCGGCCGGAGCCAGCTCACGTTCGAGGGCTCGGGCACGTACGACGACGATCCGTCGTGGTCGCCCGACGGCAGCAAGATCGCGTTCGATTCCAACCGCGACGGCGGGTTCCCCGAGATCTACGTGATGAACGCCGACGGCTCGAACCCGATCCGGCTGACCACCAACCACCTCGTCGACGCGGACCCCACGTGGTCGCCGGACGGCACGCGGATCGCGTTCGTGCGGTGCTGCGCTGACGGCTCCTCGGAGATCTACGAGATGAACGCGGACGGCACCGGCGAGATCAACGTCACGGATACGCCCGACGCGAACGAGTCCGACCCTGACTGGTCGCCCGACGGCCTGCAGATCGTCTACGCGGCCGTCCCGACCGGCGGCGGGCCGGCGGACGTCTGGGTGATGAACGCCGATGGCAGCGCGCGGTCCGTGCTGGTGTCCGGTCCGGCCGCGGACCTCGCCCCGAGCTGGCAGCCCGGCCTGCAGTAGACGATCACGGGCACCGGCGGTCCCGATCGCCTGCCGGGGACCGACGGCACCGACGTGATCTGCGCCGGCGGCGACCTCCTCTACGGCCAGGCCGGCGACGACGTGATCCGCGCCGGGCCGGGTTCGACGGCCTGGTGGGCAGCGCCGGTACCGACGCATGGCTGAAGGGCTCGGACGGCGGCTACCGCCAAGAGTGCGAGCTCCCGTAGACCGCGGTGCGTCCTGTGGTCCACGGACCATCGAGGGGATATTGCAAATCAGCAATATCTTGCTATGCTCACTTCTGTGAACGCCGCGCAGATCGGACGACTCGTCGTGGAACGGCGCCGCCAGGCAGGCTTGACCCAGACTGAGCTCGCGGAGCGCATCGGCACGACGCAAGCGGCCATCTCGAAGATCGAAACCGGTCGGACCCTCCCCGGCATCGACCTCCTGGAGCGAGTCGCGGTGGCAACGGGCCGCCCGATCGTGGTCGAGCTCGGTGTTCGACCCGTCCGGCCGCCTCGCCGGGAGCTGCAGGATCGAGTGCGCAGGGTCCTCGGCGACTACGAGTTCGACCCCTGGGAGCGCGATCCGAGCCCCGCGGAAGCGGAGAGCCTGCTCGCTGACGGATTGACCCGTGACCGTTTCGCGCGCTGAGAGACTGCTGGAGCGCGCCGCGAGCGAGCGGGACCGCCTGCGACGCCACCTGCTGGTTGCAGCCGCCCTCCACGAGGTCCTCGAGGTGGAGCCGGTCGTCGTGGGAGGGACTGCCGAGGAGTTCCACTCGGGATCGCCGTTTCGACCAGAGGAGCGTCGAGTTCCACTCCGCCCTCGCCGTGGCAGCGGGGGCCTGGGACCGGATCGACCGACGCTACGTGCTGCGCCGCATCCGGCACATCGAGCAGACCGATCCTGCCGTGGGACGGCGGATGCGCGCCCTCGACTCCACGATCCGCCGGCGCATCGTCACGTCATCCACCCTGTGAAGCCTCCTGACCATCCGCGGCGCTGCTTCGGGCGCGTACTACTTGCGCTGTAGGACTTGCGCGGGAGGACGCGGAGCGCGTACGGTTCGGGTTGAGGTCCAGGTTCCGGGAGGGGGCAACCATGGACGGTACCGTTCGGCACGCCCGCCCGCGCATCCTTGCAGTCGTCACGATCGTCGGCCTGCTCGTGCTCGGGATCTCACTTCCCGCGGCGCAGGCGGCCCCGGCACCCGAGGTCACCGGCTTCACCCCCACGTGTGGGGCGGTCGGGGCGACCGTGGTCATCTCCGGCAGCCACTTCCAGGGGGCCACGCTGGTCGAGTTCAACGGGGTCGACCAGACCACGTTCACCGTCGACTCGGCGAACTCGATCACGGCCAAGGTCCCCAGCGGGGCGACCACCGGCAAGATCCAGGTGACCACACCAGAGGGATCCGACGAGAGCCCGGGGGACTTCACCGTGAGCCCCTCGTGCCCGCAGGCCAACCCGCCCACGATCAGCTCGTTCTCGCCGACGTCGGGCCCGGTGGGGACCGCCGTGGCCATCACGGGGACCGATCTCACCGGCACGACCTCCGTCACGTTCAACAACGTGTCGGCCGTGTTCACGATCGATTCCGCGACCAAGATCACCGCGACCGTTCCTTCCGGCGCCACCACCGGCAGGATCCGCGTGACGAACCCCGCCGGCACGGCGACGAGCTCCAAGGACTTCACGGTCACCGGCGCGCCGAGGATCACCTCGTTCTCGCCGACGTCCGGGCCGGTCGGCACCTCCGTCACGATCAACGGGACCAACCTGACCGGCGCGACGTCCGTCAAGTTCAACGGCGTGTCGGCCTCGTTCACGCTCAACTCGGCCTCCAAGATCACCGCCAAGGTCCCGTCCGGCGCAACGAGCGGGAAGATCAGCGTGACCACGGCGGCGGGCACGGCAACCAGCTCGGGCACCTTCACGGTGACCGGCACGCTCACGTACCACGCTCGGTCGATCACCTTCTCGCTCCGGCATAGCCTCGTCGTCACCGGAACGGTCTCCGCGTCGGACGGGTACACGGCCTGCTTCGCTGACGTGCGCGTGAAGGTCCAGCGATGGGTCTCGGGGGACTGGCGGACGTTCGACACGGCCATGACCGACGGATCCGGCTACTACCGCAAGGCGATCTCGAACCGCGCCGGGACGTATCGGACCGTGGCCAGGAAGCTCACCATCGGCGACCAGGTCTGTCGCCGGATCAGGTCCTCTTCAGACACGTACGGGTAGACCGTCTGCGGAGGGCCGCCCCAGGATCCGCTGCTCGTCCACCGGTATCCGGCCTTGGGGCGGGTACGCTGGATGTCCATGCCCTCCCTCCGAGCTCGGGACGATCTGCGCAACGTCGCCATCGTGGCCCACGTGGACCACGGCAAGACGACGCTGGTCGATGCCATGCTGTGGCAGACCGGGGCCTTCCGCGTCAACCAGGACGTGGCCGAGCGGGTCATGGACTCGATGGACCTCGAGCGCGAGAAGGGCATCACGATCCT
>DASWAT010000143.1:0-2848 GCA_036390995.1 Actinomycetota bacterium | reverse complement strand
GATGGCGATGGCAACCGCCTGCGCGCGGTCGTTCGCGCCGAGCTTCTCGAAGATCCGCTCGAGGTGGGTCTTCACCGTGTGGGGAGAGATGCCCAGGTCGTGGGCGACCTCCTTCGTGGTGGCCCCGTAGGCCACCTTCTGAAGGATCTCCTTCTCCCGCCTGGACAAAGGCGCGACATCCGGTCGCTTCTCGCCCAGCTGGACCTCCTCGATGAAGGCCCGGGTGAGCTGTGGATGGATCACGGCCTTCCCCTCCAGCGCAAGACGTGCGGCGTTCACCAGCTCGTCCGCGGAGGCATCCTTCAGCAGGTAGCCGGAGACGCCGGCCTGGATCGCCTCGGAGATCGACGTGCGCGACTCATCGACGGTGAACAGGATCACCTTCGTGTCCGGGGAGACCTGACGGATCGCGCGGGCCGCCTCGATCCCGTTCATCCCCGGCATGCGCACGTCCATGAAGACGATGTCGGGCGGCACCTTCTCGACGGCCTCCACGGCCTCCTCGCCGCTGGCGGCTTCGCCCACCACCTCCACGCCCTCGGCCAGGTCGAGCGCGGAATGCAGGCCCTCGCGCGTCACCGGGTGATCGTCGACGATGAGGATGCGGATCGGACCCATCGCGTCCCTTCGGCTTCGGTCGATACGGCGGCTCTAGGATAGAGTGTCTGTGCCCTCATGGAACGCGATTTCGACAACCCGGTCCCGGAAACGGCGAGCGCCGTCGCAGCGACGCCGAGCGACGGCGAGTCGAACGGCGGTGCCGATCCGGGTACCGACGGGGGGCTCACGCGGGACCGGCTCCTCGAGACGCTGAAGAACGTCTACGACCCCGAGTTGGGGATCAACATCGTCGACCTCGGGCTCGTCTACGAGGTGAACATCGAGGACGACGGCTTGGTGCACGTGGAGTACACGCTCACCACGATGGGCTGCCCCATCGGGCCGCTGATCGAGCAGCAGATCGAGGCTCTCCTTTCGAACGTGCAGGGTGTGAAGGGCGTGGACGCGGAGATGGTCCTGCGCCCGGCCTGGAGCCCCGAGATGATGTCCGAAGAGGCCAAGGCCGCCCTCGGGTTCTTCTAGGCTCGGGCCTGGATCCCGGCCCCCGCCCTAAGCGTCCCAAAGTAGGTCCCTGAGGTTCACCTCAGGTCATCGGTCATGCTGCGCCCTCTCGGTCCTTTCGTCCACGACCTCGTGGCGAACGAGTGGGAGGAGGAAGGACCGGGAAGGAAGCGGGGTCAGGCCTTGGCGATCACCTCCAGTCTCAGAGCGAGCAGGTTGCGTGCCCCGCGATGGGACCAACTCATCCCTCTCCGTTTGAACCGCCGGTTGATGGTGAGCTCGATGTGCTTCTCCGCGGGCCCGGACCCGTGGAGCCAGTGCCCGGGGCCCATTGCCGTGAACGTGTGCAGATGGGGTCCGTTGCGGGCCAGGTAGCCTGCGAGCAGCCGGGCCTCCTCAGGGTCGCCGCCAACCCGACCGGCCACCAGGTCGGTGGCCAAGCGGGCGGGTGCCCGGAACGCCCGGCGACGAAGGCGGGGGAAGCGATGGAGCTCGGCCCGGCAGAGCTCCCGGACCTTGGCCCCCACGTGCCACCAGTCGCATTGGTAGCGGGCCGTGGGGAGCCAGGACCGTGTGAGTCCCTCGATCCAGGGCTCACCGTCGCCGAGCACCATCATCCGTTCGATCCGGTGGGCTCCGTAGCACCGCTCCAGCTCATGAGCGAGGGCCATCCCGAACTCGTCGACCTCAGCCAGCTCCGCGAACACGGTGCGCCGAAGGAGGCGGCGCTTGCCCTTGGCGCGCAATGGCTCGGAGGCGGTGAACGCCACGGCGAGCTTGGCCGAGGCCTTCGTCCCGTCCTGGAGGTGGATCCCGGTGGCGTCGATCCCCACGGTGAGGGCTTCGGGCACCGGGTCGGCCGGGATCGGCGGCGGCTCCCCGTCTTTGAACAGCCGATCGATGGCCTCGGCACGGGCCCGCAGGCGAGCATCTCCCTCCGCCTGGACCCATCGCCACACCGCCCGGTGGTCGACGGGCGCTCCCACCTCGGTGGACAGCAGCCGGGCTGCCTCCCGGTAGGGATGACCCGCGGCCAGCTCGCACCCTCGTCGCCTCACGTGCGGTGAGGCCTCGTGGTGAGCGGGCAGGCCGAGCTCGTCGTCCAGCGGGAAGAACCGGCTCCCGTCTGCCCGTCGGGACCGCCCCCGATCAAAAGCTCACGTAGCCCACGCGCGTAAGGACCGTGCGCCGGCGGCCCCGGCCCTTCGCCCGGCGCCTCCTTCGCCGCTCCTCCCGCCGGGTGAGGACCTGCTCGAGCGCCGCCAGGCCGGCGGTCCGAGAGGCGCTCACGCAGGCCTGCTCGATCTGGTCGAACGAGGCGGTTGAGGAGACCTCCACCGTGAGCAACACTGAAGCCCGCACCAGGCTCACCTCCTTGCCCTTTGAGGGCCAATCGCTTGAGGTGAGCCTGGTGCCTTCTCAGGCCCGATCCAAGGAACCTACGGCGGGACGCTTCCGCGAGTCCTCCTCCCGTTTACTGCAGGAGGACGGCGGGGTAACGTAGCTCCTTTGACTCGGGACAGCGAAGGAGGTGGGGCGCGGGCAAGGGCAGATCCTGCACTAGACGAGAGAAGGCGAGGTGAGCTGCATGAACGGTCCAACGCGACGGCTGGCGATCAGGACCTCCACCGTCCTCTTTGTCACCCTCACGCTGGCGCTTGGGGGCATGACCGCAGCCCAGGCCGCGGCACCGACGATCACGCTACTTAACCCTACGAGTGGGCCGGTGGGGACCTCAGTGGTGATCACCGGGACCGGCTTCAACGACTCGAGCGTCGTATCGGCC
>DASWAT010000142.1:0-3760 GCA_036390995.1 Actinomycetota bacterium | reverse complement strand
GACGATGGCTACCACACCCGGGGCCGTTACCTGCTTGAAGTAGGGGCGGACGTGATCGAGGCGAGTCTGACGTACTCTCAATCTCGTGAGCGGATGGGACCCATGGGCAAAGGATCCCGAGTCGTTCGAACGCGCGTGTCTTGCCGAGCTCGAGCGGGAATTCAGCCATCCGAGTGCCGCACAGGGAATGCGTGAGCCCGGTGGGAGACGAAGGGCTTCCGCGCAGGCAAGATCATGTTGGACCCAGGGGGCATTTGCCCAAGACATCTGCATATCGCTCATCGAAGCGTGAACTCTTCGTTCCTCGCGAGGGGACGGTTTGGCTATCGTCGGCGACGACGGTCCCGCTCATGCCGCCGAACAGGCATCCTCCCGAACGTGCGACCGCAGATGTTCCCGAGCGGCTCCGCCACCTTGGTCTACCGGCCATCACGCCTGCTCCGGTCGGCTCTTTGAGGCGAAGGTCGGTTGCCGAGCGTTTCGGCGAAGGCCTTGACGTCCTTGTGAAAGCGCTCCCGATCCGCCGGAACAGGACTGGGGACACGGGGTTGCGGCGGGCGTAGGGCCTCACGCCGAGAGGGAGCCTTCGGTCCGAGATCGCACTCACCAACTCACGGAACCCGTCCCTCCGCCGAATCCGCTGCGATCCGAAGCGCGGCCGCGATGAATGCGAGACTCTGCTTCGGGATGACGGCCTTTCTCCTGAACCGGTGGATCTCCGCCGTCCCTTCGAGCCTATCCAGAGCCCTCCTGATATAGGTCGGTGCGAAACCTTCCAGCTTCTGCCCTGTCGTCAGCACGTTCTCGAGGAACGGGAGGGGCACGGTCACCGTCTCCTGGTCCTCCATCTCCGGGAGTATCAGGTCGTAGATCCGATCCGCCTCTATCCTGGCGATCGTGGCGATGTCCAAACGCAAACTCACCGGGCACTCCCTCCCTTCTTCCTCTCTCTCCGCAGACTCCTATTACTCTCGGCGCGGTGCCGGTCGAACCTGATTCCGAGAAGCGGCCGTACCCTGCCGTCCGCCTGTGGCTCGGCACCCGTTGCGCGCCAGCACCGTGGGAGCACTGGGCCCGAACGGTCCGGGCGCGATATCGCCCGGGGGGTCGAACGCCGGTATCATGCCCCGAGAGATCTGCTCGGCGGACCGGGTTTGAACCGCTTTCCCGCCGCGCCGGGCAAGCGCATGGGCCCACGCCGGCGCCATCATCACCGGGTCCAAACGGGACGGCCCGGGCCAAGGTGGAGGTCCTGAGAGCGCGAGCCTAAAGGTCGGCCGGACGCCGACCGAGGTGGTGGTCGAGATGGTGGAGGCAGCCCTGGGGTGAACGAGATACCGCCGCAGACACGCGCCAGACCCGAGGTCGCCACCTGGGCCGCCGGGGGGTCGTCGCCGACCGCCGTCCTCACCCGGGGGTGGGTCACCGGGCTGATCTGGGGTGGGCTGGCCTTTGTGGTGATGGCCGTCTTGGGGCAGGCGGTGGCGTTCGCCGTGAACCTCGCCGAGGCACGCGACGCGTCGGCGGGGACCGTCGCCAAGCTTGGCTGGCTCTACTTCGGTTGGTTCCACCACGTGGCGGTCACGACTCGCCTGGCCTCCTCGGTGGGAGGCGTGGGTGGGAGCGCGGCCCCGCCCGGCGAAGCCGGCCTCACGGCCAGCATCGGGCTGGCGATGATGCTGGCCACGTTCCTCGCGATCGCGCTCCTGTACAGGGGAGGCCGTGCCGTGGCGGACCGGGAGGGGGGCGGTGGGGTCGCCCGGGTCCTGCACGGGATGAAGGTGGCGCCCGCGTACGCGATCCCTCCCTTGGTGGTGTCCTGGCTCGTGCGCATCGACATCCCCATCCCGCGGAACGCGCTGGTGGCGGGCAGCTTCCAGATGCGATCGTGGGCCCTGGCGTGGTTCGTGATCCCCTTCCTGATCGCCGCGGCGGCGGGGGCAGCCGGCGGCCTGCGCTCTGGGCGCCACGAGCTGCTCTCGCACGACCCCTGGGGGCCCCGCGCGGCGGGGGCCATCGTCGGAGGGCTGCGGATGTTCATCCTCGGCCTGGTCCTGTCGTTCGCCGGGCTCCTCGTGCTGGCCGTTGTCCAACCCCACGCGACCAAGTCCTACTTCCAGGCCGTATCCGGGCCACCCACCGGCCAGACCGCCGTCATCCTCGCGCATCACGTGCTCCTGCTGCCGAACCAATCGATGTGGGTGCTGGTCCCGGCGATGGGTGGCTGCGACGGTCTCTCCGGTGGAGGCATCTCCGCGTCGTTCCTCTGCTATACCAAGTTCCCGAGGACGGTATCGGTGAGCCCCCAGAGCCTCATCTCCGGCGCGCCGGCCGACCGGACCGACTTCGGGACGGCGCCGCCCGGCTACTTCTTGTTCCTCCTGGTGCCCGCGCTGTCGGTGGTCCTGGGAGCCCGATACGCCGCCAGGAAGCGCGCCCGGCTCAGGCGGGAGGCTATCGCCCTGGGAGCCGCGTCTGGCGTGGTCTTCGCGGTCCTGGTGGCGGTGGGCTCGTGGCTGGCCTCGGTGTCGGTGGGGCTCTCCTCCCCCACGGGGGGCATCCCCGGGAACGCCTCGCTGCTGATCGGACCCCCTGTGCTGGCCTCTGGGCTCCTGGCGCTCGTGTGGGGGGTCGTCGGCGGTGGACTCGGGGGATGGCTTGGGGGCAGGGAGCTTCCACCCACGGCACAGCTACCGGCGCCCTCGAGCCTCTCCACGTGGAGGGCCGAGGATGCCGCCGCCCCGCCGGACCCGGGCCCTGGCTAGGAGCGTGATGCCGAATGGCACCTCTGGCACCCACCACCCAGCCCGTTGCCCCTACATGGAGCCCGAGCACCGCGAACCGGGCGAGGTTCACCGACGCGGCCAGGACCGAGACGTCCTGATCAACGCACTCAGATTTCCTTGACCCGGAGCTGCACCGTCGGGCGAAGGCCAGGGCTGCTGAGCTCGGCATCTCCCTTGCGGGGTATCTCCGCCGACTTGTCGCCGAGGACCTGGAGGGACCGAGACCTTCGGCGAAATCCCTCGTGACCTCCGACCACGTGCTGGTCGAGACGTGGCTGGCTGATCCGGCATCGGCGTCGCCGCGGGGCGGCCCACCGGTTCTGGGACGGGATCGTCGGCGTCGCGACCCTCGATCCGAACTTCGCCGTCTACGGTATGGGACGAAGCGCGACCGGGCCTTCACGGCCGTCCCGTGGGACGGACGTCCTGCCCTCGGGAGTGCCCTCCTGGGCGCTCAGCACACCATCATCAGGAAGTCGTGGGGTCGACGGCCGGGCCGTTGCCCGGGTGCCACTCGAAGTGGTCGTTGGTGGACACCACGGCCGTCCCGTTGAACGGCGCCGCGACGGGCGTCCCCTACGGCGCCATGACGTCGTTCCCCTGGGGGCCGGGTCCTAGGCGATCGCCTCCCGTCCCACTGCTAGGCTTCGCAGCGCCATGAAGGTCGCGTACCAGGGGGAGCCCGGGGCGTTCAGCGAGAGCGCGGTTCGGGCCGTGTTCCCGGACGTCGACACGATGCCGTGCCACACGGTGCGCATCGCGTTCTCCCGCGTGACCAGCGGCGAGGCCGACTTCGGCGTCGTGCCGGTGGAGAACTCGCAGGCCGGCTCGGTGAACGAGACCTACGACCTCCTGCTGAACAGCAGCCTCGTGCGGATCGTGGGCGAGGTCGTGGTCCGCGTCGACCACGCCCTGCTCGCCCTGCCGGGGGCGCGCCTCGAGGGCATCCGGAAGGCCTTCTCGCACTGGCAGGC
>DASWAT010000141.1:0-16475 GCA_036390995.1 Actinomycetota bacterium | reverse complement strand
GCGGCCCGCTGGGGTTCCGGAAGCGCGGTCAGCGCATCGACGTCGACGCCGTCCAGTAGGTCGCCGAGGGTGGAGAGCGGCACGCCGGCATCAGGCTCGGCGGGCTCGCTGGCGAGGATCGTGTACCCGCGCTCCTGCGCGTCGGCGAGGGCCTCGAGCCACAGGGTCGTCTTACCGATCCCTGGCTCCCCTTCGAGGACGAGGGCGGCACTCGAGCGGCTGGGGTCGCCGAGGAAAGACGCGAGCGCCTCTCGCTCTGCGTGACGGCCGACGATCATCGACGCATCCTCCGCCGCGGGCCGCCTCATCGTCCGTCTTCCAGCGGGAGCCGTCAATCCTCCCGGGTGCGTGTGGGACGAGTCCGGGTAAGGCGCTGGCACCGTTACGCCGTCTAGTGATGGGAAGCCCGGCAAAGACCGGACGAGATCGGGGGGAAGACGGGGAGTCTGGCGGACTCCCCGATCCCTCCCCGTTCTCTCCACGCGGAGGCGGACGGGAATCGAACCCGCCAGGGAGCTTCCGCCCCCACACCGGTTTTGAAGACCGGGGGCGACACCAGCCGCCGTTCGCCTCCGCGATCAGACTACGCGTTCGCCGGTCCGGTCCTCCGCACCGGGGCTGCCCATCGTGGACGAGTCGTGAGCATGTCCCGGTTTGAGGCAGTCGGGGGGCTCCCTTGGCCGGGGCTTAACCCCTGCCCTCCTAGCCTGGCTCTGCAAGGTCGGGAGGAAGGAGACAACGATGAAGCGGATCGTCGCGGTGACGATCACGAGCCTCGTGGCCGTGACCCTGCTCGGAGCGGTGCCTGCCGCGGCTTCGGGCGGCGATGCACGTTCGACGGACGTCATCAGGACCGGGTCGTGCAGCGGCTCGAGCGCCTGGAAGCTCAAGCTCTCGCCGGATCACGGCAAGATCGAGGCGGACTTCGAGGTGCACCAGGCCCAGGCGAACCAGACCTGGCGGGTCCGGATGCGTCACAACGGCAACCTGTTCTTCCACGCCGCCCGCAAGACCGACGCGGGTGGCTCGTTCGACGTCACACGCCGCGTGGCCAACCGGTCCGGGAAGGACTCGTTCCTGGTGAAGGCGACGAACGCGTCGACCGGCGAGGTTTGCAGGGCCACCGGCTCGTTCTGAGCCGACGGCTTGCTTCGGCTCACCACCTCCACTAGTCTGTAACGGACTAGTGGAGGTGGTGCTGTGATCCCGAAGGTCGAGGTGGTGGTCCTCGGGCTCCTCGCCGAGGGCCCGCTCTACGGGTACGAGCTGCTCGAGCGGTTCCGGCAGCGGACGATGGGCGAGTGGGTGGAGGTCGGCAAGGCCAGCGTGTACCAGGCGCTGCGACGGCTGGAGGACGACGCAGCCGTCTCCGCCCATCAGCAGGACGGCACCGAGGGCCCCGATCGCCGCGTCTTCCGCATCGCGCGGTCCGGCCGCGACCGGCTCCGGCGAGGGTTGCAGGAGCGGCTCCAGGGTTCCGGGCCGTATGAGACGGACGCCGGGCTCGCGCTGGGGTTCGTTCATCTCCTTCGTCCCGAGGAGGCCCGCCGGGGGATCGCCTTCCGGGAGCAGGCGCTCCGGGCCCGGCGCGAACGACTGGCCGAGGAACGCCGTGACCTGGAGAGTTCCGCAGGTCCGAGCGCCGCGGTCGCCTCGCGGCTGTTGGAACTGCAGGACGCACTGGCCGGGACCGAGCTCGCCTGGCTCGCGTCGGTCCGCCGGGACCTCGCGAAGCTTCGGTCTTGACCATTCCGAGCCGATAACGAAGTCGCGTCATGGCCGTCCCCTACCATGGAGGAAGGATGGAGGCCGCCTTCTTCGATCTCGATAAGACGATCATCTCGAAGTCGAGCTCGCTCGCGCTGTCCCGGCCGATGTACCGGGCGGGGATGGTCTCACGCTCCCAGCTCCTCCGGGGGGCGTATGCGCAGCTCGTCTACCTGCTCGTGGGAGCGGACGAGAAGAAGATGGAGCGCCTGAAGGAGGGCATGCTCGCCCTCACGAAGGGATGGGATCGCTCGCAGGTCGAGGAGCTCGTCCGGGACGTGATCATCGACGTGATCGACCCGTTCGTGTACCAGGAGGCGCTCGACCTGATGGCGCTGCACCGGCAGCAGCGGCGCCGCGTCTACATCGTGTCCTCCTCGCCCGAGGAGGTCGTGCGGCCGCTCGCTCGCCACTTCGGCGTGAACGGCGTCATCGCCACCCGCGCCCGCATCGAGGAGGGGAAGTACACGGGCGAGCTCGAGTTCTACTGTGCGGGCGAGGGTAAGGCGCAGGCCATCCGCCAGCTGGCCGACCGCGTGGGGATCGATCTGGAGGGCTCGTACGCGTACTCGGACTCGATCTCCGACCTGCCGATGCTCGAGGAGGTGGGCCATCCGGTGACGGTCAACCCTGACCGCGACCTCCGTAAGGTGGCCGAGGAGAAGGGCTGGGACGTGCGCGAGTTCCGCCGTCCGGTGCGACTGCGGACCCGGATCGCCTCGGCGGCCACTCGGCCGCGCAACCAGGTCGCGGCCGGCGTCCTGGCCGGAACCGCGGTGGCTGCGGTGTTCGGCTGGGTCGTGTTGCGCTCCAAGCTCTCGCGCCGCTCGTCGGATTGACGCCTCCACGACCGGAGCGCGGCGGGGGTCGCGGAGGTCGCGCGCCGCCGCAACCCCAGGTTCGCGCCCCCGAGCAGACCGTTCTAGAATCGCTGTGTCGCCTTCGGGTGACCGTGAAGGGAGCAGAAACCCACGCGCGTCTTGCCGCGGGAGGCATGCTCGAGGATCCGGAGGCCGAGGCCCCCGGTCACCGAGCAAGTGCAGACAGCGCATGTTCGCTGCTCCCTTCGCGTTCGTCTCGAGCCCGTTCCGCAGCGCTGAGGGCGCTGGCGCCCGCGGCGAGCCTCAGACGTTCGGGGCGGGGGGGCGCCGGTACTCGAAATGCATCCCGTCGGGGCGCACGAACGTCCCGCCCCAGATGAACCCCCATTCCTCGAACACCCGCACCATCCGAGGGTCCTGGTGCGGCGTTGCCCCGAACGGGTTCTGGGGCACGTTGATGTCAAGTGCGATGCCCCACGTGTGGTGGGAGATCGACTGCGACGGGTCCAGGTTCGTGAACCGGCGCGCGTAGCAGCCCGAGTAGCTGTGGATCGTGCCGGCCAGGCCGTCGGCGATGAGCTCGTGGACGGCGCCCCGGATCTGCGGGAACAACGCGGCGTTGCAGGTCACCGTTCCGAGCAGGGGCACGCGCTCGGTGGCGATGTGGGCGCGCTCCCACGCCGGATCGATGATCAGGTATCCCGGCCGCGACGGGTCGGGCTTGGCCGCGAACTCGCCGAACAGCTCCTTGATCTTCACCGGCGGCAGGACGGCGTCGCCCTGTCGGAAGTACGGGGTCTCGCCCGGGGCCCGGATCCGCAGGGGGAGGTCCGGCGGCAGCAGCGGCCGGATCGCCCGCCGCAGCGTCTCGTCGGTGGCCCGACCGGATGGCTGGATCAACGCGTAGCGGTCGCGTTCCACGCCGATCTCGTGCCCCACGTCGCGCGAGACGAGCAGCTCCTGGGCACCGACCAGCTCGTCGGGCAGGACGGCGGCCACCTGCACCCGCACCGAGCCGAACCGCAGCACGGCACCCGGTCCCAGGCCGCGGAGCCGTGCGCTGCTCTCGCCCAGGAGCCCCTGGCCGCGCGCCAGCGAGACCACGACGCCCCGGTCGGCCGGAGGCAGGAAGGGCGCGTAGCCGCGAGGGTTGACCGCAGCGGCCTCGAGGGGGATGGCGAACCCGTCGTGTGGATCGTCCACTACCTCGCCCTGCGCGGAATACGAGCGCGTGAGCCACGTGTTGTCGCTGGCCACGACCACCGTCCGGTCGATGCCGGGCAGCGCCGCCAGCTCGCGCCGGAAGCCCTGCGGGAGGCCGCCGGGCGTCCAGGCCAGGAACGTGTCGGGTGCTTCGGGAACCGTGACCGGCAGGACCGCCGCGCGCTCCGTCCCCGCCCCCGGCTCGGGGGGCGTCTTCCCCGAGCCCTGCAGCGAGAGGGTGAGGACGGCACCGGCCACGAAGCCGGCCGCGCCCACGGCGACGGTCCGCGTGAGGGTCCCGACCCTCACGGCAGCACACCACCGGGGGGAGAAGCGGACGGCGCCGTCGAGGCGTCGGGCGGGGTGGCGAGCGGGCTCGGTGTCGTCGTCGCGGGTCCCTCGACGGGGACGAGCGAGTCGGCGACCGCGAGGACCCCGGGCAGGTCGAGCCCTGGGGCGTCGATCGAGTAGTACACGCCGTCCTCCACCCACTCGAGTTGGTGCCGATCCGGCGTCCACCGGCCCACCTGCCCCCGCACCTCCACCCGGGACTGCGCCGCCGAGGAGGCCGGCGGCAGCTCCGGGGAGGGCTCCTCGTGGAGGCGGATCGGCCCGACGCCCAGATCCGAGTCCGTCGCCTGGAAGTACAGGGTGAGTCCGCCGACGTGTCGCACGGTGACCAGCTCGGAGCTGGCGAGGGCGAACCCGTCGGGCAGCCCATCCGGTCCGGGCTGCATCACGGGGAACCGAACCCGCGACACAGCCGCCGCCAAGGGGAGCCGCTCGGTGACGCCGTCGGCCGAGCGCCGGATCCGCCACGCCTCCGGGATCGGGACGCCGGAGACGGGCAGTGACGCCGCCACACGCAGCAGTTGGTCGCGTGGCAGGGTCGTCTCGAGGTACAGGTCGATGCCCTCCGCGTGGATCGACAGCCGCCGGCCCTGCTCGTCGGTGGCCGGCTCGTAGTAGGCGACGCCGCCCCCCGGCAGCCTCACCTCCTCCGCGTGCAGGCCCACCGGGCCGTAGGGCGCATCGCCGGTCCAGCCACGCGTCTCCCCGACCTTCAACCAGTTCAGACCCTTCGAGTACGAGATCACGGTCTCGGGGGCCGCCGATCGGTCTGCGGGCGCGGGGAGCACGGCGCGGTAGGGGTCCAGCCCCTCCACCTGCTCGGGCACGACCGGATCGAAGCCCGCCTCCTTCCGCAGGTCTGACAGCGGCACCGTTCGCGCCCCTTGGTCCTGCGTGCCCCGGCCCGTGGGGATCCGGAAGGTGCTGGACGGCGGGGGCTGCTCGCTCACCGACAGGGCGTTGACCTGGAAGACGGGGCGGCCCGGCGGTTCGGGGGGCAGGCCGAAGCGGAGGGCCCACTGGGCGCGCTCGCGACCGGGCGCCGGGAAGACCTCGTACCGGAGGGGGAACCAGCTCGTGGCGTCAAGCCACAGGTCCACCCGGTCGCCCGGGAAGAAGGGCCGCCACGAGCCGCCCAGCGACAGGAACGGGAACAGCGGCTGTGCCTGCTCGAACGTGAGCCGGACCCGGATCGCCCTGCGGCCCAGGACGGCACTCCGCCCCACGACCTGCAGCTCGTGCGCATCGGCCAGCGCGTTCATCGGGAGGATCAGATCCGTCGGCGTCGGCGTCGAGCCCGAGAACGGCACCCGGTTCGTGATCACGGTGGTGCGCGGCGGGCACGTGCCCACTGGGCAGGCGGACGGGGCTGTGGACGACCACGCCGAGCCGTTCACCACGAGCCGGAGATCGGTCGGCGTTCGATCCCGGGCCGGGTACTGGGTGTGATCGGTCACGTCGAGCCGGAACCGGTCCGGTGCCCGGAACCACACGCCCATCGAGAGCTCCCGGACCGGCAGGTCCGGCGCGAAGTGGTGCTCGGTCACCGAGAACCGGGCCTGGTACGCGGTGAGGAGCGCTGCCGCGCGGGCCACGCCCTCGGTCACCTGCTCGGCGGAGGCCACCGTCGCACGCCGTGACTGCCGCCACGGGCCGCCCATGGACAAGCTGCCCGCGACGAGACCGACCACGAGCGCCGCGGCCACGGGCGCCAGTCGCCCGGGTGATCGCGGGCGGCGGGGGATCGTCGCGCTCCGCCGGCCCGGCACCGCCTGGAGCAGCCGGCCGGGCCGGCGACCGGGCGCCTCCCGGACCGCGGCCATGATGGGTTCGACCAGATCGGGCACCGCCGGCGCGAGCTCGAACCGGGCCCGTTCGCGCAGTCGCCAAGCCGTCCGCTCGAACGTCGCGCACGCCGCGCACGTCGCCAGGTGCCGGTCCACCTCGGCGGCCAGGCGCGCCGAGAGGCGTTCGCCGTCCATCCGAGCGGAGACGGCGGCCTGCAGGCGCTCACAGTCCACCGGCGTCCTCCTCCACGGCGAGGGCGTGCATCATCGCCAGGCGCGCCCGGTGCATGCGGCTCTTCACCGTTCCGACCCGAAGGTTCAGGACGTCGGCGGTCTCCTGGTAGGACAGGCCGAACACCTCGATCAGCAGGAACGGCTCCCGATGCTCGTCCGAAACGGCGGCCAGGGCCGCGTGGAGCTCGGCCCGTGCTTCGGGGTCGGGCGGGCCCATGGAGGGCGGAGCCTCTCGGGTCTCGTGGCCCTTGCGTCGGCGGATCGCGTCCATGGCGCAGTTGCGGGCGATCCGGAACAACCAGCTGGTGAACTTCGAGTCCCCGCGGAAGCTCCGGAGGAACCGGAAGGCTCGCAGGAACGCCTCCTGGGTGACGTCCTCGGCAAGGGCGTGATCCCGGGTGAAGTGGTAGGCGAACCTCCAGACGTCGGCCTGGTAGGAGCGCACGAGGTCTTCGAACGCGCCCAGGTCACCCTCGCGGGCCCGGGCCAGCGTGCGGGGGTCGGGATCCTGCACGAACGCCCTCTCAGTCCGGCCTGCCAACCAAGCGTATGCGCCCGCCCCTCCCACCGATAGGCACGCATGGCACCTCTCGGCGGGGAGCCGGCGGCTCCCTCCTCCCGGGTCGTTCGCTTCGGGTTCCGCACGTACGACCGCGCCCGGCCGATGGGGGTTCCGCCTGTGGAGAAAGTGCGTGAGCGTGAACGGCTTGGGTACCTTGCGGCGCATAGAGGGTGACGAACGCACGAGGAGCGCGCGTGGCCCAACCCCTTCGCGAGGATCCCGGTCTGAGGGGTCCGTACGACCGGCTGTGGTCGATCGTCGCCTCGGGACATGCCCGGCTCCGCCAGGCGCTGACGCTGAGGGTCCGAGCGGCGGGGCGTCCGCCGCGCTCGGAACGCCTCCGCCGGGCGTCCGGCCTCCTCCTCGACCGGGTCGCAGTTGCGTGGAGCGCGTTCGTGGATGCCGTGGCCGTGCGCGCCCAGTACCGGCCGTGGCGGTTCGTGGCGATCGTCGGCGGTGCTGCGTTCGCGCTGCTCCTGGCGGTGGTTCCCGTGGGCCTGACCGTCCATGCCGCCCTGGACACCGCCCGGCACGACTTCCTGAGCAAGGTCGGCGTCCCGCTGAAGCTGCCGCCGATGGCGGAGCGCTCGACGATCCTTGCTGCGGACGGATCGGTGCTGCAGCGGGTCGATCTCGATTTCGACCGCAGGGTCGTGCCGCTCGGCGTCTACCCACGTCTCACGGTCCGAGCGGTGCTGGCCATCGAGGACCACGCCTTCTTCCAGCACGGTCCGCTCGACTTCCGCTCGATCGCACGGGCGGCGATCGCCGACCTGCTGGCCGGACACATCGTCCAGGGCGGATCCACGATCGCCCAGCAGTTGGTGAAGGATACCGTCACCGGGGACGCGCAGACGCTCACCCGCAAGCTCCACGAAGCGGTGGACGCGATCCGCCTCGAGCACACGTACACGAAACGCCAGGTGCTCGGGATGTACCTGAACGAGGTCTACCTCGGGAGCGGGGTGTACGGGTTCGCGGCCGCCGCGCAGTACTACTTCGACGAGACGCCGGACCGGCTCACCTTGCCGCAGTCGGCGCTGCTGGCCGGGATGATCGAATCGCCCTCGTACTACGACCCGATCGCGAGCCCGAACAAGGCCCGCTGGCGGCGGAACGAGGTCTTGTCGCGGATGGCCGGCCTCGGCTGGATCCCTCGGGCCACGTATCAACGCGTGGCGTCCACGCCGATCCGCCTGTCCACCGCGGGGCGGAACACGGTGCAGTCCCAGCCGGACTCGTTCTGGAGCCAGTTCGTGATCGACAGCTTCCTGTCGAACCCGCGCTTCGGCCCCACGGTGAACGACCGCATGCACGCGCTGTTCCAGGGCGGCTTGAAGGTGTACACGACGCTCGACCCCTCGCTCGAGCGCGATGCCGAACAGGCCATCGCGAACCGGATGACCGGACCCGGCCTGCCGCAGTCGGCGTTGGTGAGCATCGTCCCGCAGACCGGCGCGGTACGGGCGCTGGCGGTGGGGAACTGGCCGTTCGGGTCGAACCAGTACGACCTGGCCACCGATCCGGGCGGGGGCAGGACCGCCGGTAGCTCGTTCAAGGCCTTCACCCTGGCGGCAGCGCTCGAGCAGGGGATCTCACCGAACGCCGTCTACAACGGCGACTCGCCCAAGACCATCCCGAACTGCGGCGGCGGCCAGACGTGGACCCTGCACAACGCCGAGCCGGGGTCGGGGAACTACCCGCTGTGGCTGGCCACGGCGGATTCGGTCAACGTGGTGTTCGCGCAAGTGATCGATCAGGTGGGGCCAGACGCCGTGGCTCGCGTGGCTCACCGGATGGGCATCACCAGCCCGCTGACGCCGGTGTGTCCGCTGACGCTGGGGACCTCCCCGGTGTCGCCGCTGGAGATGACGTCGGGGTACTCGACGCTCGCGAACGACGGGGTGCACTGCCAGCCCTACGCCCTTGCGAGGGTAGTGGACAGCACGGGGCGCACGATCTACCGAGCGCACCCGGACTGTACGAGGGCGATCCCGGCGTCGGTGGCCGAGGAGGAAACGGCCATGCTGCAGAACGTGATCAGGTTCGGGACCGGCACCGCCGCCGACATCGGCCGCCCCGCGGCCGGCAAGACAGGCACGGGGGACAACTACCAGGACGCCTGGTTCGTTGGCTACGTTCCGCAGCTGGCGACGGGCGTCTGGGTGGGCGACGCGAGCGCCGAGGTCCCGATGTCGTCGGTGCCGGGATATGGGCCGGGGTTCGGCGGGACGCTGGCCGCCCCGATCTGGCATGACTTCATGGCCGCCGCGACCGCCGGGTCGCCCGTGATCGACTTCGCCCCCCCGCCGATCCCGTTCGGCGCGATGCCGCCCCCGTCTCCCTCGCCTGCTCCCACGGCATCGCCGACCTCGATCCCGTCTCCCTCGCCCACCGCTACCTCGCCGGCCCCCATGCCGAGTCCGACGGCCACTCCCACCGCGAGCCCCTCCGGCTGAGGAGCGTCAGCGGGCCGCGCGGGAGGAGGGGTGGGCAAGCCGCTCGGCCAGCCGCTCGGCCCGGACGGCGGCCTCGTCGATGCGTCCGGCGGTGACCGCCCCCGTGATGGCCAGCAGCTCGGACTCGACCCGCGCTCCGATCCTGCCGGACCCCCGGTGGATCAGCGGGTCCAGGCGGGCGATGGCCTGCTCCAGACGGCGAAGGGGCGAACCTGGGGCCGCACGCGCTGCCTCGAGGAAGAGCCCCTCTTGGGTGGGCTCATCGGAGCGGACCACCAGCCGGCGGCCCTGCTTCCAGGCACCGAAGTCGATGACCCGTCCCACAGCCAGAAGCGTAGAACGGGGGTCGGACAATTCCTCGCAAGCTCGGGCAGATCCGGACCGAGACCGCCCGCCCGGCCCAGCCCCTGCGTGCCGTTCGGCCCTCTCGCCGGGCGAGGGCCGAGCCTACCTTCGTGCCGTGATGAACGCGCTCATGCGCATGGACTGTCCGGTCTGCGGATGCCGTGTCGACCTCGCCGACCCCGCGCAGGTGCTCGTCGAGTGCGAGTGCTGCGGCACGGTGTGGGTGCTCGCCCCCGATCACGTACACCTGGACCGCGTACTCGTCGGACCCGAAGGCTGAGGTCCAGCGGCCCGCCTCACCCGAGGATGGTCTCGATATCCCCCGGCCGAGGGCGATGGACGTCCGCCGAGATGGCGCTTCACCGACCGCCTCCCGCGAACGTGATTCCGCCATCCTGGTGATTGCCCCGACGAACCGAGTCCCGTAGTCTGCGCCGAGCGCGCTCGAGTGGCGCCCTCCTCCTCGAAGCCTCCCCGGCTTCCCCTCGGTGTTCGGCAGGACTTCCCCACGGCTTCCCCCGACGTGAACGGAGCCTGGATGGAGGACGTCTCGAGGATCGTGCTCGCGGTCGAGGGCTATCAGGTCGCCGAGGAGATCATGCACTTCCTCGACCGCACCGGCGACATCCGAGTGGTCGCCGCGGCCTCGGACGAGCACCAGCTCACAGAGGCTGTCCGGCAGCTCGAGCCCGACGTCGTGGTCACGTCGCCAGGCCTGGCACCTGGCCGCTCGAGTCGGGGCTCGAGCGCGTTGTTGATCGTCGACACCATGGAGACGGTCCGGTCCCTGCGTCGCTCGCTGGAGGCGGGGGCTCGTGGCTTCTTCCTGTGGCCGGACGAGCGCGATGCGCTCGCCCGAGCGGTCACGCGTACCCGTTCCGCTGCAGCCCCATCCGAAGGGAGTCGGGCACGCGTGGTGGCCGTGTACGGTCCTCGGGGCGGGGTGGGGACCACCTTCCTCGCGGTCCACCTCGCAGCAGCCATCGTGCCACGGTCGTCGTGCGTGCTCGCCGATCTGGACCTGTCGTTCGCCGACGTCACGGGTGGGCTCGGTATCCCCGCCGACGAACGGCCCCGCACGATCGCAGACCTCGCGCCACTCGGCGAGGAGGTCGGCCCCGAGGACGTCCGCGCGATCTTGTGGAAGCACGCTGCGGGATTCGAGGTGCTGCTCGCTCCGCCCGACGGCTCGCAGGCGACGCTCGGCACCTCGTGGCTGCGGGCGACGATGGGTTCGCTCGCGGCCACGGCCCAGACGATCTTGCTCCACGTGCCCCGGACCCCCGACCCGGTGGTTCGAGGCGCGTTGGAGCTCGCCGACCGCGTCCTGGTCGTGGTCGGTCTCGACGTCGCCTCGCTTCGCGCGGCCAAACGCGCCGTCGAGACGCTGCGGATCGCGGAGCGAAGTTGGTTCGTGGTCAACCGAGCCGCCCGTTCTGCGATCACGCCCGGCGACGTGGAGCGCGTCTTCGGCAGCCCGCCGGTGGCCGTGATCCCCGCGGACCGGGCGGTCTCCGCCGCGCTGGACAGGGGCCGGCTGCTGCCTCTTCGGGGCCGTATCGGTCGGGCCATCCGCGGACTGGCGGTTCGCGTGCTGGAGGACGCGGCGTGACTGGAGGCGACGTCCTGTCGGACGTGCGGCGGGGTCTGCACGAGGAGTTGCTGCGGCGGGTCGACGCGCGCGGCCTGGAGCGCGTTCCCCGGGCGCAGCGGCGCCTCCGCGTGCGTGAGGAGGCGCTGGCCATCCTTCGCGAGGAAGGTCACGTGCTGCCGCGGAGCGCTTTGGCCAAGGTGATCAACGAGGTTTCGGACGTGGTCGTCGGGTTGGGGCCGATCGAGTTCCTCCTTCTGGACCCCGACGTCACCGAGGTGATGGTGAACGGGCCCGACGACGTCTACGTGGAGCGGAAGGGGCGGCTCGAGAGGGTGACGGACGGTCTGTTTGAGGGGGAGGAGGCCGTCCTCCACGTGATCGAGCGCATCGTTGCACCCCTCGGCCTTCGGGTCGATGAGTCGTCACCGTGGGTGGACGCGCGACTTCCAGATGGCAGTCGGGTGCATGCGATCGTCCCGCCCCTTTCGCTCTGCGGTCCCGCGATCAACATCAGGAAGTTCGCGCCGGTGCCGTTCACGCCTGAGGATCTGGTGCGGCGTGGGACGCTCGGGCCACGGATGCTGGCGTTCCTCTCGGCATGCGTCCGAGGGCGCGCGAACGTGGTTGTGTCGGGCGGCGCGAGCTCCGGCAAGACGACCCTGCTCGGTGTGCTCTCGTGCTTCGTTCCGGAGGGTGAACGGGTGGTCACCATCGAGGACGCGGCCGAGCTCAAGCTGAACAACCCGCACGTGATCGGGCTCGAAGCCCGGCCCCCGAACGTCGAGGGGCGCGGCGAGGTGACGGTTCGTGACCTCGTGCGCAACGCCCTGCGGATGCGACCGGACAGGATCATCGTCGGCGAGGTTCGCGGCGGCGAGGCTCTGGACATGCTGCAGGCCATGAACACCGGCCACGACGGGTCGCTGTCCACCGCGCACGCGAATTCGACGCGGCACCTCCTGTGGCGGTTGGAGACCATGGCGCTGATGTCCGACGTCGACCTTCCGGTCGCGCACGTCAGGGAGCAGGTGGCATCGGCGATCGACGTTGTCGTGCAGATGGCGAGGTTGCGCGACGGCAGGAGGGTGGTGTTCGAGATCGCCGCGGTCGAGGGCGTCCGCGAGGGGCAGCCCGTCGTGACACCTGTGTTCGTCTTCCGGCCGCGGTTCGGAACCGAGGGGAGCTTCGTCGCCACGGGTGTGGTTCCGGCGGTGAGCGATCTGCTCGCCGAGCGGGGGGCGCCACTCGCCGGGCGATTGTTCCGGCGTGGCCCCGATGTCCTGTTGGACGAGCCGGAGGGGGTACCGTGAGGCCCGAGACGGCGGCGGGTTGCCTGGCGGCCCTTCCCGGTCTCCTGCTCGCCCTGACGGCGGACCTCGTGGATCGATCCCGCCTTCGCGCCCGGGTCGGGGGGCGTGGCGGCGAAGACCCGAGGGCCGTCCGGCGAGGGGTCCCACGTGGCGTGGCGGTCGTGGCCTTAGGGGCGGTGGTTGGCCTCGGGGGCGGTTTCGTTGCAGCCGGGCCGGTGGGCGGGCTCGTCGGAGGGGTCGGGGGTGCGGCGATCCCGATCCTGCGGGACCGGAGGGCGACGGTGGCGCGGGCGCGTCTGATCGATCGCCAGCTGGCGCCGGCGGCCGGGGCCGTCGCCGCGGGGCTCCGGGCGGGTCGATCGATCCTCGGATCGATCCGGGTGGCCGCCGACGAGGTCGGTCCGCCGCTCGGTCCGTCGCTCCGAGAGGTCGTGGACCGCGCGTCGCTGGGCACGTCGGTTGCCACCTCGCTCGATCACTGGGCCCGCGGGATCGGCACACCGGACGCCAGGCTGCTCGTCGGGGTGCTGCGGCTCCACGCCAAGTCCGGCGGCGAGATGCCGGCCGCCCTGGATCGGCTGTCGGCCACGCTCCGAGCGCGGGCTGCCGCAGTGGCAGAGGTGCGCTCGCTCACCTCGCAGGCGCGGCTGTCCGGCGCGATCCTGGGACTCCTGCCGGTCGGGTTCCTCCTGTTCCTGTCCGCGACCTCGAAGCAAGACGTCGCGGCCGCGATCCACTCCGGGGCGGGCGTCGCAGCCCTCGGCTGCGGGCTGGCGCTTGAGGCGCTTGCCTTCCTGTGGATCCGCCGGCTCCTACGGGTGGAGCCGTGATCGAGGCCCTCCTCGTCGGTGCGCTGGCGTGCTCGACGGCCGCATCCGTGGGGCTCACCGTCTGCCTGCGCGCGGACGTGAACGTGCGCACACGTGTCGGAGTCCCATCCGCCGATCCCGATCGCAGCCGCCGGCTGCGGCGGTGGGCGGGCCGGGTCGGGGGCGCCGGTGCACTTCGCCCTCTGCGGCGGACCGGGCTGTCCGAACGGGTACGAGCGGCCGGATGGATGGCTTCGCCCGACGAGATCGTTGGCTGCCGGGTGTTCGTCGGCGCCGGTGCCGCGCTCGCTGCGGCGATGAGTCCTTCGCCGGCGCCGCTGCTCGCGCCGCTCGTGGCCGTCGTCGGTTATCGTGCGCCCGATCTGGTGCTGGCCCGGGCGGCGAGGAAGCGCCGGGATGAGGCTCGCCGCGAGCTTCCGAACGTACTGGACATGTTGGCGACAGCTGCTACCGCCGGCGTGCCGGGGCCGCTGGCACTCCGGCGAGCCGTCTCGGTCACCGATGGGCCGCTCGCGTCCGATCTGCGAGCCGCCTTCGATGCCGTGGACCTCGGCGCACGGTGGAGGGAGGAGGTCGACGAGGTCGCCCGGCGTCTGGAGCTCGACGATCTCCGCCGGGTCGCGGCCACGCTGGTCCGGGGTGAAGCCCTCGGCTCGGCCATGGCCGACGCTCTCCGCACGTTGGCAGACGACGTGCGCGAGGAACGCCGCACCGCCGCCGCCGACCGCGCCCGGCGCGCACCCGTGAAGATGCTGTTCCCTCTGGTGTTCCTCGTTCTCCCCGCATTCCTCCTCCTCACCGTGGTGCCCGTGTTGGTCACCACCTTGAGCTCGATCCGCTGAGAATCGCTGAGAGGAGGTGAACCGATGTTGCTCTCGCTCTACGTCCGCATGCGCACCCGCATCGCCGAGGAGATGGGGCAGACCACCGCCGAATACGCGTTGGTGATCCTGGCCGCGGCTGCCGTGGCCGTCGTGCTGATCGCCTGGGCTCGCTCGTCGGGCAAGCTGCCGGCCTTCTTCGACAACATCATCGATCAGGTGGCCGGGAGTGCGCAGTAGTCCGGCGCACGCCGGATGTCGCGGCTCGGCCACGGTCGAGTTCGCCCTGGTCATGCCGGTGCTCCTGCTCGTGTGTCTTGCGCTCGTGCAGGTCGGGGTCTTCGCCCGCGACCAGCTTCTCGTCGTGCAGGCCTCTCGAGCCGGAGCCCGGCAGGCGGCCGTCGACCCGGACGACGCATCGGTCCGCGCGGCCGCCGCCATGGCGGCCCCGGGTCTGGAAGCAGGTCGCCTGGAGATCGTGGTCGAGCGAGCCGGAGGCCGCGGGGAGCCGGTTCGCGTGACCGTCGGCTACGTCGATCCGGTCCGCGTCCCTTTGGCCGGGCTCCTGTTCCCGTCGGAGGCACACCTGGCGGCGGAGGCCGTCATGCGTCAGGAGTTCGGATGAAGGCCCGGCGCGAAGGGCCGGCAACCGCAACCTCCCTGGATCGGCAGCGGGGATCCGTGACCCTGGTCACGGCAGCTCTGCTCGCAGCGCTCCTCGTCCTGATGCTGGGCGCCGCCGACCTCACCCGTGTGCTGGCGGCCGCCGCCCGGGCTCAGACGGCCGCCGACGCGGCGGCGCTCGCCTCGGCGCAGGAGCAGGCCCTGCCCTCGGGGCTCGAGCCGGCCGAGGTGGCCTCCGCGTTCGCCGCGTACAACGGCGCGCAACTCGTCGAGTGCATCTGCGCGTTGGGAACCTTCGATGCCACGGTGACCGTCCGGATCGGGATCGACGGGCTGTCGCTCCTCGCGGGCACCCGGTACGCGGTGGCCACGGCGCGGGCCGTCGTGGACACCGACGGCCCGTGACCGCGCTGCCTCCGGACCGCCGAACCTTGTGGGAGGGCGGGCGTAGAATGCCTCCACCATGGCGGTCAACCCTCGGAGGAAGGTCCGGAGCAAGCGGGCCCTGCTGGCCACGGTCGACTACACGCTGGCCAAGCGGGCGCTGCTCCGCGAGGTCCGCACCGGGCTGAGGTCCCGTGCGGACATCTGCGACGCCCACCCGGAGCTCATGCGGGCCGCCGTGCACGTGGGGGAGCGCACCCACCGTGACTGCCCGGTGTGCGAGCGCTCCAAGCTGGTCCTGCTTGCGTACGTGTACGCCGACGACCTCAAGCAGGACAACGGGCGCGTGTGGTCCCTGGACCAGGGCCTGTCCCTGGCCGCCGATCATCGCAACGCCTGGTGCTACGTGGTCGAGGTCTGCACGGAGTGCCAGTGGAACCACCTCTCCGAGGCCTTCGTGGCTCGCAGCGTCGGCTGACCACCGCACCGACGCCAGACTCCTGCTCCGCCCGCGCGCCGCCACCCGTCACGGGAACTCCACACACCGATGCATGGTCCGATGGCGTGGACTCCCAGGTGCCTGGGTAGAATCGGCGAGCCTTGGCGGCAAGGACCGCACCACGCCAGGCCCAACGTGGGCCCAAGCACGCCCCCCGGAAGCGGAAGAAGAAGCCCCAGGGCTTCTTCCGCCGCTACTGGTGGGTGTTCGTCGCCGTGCCGCTGGCCGGCTTCCTCGTCGTGATCGGGACGCTGGCCTTCGTCTACTCCCGCCTCCAGCTCCCAGAGACCCCGCCGCCGCTCCAGACGACGTACCTCTACGACCGGACCGGCAAGCACCTCCTCGCCACGCTGCACGCCTCGGTGGACCGGACGATCGTCCCCTTCGACCAGATGCCGGGTAGCCTGCGGACGGCCGTGCTCGCCGCGGAGGACAAGGACTTCTACGGCCACCCGGGCATCGATCCTCTCGGCATCGCCCGCGCGGCCTGGAACGACCTGGTGGCCCACAAGGTCGTGCAGGGAGGCTCCACCATCACACAACAGCTGGTGAAGAACGTCTACGCCGGCCACTACGTGACCGACCCGAGAACGAACCAGACCACCTACGTGGTCCCCCCGCGGACGTTCGGGCAGAAGGTCCGGGAGGCCCTGCTGGCGATCAAGCTCGAGCAGACCTACTCGAAGGACGAGATCCTGGCCAAGTACCTGAACACGATCTACTTCGGGCACGGCGCGTACGGCGTGGAGGCCGCGGCGGAGACGTACTTCGGGGTCCACGCGCAAGATCTCACGCTGCTGCAGTCCGCCACGCTCGCCGGACTCATCACGAACCCGTCCTACTTCGACCCCATCGTGGATCCCGGCAACGCCGTCGTGCGCCGG
>DASWAT010000140.1:0-2389 GCA_036390995.1 Actinomycetota bacterium | reverse complement strand
AGCGTGGGCTCGACGGTGATCATCCAGGTGGGCTCGCTCGGCGCGGGTCCCAGCCCAACACCGCCGCCCTCCCCGCAGGCGGGCGGGGGGTAGGGCCGACCGCGAGCGCGCCGGCGCTACGCGCCCAGGCGCGCTCGGACCTTGGCCTGGACCACGGAGCCGTCGACCGCCCCCTTGGCCCTGCCCATGACCATGCCCATCACCTTGCCGAGGTCGCCGGGTCCGCTCGCGCCGGTGGCCTCCACGACCTCGTCGATCAGGGCGTCGACCTGCTCGTCGGAGAGCTGCTCGGGGGCGTATGCAACCAGGATCTCCCGCTCTGCGGTCTCCTTCTCCACGAGGTCGGTGCGGCCGCCCTTCTCGAACGCCTCGATCGATTCGTTGCGGCGCTTGACCTCGCGCGCGGCGACCTCGCGGACCTCCTCGTCCGAGAGCTCGTGGAGGACCTCCTTCTCGCGGTTCGTGACGGCGGCTGAGAGCATCCGGAGCGCGCCCAGGCGGACCTTGGCTCCGGCCTTCATGGCCGCGGTCATCTCCCCGCGGAGCTTCTCCTTGAGGGTGGGGTCGCTCACCGTAGACTGCCTCCCGTGCTCGTCCGAGTGCTCCTCGCGATCCTCGCCGTCGGCGCGCTCTGCGTGCTGTACGGGATCTTCATCGAACGTCGCTGGTACCGGCTTGGGCGATACCGCCTCGACATCCTACCGGCGGACGGTCCCGAGCAGCTCACCCTGCTGCACCTGTCGGACCTGCACTTCACACGGGGGTCCCGGGCGCTCGACCGCTTCCTCGCCGGGCTCCCCCAGGCCGACCTCACCGCGATCACCGGCGACCTGGTGGGCGAGCCCGAGGCTGCGGAGGCGGTCGTGGAGGCGCTCCGCCCGGTCCGAGGACGGCTGGCCTCGTACTTCGTCCTGGGGTCGAACGACTATTACGTTCCGCGGCCTCTCAACTACTTCAAGTACTTCGTGAAGTACCGGAGGCCTCGTCGCGCCGCACGCGGAAGGGCCGGAGATCTCATCCGGCTCCTCGCGGACGACGGGTGGCTCCTCATCAACAACCGTCGCGAGGACGTCTCGCTGGACGGCCTGCGGGTCGAGCTCATGGGGCTGGACGACCCGCACATCGGACGTCAGGACCTGCGCGTGGCCTCTCGCCGGCATCCCGAGCGGTTCGGCCTCGCGGTCGTGCATTCGCCCGACCCGCTGCCGGAGCTCGTTGCGCTCGGATGGGACCTGGTGGTGTTCGGGCATACACACGGCGGCCAGGTCCGCATGCCGCTCGTCGGCGCGTTGGTGACGAACTCCCACATGCCCCGGCGGATCGTCTCGGGCCTCGTTCGGGTGGGGCGCTCGTGGGCCCACATCTCGCCGGGCCTCGGCACCAGCAAGTACGCGCCCTTCCGGTTCCTCTGCCGCCCGGAGGCGACCCTGCTCGAGCTGCGACGTGGCGACGCTAGTCGGGACCGACCATCCGGTCGGGCCTGACGGCCTGGTCGTACTCCTGCTCGGTGAGGTAGCCGAGCCCGAGCGCGGCCGCCTTCAGGGTGGTGCCCTCGTGGTGGGCCTTCTTCGCGATCTCGGCGGCCTTGTCGTAGCCGATCCTCGGCGACAGCGCCGTGACGAGCATCAACGAGCTCGAGACCAGCGCGGCGATCCGCTCGCGGTTGGGGCGGATGCCCTCCACGCAGAACTCCCGGAAGGTGCGGCACACGTCGGACAGGATCGCCACCGAGTGCAGGAAGTTCCGGATCATCACCGGCTTGAACACGTTGAGCTCGAAGTTGCCCTGCGAACCCGCCACGGTGATCGCCACGTCGTTGCCGAAGACCTGGCAGCACACCATGGTCATGGCCTCGGACTGCGTGGGGTTCACCTTCCCCGGCATGATCGACGAGCCCGGTTCGTTCTCGGGCAGTTCGAGCTCGCCCAGGCCGCTCCGCGGGCCGCTGCCCAGCCACCGGATATCGTTCGCGATCTTCATGAGCGAGACGGCGAGCGTCCGGATCGCGCCGTGCGCCATGACCACGGCGTCGTGGGCGGCCAGCGCCGCGAACGTGTTCGGGGCGCTCGAGAACGGCAGGCCGGTCAGCTCGGCGATCGTCGCGGCCGCCCTCTCCCCGAACCCTGCCGGTGCGTTCAGACCGGTGCCGACGGCTGTGCCGCCGATCGCGAGCTCCTGAAGCCCGGGAAGGGTCTGCTCGAGACGCTCGACGTCGGCGTGGAGCTGTGCGACGTACCCGGAGAACTCCTGGCCGAGCGTGAGCGGGACGGCGTCCTGGAGGTGGGTCCGGCCGATCTTCACGATGTCGGCGAACTCCTCGCTCTTGCGCTGGAGAGCGTCCCGGAGCTCGCGGACGGCCGGGAGCAACCGCTGCACCACCGCCGTGGCC
>DASWAT010000139.1:0-10030 GCA_036390995.1 Actinomycetota bacterium | reverse complement strand
AGCCCGGCCAGAATCGGTCCGGAGGGGTTCGATGGCCGAAGGCGAGCGCCGCAAGGGAGCGGCGATCGCCCAGGAGATGCGCGAGCTGTTCGCGCCGATCGAGATCCGTTGGCACATCGCACCGGACGCCGTCGAGGGTGGGCTGCTCCAGAGCTGGCGTCCGGAGTGGCTCCCGAGCGCCGGCGGTGACCTCGAAGCCGCCCGAGCAGAGATGGCCAGGTCCAGGTACGACCGGAATGGCGACGGCCGTTGTGACGCGAAGGTCTGCCATGGCGTGCGCGCGCTCGTCCAGGAGTGGGGCCCGTCCTGGGTTTGGGGCTTCCACTGGGGGCCGATCGGGAACGCCCTCTCGCAGATCGGGATCCGGCTGGACGTGACCGAGGTGGGGTTCGACCAGGTACAGGATCGGATGGACGATCCGCTCGAACGCTGGGGGATCATCATCGGATCCGGCACGGGATGGAGTGCCGACTACCCGAACGGCTCGACCTTCTTCCTGCCGCTCCTGGCGGGCTCGTCCGTGAGCGAGGCCAACAACATGAACTACTCGCTCGTCGGCGCGACCTCCGACCAGCTCTCCGCCTGGAGGTACTCGGTCACCGAGGTCCCGAGCGTTGACGATCGGATCGACCGCTGCATGGAGCTGAGCTTCTCCGCCCAGGAGCGGTGCTGGGCCGACCTGGACGTCTACCTGATGAACGAGGTGACCCCGTGGGTGCCGTTGCCGGATTGGATGCAGCCGGCGGTGCTCTCGGAGCAGGTCGTGCACTACTCGTTCGACCAGTCGACCACCTTGCCGGCGTTCGAGCAGATCGCTCTCGTGCCGGGCTCGGAGTGACGTGAGGAGCGATGAGGAGCCGGTGGCTTGGCCTGCTGGCTCTTGTGAGTCTAACCGCAGCCTGCGTGACGACGAACACCGGATCCGTGATCTGCGGGAGTGTGGGGCAAGCGGAGCCTCCGGCCAGGGAGACGGCCCCGCCCTCCGGTCCGCTTCGTACGGATCCATCGGGACGGTTCGTCCTCACGGCCGACGGCAAGCCGTTCTTCTGGCTCGGCGACACTGTGTGGATGATGGTCGGCAGGGCATCTCGGGTCGATATCGATCGCTACCTCCTCGATCGCCACGCGAAGATGTTCAACGTCGTCCAGATCTTCGTGGGGCTCGACACGGATGATCTGACGTACTGGAGGAAGGTCGACTACGTCGTCGACGAGGCGGCGTCGCTCGGGATGCACGTCGCGATCGTGCCGTGCTGGCACTGTTTCGAGCAGCCGTCGGGATGTTGGGGGTGTGAGGAACGCCCGCGGGGGATCGACGAGGCGGATATCCGCGCCTACGGCACCTTCCTGGGTCACGCTACGGGCATCGATACGTCGTATGGCTGCTCGGCGGAGACGGGGGGCAGGATGGTGTTCGCCCGGCCGAGCACGATCGCTACACGCTGCTCGCCGAGGCCATCGCCTCGGCCGCTGGTGGGGGCGACCGCGTCTTCATCGGGTTCCAGCCGTGGGGCTTCACCTCGTCGTCCGCCTGGTTCCACGGGGACGATTGGCTCGACTTCAACACCTTGCAGTCCGGCCACCAGATCAACACGGCCAACTACGACCTCATCGGGGGGGACTACGGGAAGGAGCCGGTGAAACCGACCCACGAGGGGGAGTCGATCTACGAGGACATCCCGAGCGAGTTCTGGGACAGCGTCGACAACCCTCGGGGCACCGCGTGGGATGCGCGCAAGGGAGCCTACTGGGGGTGTTCGCCGGAGGGTTCGGCCACACGTACGGGGCGAACGGGATCTGGAGCTGGACGCTCGATCGGGAGCTGGCCGATCCCTGGTGCTGCGGCCTCCGGCACACCTGGTACGAGGCCATGGCCTTGCCCGGATCCTCGCAGATGCAGTACCTGCGCCGGCTGATCGAGTCGCGCCCGTTCCTGACGCGCATCCCCGACCAGTCCGTCGTCGTCTCGGGAGCGGGCTCGGGCGATACCCGCGTGCAGGCGACGCGCGGCTCCGAGGGCAGCTACGCCTTCGTCTACATCACCGACGGCCACGCGGTCACGGTGGACATGACGAAGATCGTGTGCGGGGACGTGAGGGCGTGGTGGTACGACCCGCGCGCCGGGGCCACGACGTCGATCGGCACGTTCGGCAACGAAGGCACGCGGACGTTCACGCCGCCATCCAGCGGCCGGGGGCAGGACTGGGTACTCGTGCTCGATGACGTCACGCAGGGCTTCACGCCTCCAGGGGAGGAACCGGAACGCTGACGGCCCGCGACCTCGGGGGCTGCTACTGGCGGAAAGCGGCAAACAGGGGTGGCGCAGAGCGGTACTAGAGCGTGGCGAAAAGCGGTAGTCTTTCGGGGTGGCTGCTACCCGCTACCGGCTGAGGCTGGTGGACTCCCTGATCGACGAGCTGTTGGGCGAGCTCCCAGCGGTGATGGTGACCGGTCCCCGCGCGACCGGCAAGACGACGACCGCCCAACGCCACGCCGCCGCGGTGGTCCGTTTGGATCGGCCCGCCGAAGCCGCTGTGTTCCGAGCCGATCCGGATGCCGCTCTGGCCGAGTTCGAGGAGCCGGTCCTCCTCGATGAATGGCAGGAGGTGCCTGCGATCCTCGGAGCCGTGAAGCGCACCGTCGACAACGACCCTCGGCCGGGGAGGTTCCTGCTGACCGGATCGGTGAGGGCAGACCTCGAGGCGGCGACATGGCCGGGAACCGGCCGGCTGGTGCGCATCCCCATGTATGGGATGAACGTCCGGGAGCAGGAGGGACGCCTGAGGGGACGACCGTTCCTGGACCGGCTGGCCTCAGGAGAACCTCTCGCATCCACCTCCGAGCGGATCGATCTCCGCGGGTATGTCAGGCTCGCCCTGGTCAGCGGTTTCCCAGAGCCGGCTCTGCGCCTGGGACAGCGGGCCCGGGTACGGTGGCTGGACGGCTATCTCGAGCAGCTCCTCACGAGGGACGCCGCCGGCACCGATCCCGCTCGGGATCCGGCGCGCCTGCGGCGCTACTTCGAGGCCTACGCGCTCAACACGGGAGGGACGGTCGCGGACACCACGCTGTACGAGGCGGCCGCCGTGAACCGGAAGACGGCGGTCGCGTACGAGCGACTTCTCACCAACCTGTTCGTTGTCGAGGCACTCCCCGCGTGGACCTCGAACCGGCTGAAACGGCTGGCCTTGCGGGCGAAGCGCTATCTCGTCGATCCCGCTCTCGCCGCCGCGGCGCTGACGCTCGACCCGACTGCCATCCTGCGCGATGGGAATCTACTCGGGCGATTCCTGGACACGTTCGTGGTCGCGCAGCTCAGGTCGGAGCTCGCCGTCTGCGAGACCCGTCCACGGCTGTACCATCTGCGGGACGAACACGGGCGTCACGAGATCGACATCGTGGCCGAGCTGGGTGGGACCGACATCCTCGCATTCGAGGTCAAGGCGGATGCCGCTCCCGATCGAGGTTCCGCGCGGCACCTGGCTTGGCTGCGAGACCGGCTCGGGGAGCGCTTCGTGCGCGGTGTCGTGTTCCACACGGGGCCGGGCCGGTACGACCTCGACGACCGTATCGTCGCCGTTCCGATATGCGCCCTGTGGGGATAGCTTGGTGGCTCGGGCAGCCGAGGGTGGGGGGACTCCCAAACGCACGAGATCTGCTGACGGTCCGCGCGCCGCAGTCGCCGATACAATCGGACCCGTGAGCGAGCACACGGAACGCCTCCAAGACCTGGCCAAGCGTATCGCGTCCGCGAAGGAGTTCCTTTGACGTCGACGCGAAGCGCGCGCAGGCGGCCGAGCTCGAGCAGCAGGCGGCCGACCCGTCGCTCTGGGACGACCCAGCCCGCGGGAAGGCGCTGACCACCCGCCTGGCGCGCCTGCGGGCCGACCTCGAACGCTACGACTCCCTGGCGCGCCGGCTGGCCGACGCCCAGGCCATGGACGAGCTCCTGGAGGCCGAGGCCGATCCCGACCTCGAGCGCGAGCTCGCCGAGGCGGTGAAGGCGCTGGAGGCCGACCTGCGCAAGCTCGAGCTGGCAGCGCTGCTCGGCGGCGAGTACGACTCCAACGACGCGATCGCCACGCTCCACGCCGGCGCCGGCGGCACCGAGTCGCAGGACTGGGCCGAGATGCTCCTTCGGATGTACCTGCGATGGGCCGAACAGGAACGCTTCGAGGTCGAGCTCGACGAGGTACTGCCGGGCGAGGAGGCCGGCATCAAGAGCGCCACCTTCATCGTGCACGGGCCGAACGCGTACGGCCTGCTCTCGGCCGAACGCGGGGTCCACCGGCTGGTCCGGATCTCGCCGTTCGACCAGCAGAAACGGCGGCACACCTCGTTCGCGAGCCTCGACGTGATCCCGCTCCTGGAGGAGGCCGAGGAGGAGAACCTCGAGATCCCGGAGGACGACCTGCGGATCGACGTGTATCGCTCGTCGGGCCCCGGTGGGCAATCCGTCAACACAACCGACTCGGCCGTGCGGATCACGCACCTGCCCACCGGGATCGTCGTCGCCTGCCAGAACGAGCGCTCGCAGCTGCAGAACCGCGCGGTGGCCATGCGGATCCTCAAGGCCCGGCTGGCCGAGCGGATGCGCGTCGAGCAGCAGGAGAGGATCGAGAACCTCCGGGGCGAGCGGCGGGGGATCGACTTCGGGTCGCAGATCCGCTCGTACGTGCTGGCGCCCTACCGCTTGGTGAAGGATCATCGCACCGAGATCGAGATCGGTGACGTCGACCGCGTGCTCGACGGCGACCTCGAAGAGCTCATCGAGGCCGAGCTGCGGCGCAGGGCCGAGAACGGCCAGGCAGCCTAGCGATCAGCCGTCGATCCGGGGACTCGGGGCGCGACGCTCGGCGACGAGCGCGAGGGCCAGCGCTCCGGCGAGGATCGCCCAGACCGCGCCGCTCAGCAACAGCCCGCGACCGATGTTCGGGTCGCGATAGGTGAGCCGGACCTGGTGGTCGCCCCCGGGGACCGCCACGGCCTGCAGGAAGTAGTCGGCTCGGAGGATCGGGGTGGGTTCGCCGTCCACGGTCGCCGACCATCCACGGTCCCAGGCGTTGCGGATCACCACGAGGGACGGTGCCTCGGCGTAAACCGAGATCCGGACGTCCTCCGGCCAGACCTCGTCGTACGTCGCGGTCCCCGACGGCGCGGCCATGGGGGCGGCCGGGACCCCCGGGTTCTGCTCCACCACCGCCTGGATCGCCGGGTTGAACCCCGGCTCCAGAAGGGCCTGGAGCGCCTGCACGCCCCCCGCGACCCGGGTCCAGTGCGGGACCACCGAGACCCGCGGCTGCCAACCCTGGACCTCGTACAGGTCGTAGCCTCGCTCGGAGGCGACCACGTGCCCAGGGACCGTGGGGACCTCGCGCACCGGATACGTTGGAATGACGCCCTTCGCGATCACCAGGTAGCGGACCCCGAAAAGGCGCACGTCGGCCATCTCGGGCAGCTGGAGCACCGCGGCGTTGTAGAAGACCGGGTTCCGGTTCGTGGCCCGGATGTACGACCAGTAACGAGGCAGCTGGATCGGCGAGTAGCCAAGCGTGTCGTCCAACCCGAACAGCAACGCCCGTCCCAGGAGCAGCGCCGGCCAGTCGTTCGGGCCCTGCGTGAACAGGTAGCCCTTGTTGAAGTAGGCGGCGGGCGGGATCCATGCCAGGTAACGGCCGTCGCTCCGCCCCTGGCGGAGGAGGTAGCTGGCGATCGGTCCAGGGTCCAGGTAGCGGTTCAGCTTCACGTCCGGCCACCGCAGCGGTTGGGCGGGCAGGTTCGGGTGCTCGCCGCTCTGCAGGCCCACGTAGACCGTGCCGCCCTCGTAGGCGGACGCCCAGAGCGCGTTCCCGAGGAGCTCGGCCGCCAGCACACCCGGCAGTGCGAGAAGCGCCCATCGCCGTCCGCGCCGGAGCCAGCGCAGGACCGGGACGGTGACCGCGACGCCCACCGCGAGGATCACGAATCGGTAGGGGTCAGCTCCCAGCAGCAAGGGGACGCCGAGGAACAGCGCGGCCGCCCCACCGATCCACCACCCGGCCTCTCGCGGCGACGGGAGCCGATCGAGGAACCCTTGCAGCCCAACCGCTCCGAGCACCGGCACGACGAGGAGCTCGAGGTACCGCAGCCTGCCCGGGTTGTGCAGGTACACGTCGCCGAACGGGAGGCGGAGGATGAGGTTCCGGAACCAGGCCGCGCTCACGAACAGGTTCAGGGTGAGCGCATAGCCGACGACGCCCGCGACGAGGAACGACAACGTGAGTGCCCGGTGCCGTCGGGACCGCAGTGCCGCCGGCACCAGCAACAGGATCGCTGCACCGGCGTACGTCCCGGGTGTCACGCCGATGCCGAACGGCCACGCGCTCCAGACCCCGTTCGTCGGCAGAGGTCTGTCCTCGACCCCCGCGGCTCGAGCGAGCGTCCCGCCCAGCGACGCGTAGCCGCCCCGAAGGCTCGACCGGCCGATCAGCGCGAGGCGCGGGATCAGGATCGCGAGGTTCGCGAGTGGAAGGACGAGCAGGAACGCAACCGTGAGGCCGGCCGCGGCCGCCGCCGAGCGTTCCCCCTTGCGGATCTGGTGGGTCGAGCGCGCGAGCAGGTACGCGAACGCAAGTCCCGAGCACATCACGAGCCCGTGCGACATGTGCGCGCTCGCGACCTGGCCCCACGCGAGCGCCGCCAGGGCCAGCCACGGCAGCCGGCGCGACCAGCGCTCCGCGCGCAGGTATCCGGACGCTCCAACCAGCACGAACGGCGTCCAGGCCAGCGTGCCGGCGAACGGCAATGAGACCGCCACGTTCGTGGCCGCGATCATCATGGCCAGCGAGAGCCCACCGACCGTGGCCGCGATCCGAGCCAGACCCTCCTTGCGGAGGAACCAGAACAGCCCGAGGCCGGCCAAGATCGGCTGGAGCACGATGAAGGCTCGAAGACCGCCGCCGCAGCCGAAGAGCCACGACGTCAGCATGGAGGGCAGGTAGAGCCACCCCGACTGCGGATCGGCGGCGAACGGCGTGCCGGCCATCTCGAACGGGTTCCAGAGCGGCACGTGGCCGGCGGCCAGGCTCCGCCCCATGAAGCAGGATCGCGGCAGCCAGAAGGAGAGGATGTCGGGATGTTGGTTCGTGATCAGGTCGGCGAAGGCGAAGCCGCGGAGCGCGACGAGGACCGAGACGACGATCAGCGCCGGGCCGGCGATCGCGGCGGCGAACCGGCGGGACATCGAAGGCCCCGCCCCGGCGGCGGCCCGTTCGGGCGGGGCTTCTCCCCTGGTGATGGTCCGCATCGCCACCAGGGTAGTGGGCCCACCATCGTTCCGTTGCGGGGGGGTACCTGCTAGACTGCCCCGCGGTCAAGGCCCCCCTATCTCCCGCCGAAACGACACGGATGATCAGTCTTCAGCACGTCACGAAGATCTACAAGAACGACGTCATCGCGCTCGACGATGTCAACGTCGAGGTCGAGAAGGGTGAGTTCGTCTTCATCGTGGGCGCGTCCGGTTCGGGCAAGTCCACGTTCATCCGCCTCCTGCTGAAGGAGGAGGAGGCCAGCAAGGGCGACATCTTCGTGGCCGGCAAGAACCTGGCCAAGCTCACCCCGTGGAAGGTGCCGCACCTGCGGCGGAACATCGGCACGGTGTTCCAGGACTTCAAGCTCCTGCAGGACAAGACCGTGTTCGAGAACGTCGCGTTCGCCCTCGAGGTCATCGGGAAGCAGAAGCACGTGATCGACCAACGCGTTCCCGAGATCCTCGAGCTGGTCGGGCTCGGCGACAAGCTCAATAACTTCCCCGACGAGCTCTCCGGCGGGGAGCAGCAGCGGGTCTCGATCGCCCGCGCGGTGGTGAACCGCCCGCTGGTCCTGCTTGCCGACGAGCCCACCGGCAACCTGGACCCCACCACCTCCGTCGACATCATGCGCCTGCTGGACAAAGTGAACCGCATCGGGACCACGGTGGTTATGGCCACCCACGACCAGGCGATCGTCGACGCGATGCGCCGCCGGGTGATCGAGTTGGACGGCGGCAAGGTGATCCGCGACCAGTCCCGAGGGGTGTACAGCTAGGTGGCCGGGCGGCGGTTCGAGTACTTCTTCCGAGAGGTCACGACGGGGCTCCGCCGCAACGGGCTGGTCGCGTTCGCGGCCGTGTCGACGACCTTCATCGCGCTCCTGCTGTTCGGCCTGGCGATGCTGATCAGTCGCCAGGTGAACCTCATGATCCAGGCGACCACCGGCAACGTGGAGGTAGCCGTCTACCTGACCGATCCGGTGAATCCGCAAACCGTCGAATCGCTCACGTCGAAGCTCGAGGGGCTTCCCGTGGTCTCGAACGTGGACTACGAGACCAAGCAGGAGGCGTGCGACCGGTTCAAGGAGATCTTCGCGGGCCAGAAGGCCCTCGTGGAGAACGTGGACTGCAGCGCGTTGCCGGCGTCGCTGCGGGTGAAGCTGTCGGATCCCGAACAGTACCGTCAGGTGGCCGCCGTGCTCGAGGGCCAGCCGGGGATCGAGCGGATCGTCGATCAGAGCCGGTTCCTGGAGCGGTTGTTCGCCGTGGCACGGGTGTTCCGCGTGGGCGGATTGCTCATCTCGTTCGTGATGCTCGTCGCCGCGGCCGTGCTCATCGCGAACACGGTTCGGATGGGCCTGTTCGCTCGCCGCAAGGAGATCGGCATCATGCGGCTGGTGGGCGCCACGAACTGGCGGATCCGGGTCCCGTTCCTGGTGGAGGGTCTGTTCGAGAGCCTCGTAGGGGCAGGCGCGGCGATCCTGTTCCTGTTCACGTTGAAGGTCGCGTTCATCAACCCGCTCTACAACAAGATCCTGTTCATCCCGTGGGTGACGAACCGCGACGTGGTCGCCGTGATCCCCTGGCTGCTGGTCGCCGGGGCAGCGGTCGCGTTGGTGGCCGGCCTGGCCGGGATGCGCCGGTTCCTCGACGTGTAGCGGCGTCTAAGCTTGCGGGCCATGAGCCCGAGCTCGAAGACCGCTCCTGGACAGAAGACCGTCGTCTCGAACCGCCGCGCCCTGCACGACTACGAGATCCTCGAGCGCTTCGAGGCCGGCTTGGTACTGACCGGCTCCGAGGTGAAGTCGCTCCGCGGCGGGCACGGATCGCTCACCGAGGCCTACGCGCGCGTCCGCGACGACGAGGTGTGGCTGGAGGGCATGCACATCCCGCCGTACGAACAGGGCGACAAGCGCCACTACGACCCGGTGCGGACCCGGAAGGTGCTGCTGCGCCGGACCGAGATCGAGCGGCTGATCGGCAAGACGGCGGAGCGGGGCTTGGCCCTGGTGCCGCTACGTGTGTACTTCTCCCACGGGTTGGCGAAGCTGGAGCTCGCGCTGGCGCGAGGCAAGCGGCAGTACGAGAAGCGGCAGACGATCGCCGAGCGCGAACACAAGCGCGAGATGGAGCAAGCCGCACGTCGCCGGAGGTGAGCCCGCGCTCCGCGGGCCCTGCTGGTGGCCGAGGAGGAGGGGCGCCTGGTGGGGACCGTCGTCGTCGGGTGGGACGGGTAGCGAGGCTCGATAGTACTGCCTCGCCGTGCTGCCCCCGATGGGGGGTGGGCGGCCGGATTCTGGCGGGCCGCCGGCTACGAGCACGACGCCCGGATCCATCGGTACGCGAGGACGCTTCCCTGACTCCCGTATACTCGAGGCAACTGCATATGGGGGTGCACTGGATTCGACCTGGGCGGACACCGCTCGGGAGAAGCGGGCCGAGGTCCCCGGATGCCTCGATAAAAGCCGGGACAAACACAAGCGCCGATACTGAATACGCGCTCGCTGCCTAACTAGTTAGGTAGCCGTCCGCCCCGACCTGCCTGCGATCGGGGATCGGGCGTCGTGAGCAGGCTCACGGTTTCGGTTCCGTCCGGGGGCCGCGGCCGGACATCGCACCCGGGCTGGCCGAGGGGTGCTCCGCCGGTGGGAGCCCCGAGGCGAGATCTGACCGCCGGCTGCGCCCGGAGAAGCCCCGAACGGTCGCCTGGGGACGGGGGTTCGAATCCCCCCACCTCCACTT
>DASWAT010000138.1:0-2640 GCA_036390995.1 Actinomycetota bacterium | reverse complement strand
TCGCCATCGCCGCCCACGCCGTTGGAGCGAAGAAGGCGTTCATCGCGCTCAAGGGGGCCTTCGAGCGAGAGATCGACATCGTGCAGCGGGCCATCGCGCAGATGCAGGGCAGCGACATGCTCGGGCCGATCGAGGTCGAGGTCGTCAAGGGACCTGACGAGTACCTGTTCGGGGAGGAGAAGGCGCTCCTCGAGGTGATCGAGGGGAACGACCCCTTGCCCCGGATCCTCCCCGCGTACAGGGTGGGACTGTTCGCCACGCAGGCGTCCAGCAACCCGACGGCGACGAACAACGTCGAGACCCTCGCGAACGTGCCGCACATCGTGCGCGAGGGAGCGCACTGGTTCCGGTCGTTCGGGACGCAGACCTCCCCCGGAACCATGGTGTTCACGCTCTGCGGTGACGTGCGACGCCCCGGCATCTACGAACTGCCGCTCGGCGCGCCGCTGCGCACGCTCGTGTATGACATGGGAGGAGGTCCGCCCCCAGGGCGAGGGGTCAAGGCCGTCGTCCCCGGCGCCTCCAGCTCGATGCTCTCATCAGAGCAGCTCGACACCCCGATGGACTTCGATTCGATGAAGGCGGTGGGGTCGGGGCTCGGGTCGGCGGGCTTCGTCGTCTACGACGACTCCGCCTGCATCGTGGGCGTGACCCTGAGCTTCTCCCGTTTCCTCTCCATCGAGTCGTGCGCTCAATGCCCCGCCTGCAAGCAGGGCTCGGGGGAGATCACCGGATGCCTCGCGCGGATCGAGCAGGGCGAAGGCTCGGAGTCCGACATGGAGACGGCCCTCGCCCGAACCCTCACCGTGACCGGCGGCCAGCGGTGCGCCCTTCCCACCGGTGAGTCGCTCCTGGTGCAGAGCGCGATCCGGCTCTTCGGGGACGAGTTCGGTGAGCACCTCGGCCGGGCCTGCCCTCGACCCCGCCGGCTTCGGGTTCCCAAGCTTCTGGACTTCGACGAGCGGACCGGACGGTTCGTCTACGACGATCGCTATCGCCTGAAGCGGCCCGACTGGTCGTACCAGGCATCGGACCTCATCGCGAGCGCGTGGGGTGGGGAGCCGGCATGAAGGTCGGAGAACTCGCCACCACTGATCCTCTCGTGGTCGCGCCTGAGGAGTGCCTGCGCGCGGCGGCGCGCGCCATGGCCGAGCACGACGTGGGCGCGGCGGTCGTCGAGGAGAAGGACGAGATGGTGGGGATCGTGAGCGAACGAGACATGCTTCGGGCCATGGCCCAGGGAAAGGATCTCGACGTCGCGCGTGTCGATGAGGTGATGACCCGCGATGTCGTGACGGTGGGTCCGGATTGGGAGGTCTACGAGGCCACGGCCGAGATGGCCGACCACCACATCCGCCACCTGGTCGTGCACAACGGCGAGCAGGTGCTTGGGATCTTGTCGGTGCGCGACGTGCTCCTGGCCGGCCAGCGGGTGAAGCTCACCGGCGGTCAGTGGGCCGTGCTCCGGGACCCGTTGACGTTCACGATCCGAGAACGTCGACGCCTCCAACGGTACTTGCTCATGCTCCGGGGGGACGCGCCGGCCGAGTTCGAGGTCGGGGGTCTGATCGGTCTCCTCGTGGGGAGCTGGTCCTTCGATGGGCCGCTCCCGCACAGCCCGGAGGGCCTGCGGTCGATCCCGGCGGGGGACTACGAGCTGCTCAGGGCCGCCGTGCTCGCCGAGTTGCCCGACCTGCAACGCGCGGTTCACCCGTCCCCGGGCTGGCGGAGGAGGTAGCGACCAGATGCGACGGAACGGAGCGTGTAGATGAGGGAACCGGCCATCGTGGCCTCGGTGCTCGGGGCGGACTATTCCAGGCTCGGGGAGGAGCTGGCCGACCTCACGGTGGCCGGCGTCGACCGGATCCAGTGGGACGTGATGGACGGGCGCTTCGTCCCCAATCTGACGTTCGGAGCCGATCTCGTGAGGGCCTGTCGCACGCACACGGCCCTGCCCTTCGAAGCGCACCTGATGATCGAGGATCCCGATCGGTGGCTCGAGGACTATGTCGGGGCGGGCTGCGACACCGTCATCATCCACGTGGAGGCGTGCCGCCACCTCCACCGGGCGCTGTCCACGCTTCGAGCCTTCGGGGCGAAAGCCGGCGCGGCGCTCAACCCCGCCACACCGTTGGAGGCCATCCGGCACGTGCTGGATCAGATCGACCTTCTCCTGATCATGACGGTGAACCCGGGCTTCGGTGGACAGGCGTACATCGGGGCGATGGAGCCGAAGATCGCCGAGGCCCGCCGCATGATCGACGGATGCGGGCTCGACGTCTCGATCGAGGTGGACGGGGGGATCTCCGCCACTACCGCCCCCCGAGCGCGGGAGGCGGGGGCCGAGCTCCTCGTGGTGGGTTCGGCCATCCTCGGGCACCCCGAAGGCAAGCGGGCCGCGGTGGCCGAGCTGCGACGGTCCCTGGACCTCTCCGGCTCCGAGCACGGCGCGTCCGAGCACCTGGGGCGCCGATCCGGATGACGCCTCGGGCCGAGACCTCGCGGACAGGGCTCGAGGCGAGACAGCTCGACGAGCTGTGCATCAACACGATCCGTGCCCTGGCGATCGATGCGGTCGAGCGGGCCAACTCGGGTCATCCAGGGATGCCGCTGGGTGCGGCGCCCGCCGCGTTCGTGCTC
>DASWAT010000137.1:0-3235 GCA_036390995.1 Actinomycetota bacterium | reverse complement strand
CCACGGGCTCGGCGGGGTCCACGCCGGCGATGTCCGCGATCGTCGGAGCGACATCCACGCTCGAAACGAGGCGCTCGTCCGTTCGCGCCTCCGTGCCGGGCATGCGTACGAGGAACGGCGTGCGGATGCACTCCTCGTACGGGCACGACTTCGTGATCCACCGGTGTTCGCCGTACGAGTAGCCGTTGTCGGACAGGTAGACGATCACCGTGTCGCCCAGCTGTCCTCGGGCGCGCAGGGCCTCCATGACCGAGCGGACGGCGTCGTCCACCGATGCCAAGGTCTCGTACTCGAGCCGGTGATCAGTGCGCACCTCGGCCAGGTCCGTGGGACGCAGTGTGGGGAGTCCTCGGATCCACGCCGGCTTGTCCGAGACGGCCCGCTCGTTCACGCTCGGCGGTTCGGGCACCGACCCGGTCCATGAGCCGTTGTCCCGAGGGGCCGGGACCCACGGCGAGTGCGGTCCCGTGGGGGCGAGCATCAGGAAGAACGGGTGGTCGGTCGGGGCCGTTCCGATGAAGTCGACGGCCATCTGCGCGAACACGTCGGTGGAGTAGTCGGCGGGCCCTCGGTCGTAGGCCACGGGGAACCCCTGCCGGGACACGGCGTAGTTGTAGTAGACGGTGGCCCCGCTCCCCTGGATCTTCCCGCCCCACCGGTCCCACCCGGGCGGGACGTAGGGCGCGGCGTCGAACGGGTAGCGGTTCAGGTACTTCCCGAACAGGGCGGTGGTGTACCCGGCGTCGTGGAGCCACATGGCGAGGGTGTCGCCCTCGTCGAGCCGGATGCCGTCGCGGTTGCGGCGGACGCCCGTGTGGTGCGAGTACCGGCCCGTCAGGATCGACGCCCGGGATGGGCAACAGAGCGGCGTGTTCACGAACGCGTTCGGGAACCACACCCAGTGGTCCTTCGGGTCGCGCATCGCGGCCTGCAGGAACGGCATCACCGGGGGGTCGTGCGGCAGGGAGTCATACGTCTGGTCGTCCGAGAGGATCAACACGATGTTCGGACGGTGATCGGGCGGGGCGGCGGCTGGCGGCGGCACCGCCCATCCGAGGACGATCGCTGCGGCCGCCAGGATCACGGCGACCTGCATCCGTGTTCGGCGTGGATCCCGGCTAGCCTGGTTCATACGAGTCGCGCCGCTTGCGGAGCTTCCAGACGTTCTCCGCCGGCCAGCTGCGGGCCCACACGAGGTCGATGAAGTCTCGGTAGGTCGTCCGAGCGTTCGGTCCGGGCCGTAGCTCCAGAAGGTCCTCCACCTCGAGCCCGTTCGTCCGGAACAGGCGGATCCACTCCCCGTACGGAAGCTGGAAGTCAACGGATTCCTCGTCCCACTTCCGCATCCCGAAGTACGCGTGGTGGAGCCGATCGTCCACGCGGTCGGCGTCGTCGTTCCAGCACACCGAGTGGAACGGCGTCGCGATGTTGAACGCGAGGAGGCCGCCCGGCCGCAGGAGCCTGGCTGCCTCCGGCACCGTCCGGAAGGGATCGCCGAACGTCATCGCGCCGTGGTCGCAGAACACCACGTCGAAGCTGGCATCGGTGAACGGGGTCCGCTCGGCGTTCGCGTTCACCACGGGAAGCGAGGTGCCCGCCTCCGCCATGAGACGATGCGCGTGACGGAGCTGCCGGATCGACAGATCAAGGCCAACGACCCTTGCCCCCCGCCGTGCCAGGCAGATCGCCCACTGCCCGGCGCCGCACCCGAACTCCAGGATGTCCGCGCCCTCCACGTCGCCGAGGACGTTCAGCGTCGCCTCGGGGATCGCCCACACGCCCCAGGTCGGCCGGTCCCACCGGTTGAGCTGCCGCGCATGCTCCCGCTGGTACTCGTCGCTGTACCGGTCCCAGAACCGGCGGTTCTTCCGGACGTGCGTGGGGGTCGGGCTCATCGGCGATCCAGCCAGCCACCGTCGCCGCCGTGGCGGGCCGCCACCAACCCCGCGGCGATCGAGACCGCGATCTCCTCCGGACGCTGGCCGCCGAGGTTCAACCCGACCGGCGAGCGGATCCGTCCGAGATCCTCGTCGGAGAACCCTTGCGCCCGGAGCCCGTCGAGGTAGGGACCCACGTGGCGCCGGCTGCCCATCACGCCGATGAACCGGGCCGACGACCGCAGGACCCCTGCGAGCATCTCGTCCAGGCCGGGTGCGTCATGGTCCGTGAAGACCACGTCGGTCCGCTCGTGCAGGGCGACGTCTCGGACGTCCCGCACGTCCTCCCCGGCCTCGCCGCGGTGCGCGGACGTCACCCGCCCGGACCGGGTTTCCACCAGGACGGTCTCGTACCCGAGAGCTCGGCCGAACCGGAGGAGATGGAGCGCCGTCTCGGTCGCGGACACGACGACGAGCCGGGTCGGGGGCAGGTGCGGCTCGAGGTAGACCTCCACCTCGCCCAGCTCGTGCCGGTACGTGCGGGTGACCGGCTCGCCGAGGGCTACCACCTCGGGCGCGTCGGCGGCGGCCGCCGCGTCGAACTCGGCGCATCCGAGGGTCCCCTCTTCCGCGCCGCCGGGGGCCACCCGGAACCGGTTCCCAACCCGACAGGGCGGGGTTCCCTCCAGGATCTTGACCGCGGTGGCCTCGACCCACGGCTGCTCGGTGGCGGGCGTGAAGTCAAACGGCCCGGCCTCTCGGACCGTCAGTTCCCACGATGCGACGTGCTCTTCGTGGGTCGGGGGTCGCTCATCGTGGCCGGTGGGGTGCTCACCCGTCCCTCCGGCCAGGAGTTCGAGCGCGTGCCCGATCACGGGCAGGACGGCCTCGAGGCTCTCGCGTACGCCCTTCGGGCTCCCCGGCAGGTTGAGGATCAGGGTCGTGCCTCGGCTTCCGACCACCGCCCGGGACAGCGCGGCCATCGGGGTCGTCTCCAGACCGGCCCTGCGCATCAGCTCGGCGAGACCCGGTGCCTCGCGGTCGATCACCTCGCGGGTGGCCTCGGGGGTGACGTCGCGCGGCCCGAACCCGGTTCCGCCCGTGGTCACGACGAGCGGCACGGCGGCCTCGTCGCACAGGCCCGTCAGCACCGCCTCGATCCGAGGTCGCTCGTCCGGCACGACGGCGCGCTCCGACACCTCGAACCCGGAGGCCCGGAGCAGCTCCTCGGCCAGGTCCCCCGACTCGTCGGCCCGCGTGCCGTGGGTCACGCCGTCGGAGACCGTCACCACGGCTGCACGGAGCGGCGCGTCCATGGGTCCTATCCTGCCAGACACGCGCGAGCCGGGGACCCGCCG
>DASWAT010000136.1:0-4878 GCA_036390995.1 Actinomycetota bacterium | reverse complement strand
GGCCGGGCGGATCGCCCCGGCCCTTGCCGCCGGGGCCGACGTGTACTGCTACTTCAAGCACGAGGACGAGGGCCTCAGCCCCCGCCTCGCGGAGCGCCTCGAGGCGTTCCTCCCCGCCTGACGGACGCGATCGGGCCTACGCGACGGCCCGGGCGCCGAGCGCCCGCCGGATCTCGTCGACCTGCGGATCCTCCTCGACCTTTCGGCCGAGCTCGTCCCGGACGTAGAAGACGTCGATCACCCGGCCCGCATACGTCGCGACCTTCGCGAGATGCACGTCGAGGTGCAGCTCGGCGAGGGTCCGCGTGACGTCGAAGAGCAGGCCGATGCGGTCGGGCGCGCCGACCTCGACCACCGTGAAGAAGTCCGAAGCCACGTTGTCCACCGTGACCTCCACCGGCGTGTGGACCTTGGGGGCCGGGTACCGCCGGCGCTTCTCCTCCACCCGGTGCTCGAGCGAGAGCCTGCCCTCGATCGCCCGGCGCAGGACGTTCCGGAACTCGCGCCACCGCTCCTCCCTCACCTCGTGCTCGAAAGCTCCCTCGACCTCGAACAGGTCGACGGCCGCGCCGTCCTCGGTGGTGAACACCTGCGCGGTGAGGATCGACAAGCCGGCCAGCGATAAGGCCCCGGCGATCAGCGACAGCAGCCCCGGGCGGTCGGCGGCCACCACGGTGAGTCCGTACGTCCCGGGCCGGGAGCCCGGCCCGGCGAGCGTCCGGACCTCGACGGCGCCGATCGGGGCCGAGACGAGCGGATGGTGCTCGACGATCCGCTCGAGCGGGATCGTGAGGAAGTAGCTCCGCGGCATCCGCAGCAGGAATCGGTCCACCTCGGCCGGCTCGATGCCCGCGAGGAGCTCCCGGAGGGCGTCCGCCCGCTCGGTGAGGCGTTCGGCCGTCTCGGCGCCCATCTCGCCGCGCTCCAGCACGCGCTGGACCTTCGCCACCAGCTCCCGGATCAGCGTTGCCCGCCACGGCGTCCAGGCGGCCGGGCCCGTCGCGGCGGCGTCGGCGACGGTGAGCAGGTAGAGCGCGGCCAGACGCTCGGGCGTGCCGACGCGGGCTGCCACGTCGAGCACAAGGTCGTCGTCCGCCAGGTCGCGCCGGGTGGCGGTGTCCGACAGCAGGAGGTGCTCGGACACCAGGAACGAGGCGAGGCCCCGCGTGCCGTCGGGCAGGCCCATCCGGTCGAACGCCGCGAGGGCCATCCGCGCGCCGATCGGCACGTGCGAGCCCTCCCCCGTCTTGCCGATGTCGTGGAACAGGGCGCCCAGCAGGAGCGCGTCGCGGTCGTGCACGGCCGCGGCGGCCTCGGCCACCATCGGCTCGGCCCGATCCCGGCCCTCGAGGAGCTCCGCCATCGCCGCCAGTGCCTGCAGCAGGTGCACGTCCACGGTGTACCGGTGGTACGGGTCGCGCTGAGGCCGGCACCGCACCGGCCCCCACTCCGGAACGAGTCGGACGAGCAGTCCGATACGGTCCATCGCTTCCAGCGCCCGCACGCCGCGTTCGCCCTCGCGCAGGATCCGCAGGAACGCCTCCCGGACCTCCTCCGTCCACGCTATCGCCACGGGCAGCTCCGCCGCCTCGACCCCGTCGAGCTCCGCGGCCGGCATCACTACTCCCTCGCGGGCAACCCTCGCGAAGGCGCTCAGCACGCCCTCGGCCGTGGGCTCGACCTCGGGCGCCTCCGAGCCGGCCCGCAGGAAACGCCCGAACACCAGCCGCCGAACATGCTCGACCTGCCGCGCGTGCTCGAACACCGCCCGCATGAGGCCATCCACGGCGCGGAGCCCGGGTTCGTCCTCGAACCCCATCGCCCTGGCGATCGACGGCTGCTGGTCGAGGAAGAGACGGTCCGTGGCGCGCCCTGTCTCCAGGTGCAGCGCGCTTCGAACCCGGACCAGGAACTCCCACGCCGCCTCCACCGAGGCGCGCTCGGCGCCGCGCAGGACCGCGGCCCGCACCAGACCGGCCAGACCCGGCTCGTCGGCGACCGCAGCCGACAGCCAGCCGAGCGAGTGGACGTCGCGCAGTCCCCCCGCTCCCTCTTTCAGCTCGGGCTCGAGCAGCCACGACACCGAACCGTGCCGCTCCCGACGCTCGCGCGCGTCGTCCCGCAGGCGGCCGGCGAAGCCCCTCGGGTCCCGGCGGATCCCCGCCACGAGGCGATCGCGCACCCGGGGCCACGTTGCCGGATCTCCGCTCACGTGCCGCCCGTCCAGCATGGCCGTGGCCGCGTCCAGGCGTTCGGCCGCGATGGCCAGACATTCATCCGGCGTGCGGACGGCGTGGCCGACGGTGAGCCCGGCGTCCCACAGCGGATAGAGCACACGCTCGGCGAGCGCGGCGACCCCGTCGGGATCGGCGCCCGGGTGAAGGATCAGCAGGTCGATGTCGGAGCCCGGCGCGAGCTCGGAGCGCCCGTACCCGCCCTGTGCGACGAGGGCCACCCCGTTCGATGAACCCACCTCCGCGAGGAGGTCGCGCAGGCAAGCGTCGACCAGCTCCGCGCGCCGGGCGGCGGACCACCGGCCGTGGTGACCAGCGGAGTAAGCGCGGTCGAGGGCGCGGAGCTCGTCGAGGAGCCGCGCCACCGAGGCCGGACGGACGGACATCGGGCCACGCCCCTCCTCAGAGGGCGTCGGGACCCATCTCCCCCGTGCGGATCCGGATCACCTGCTCGGCGGGCGTGACCCATATCTTCCCGTCGCCGATCTTGCCGGTACGGGCGGCCTTCACGATCGCCTCGATGATCTGATCGACCTGGTCGTCGTCACACACGACCTCCACCTTCACCTTCGGGACGAAGTCGACCTGGTACTCGGCGCCCCGATAGACCTCGGTGTGGCCGCGCTGCCGCCCGAAACCCTCGACCTCGGTGGTGGTCAGGCCCTGGACGCCCATCTCGCGGAGGGTCTCCTTGACCTCGTCGAGCTTGAACGGCTTCACGATGGCGACGACCAGCTTCACTGGGTCCTCCTCCGCCGGCTGCCCCGTAGCTTAGCCAGCCAGCGGCTTCTCGTAGACGAGCCACGTTCGACGGACCCGCATGCCCACGCGCTCGTACAGCTGCAGGGCTCCGCTGTCGTTGCCGGCGTCGACGTTCAGCCGCGCCTGGACGTGGCCCCGTCCGGCGAGGTCGGCGAGCGCCTGCTGCATCAGCGCCGCGGCGATCCCCATCCCTCGCCACCGTGGTCGCACGCCGAGCTCGTCGATCCACCCCGCATCCTGGGTGTCCTTCTCGATGAGCACGCCGACCAGCTCGCCGTCGGCTTCCGCCAGCAGGACCAGCTCGGGCCGGAAGCTCGGACGATCGAGCACCTCCGCCTGCCACGTCTCGAAGGCCGTCGGAGCGATCCCCCAGTGCTCGGCGAACGCCTCTTCCAGGGCGGCGTGCACCGCTCGACCATCAGCGTCCCTGAAGCGGCGGATGGTCACGCCGGGCGGCGGCGACGGTGCGGTCTCGACGCCGAGGGCGCGCTCGAGATGGAGCATCCGCCGGACGGGCTCGAACCGGCGGCGATCGAGGAGCGACGACGCGGCGGTGTCGTTCGCCGACACGAAGTAGCGGAGCACGCGCGGAGGCTCTCGCTCGGCAGCCATCTCGACGGCCCGCCCGACCACGAGGTCCACCAGGAAGGATCCGACGCCACGCGCCCGGTGCTCGGGATGGACGATGCCCCACCCGTCGACGCCGGGATCCGCCGGCACGTGCGCGCTCAGCCCGTACGCCGCCATCGAGCCGTCGGCCGACATCACGACGAAGGTATCGCGCTCCATGTCGAGCGATGGCGACTCCCAATCGTCGACCACGTGCTCGATCGCCGTGTCGGGCCGCCCGACGTCCCACGTGTCGTACGCATCGAGCAACGCTCGAACGCCATCCAGGTCGTCGCGCATGGCCCCGCGGACCGCGTACCCGGGCGGGGGTGTGGACGCCACGCGTCAGCCCGCAGCGGCCTTCTTCCTCGGCGCCGCCGCCTTCTTGGCCGTCGACTTCTTCGCCGCGGACCTCTTCGCCGCGGCCGGGGGCGTCTTCTTCTTCGCCGCCTCGACGGAGGCCTTCAGCGCCTCCATGAGATCGACCACCTTCGACGGCGCGGCCTCCGGGACGACCTCGATCTCCTCGCCGGCGATCTTCTTCTCGACGATCTCGAGCAGCGCTTCGCGGTAGTCGTCTCTGTACGCCTCGGGGTTCCACGGCTCGGTGAGGTTCTCGATGAGCGTCTTCGCCATCTCCACCTCCTGCGCCCGGACCTTCGCGCCGGCCCCTACGGTGTCGAACTCGGCGGCCCGGATCTCGTCGGGCCAGTACATCGTCTCGAGGACGAACACGTCCTCCTTGAACCGCAGGGCGGCGAGGTGCTCCTTGTCCCTGAACGAGACCTTCGCGACGCCGACCTTGTTCTCCTCGGTGAGGGCCCGGCGGAGGAGCGCGTACGCCTTCGCCCCGGTCTCGTCGGGAACGAGGTAGTAGGACTTCTTGAACAGCACCGGGTCGATCTCGTCGAGGTCCACGAACTGCTGGATGTCGATGGCCCGGCTGGATTCCACGGGCACCTTGTCGAGATCCTCGTCGGTGAGGATCACGTACCTGTCCTTCTCGTACTCGTATCCCTTCACGATGTGGTCGAACGTGACCTCCTCGCCGTCCTTCTCGCACACGCGCTTGTAGCGGATCCGGCCGCCGTCTTCGTCGTGGAGCTGGTTGAACTTCAGACCCTTCTCCTCGGTCACCGGGTAAACGGCGACCGGGATCGTCACGAGGCCGAACGAGATGGCCCCTTTCCACATCGACCTGGGCATGGCGTGTCCCCCCCGTGGAGAAGCGCTGGTCGCATGGTCGCGAGCAGCTAGAACACGGATTCTAGCC
>DASWAT010000135.1:0-2113 GCA_036390995.1 Actinomycetota bacterium | reverse complement strand
GGGCACCCCGAAGGCAAGCGGGCCGCGGTGGCCGAGCTGCGACGGTCCTTGGACCTCTCCGGCTCCGAGCACGGCGCGTCCGAGCACCTGGGGCGCCTATCCGGATGACGCCTCGGGCCGAGATCTCGCGGACAGGGCTCGAGGCGAGACAGCTCGACGAGCTGTGCATCAACACGATCCGTGCCCTGGCGATCGATGCGGTCGAGCGGGCCAACTCCGGTCATCCAGGGATGCCGCTGGGTGCGGCGCCCGCCGCGTTCGTGCTCTGGACCCGGTTCCTGCGACACAACCCCGCCGATCCCGCATGGTCCGACCGGGATCGGTTCGTGCTCTCTGCCGGGCACGCGTCCATGCTGCTGTACGCGCTGCTGCACCTGACCGGCTACGACCTGCCGCTCGACGAGATCCGGCGCTTCAGGCAGTGGGGCTCGAGGACGCCCGGACACCCCGAGCACTCCCTCACCGCCGGCGTCGAGACGACGACCGGCCCGCTGGGTCAGGGGTTCGCCAACGCCGTGGGCATGGCGCTCGCAGAGCGGATGATGGCCGACCGCTTCAACCTTCCCGAGCTGGAGATCGTCGACCACAACACGTACGTGCTGTGCTCGGACGGCGACATGATGGAAGGGGTGGCCTCGGAGGCGGCCTCGCTTGCCGGCCACCTGGGCCTCGGCAAGCTGATCTGCCTGTACGACGACAACGACATCTCGATCGACGGGCCCACCGATCTGTCCTTCGGCGAGAACGTGGGACAGCGGTTCGAGGCCTACCGATGGCACGTGCAACATGTCGAAGACGGCAACGACCTCGAGGCTCTGGAGCTGGCCATCGGCGCGGCGCGGGAGGAGCCCGAGCGTCCGTCGATGATCGTCGTCGCCACCCATATCGGGTTCGGGGCTCCGACCAAGCAGGATACGGCTGCCGCCCATGGCGCTCCGCTGGGCGCGGACGAGGTCGCGGGGTGGAGGGCTCGCCACGGGTGGCCGGATGCGGAGTTCTTCGTCCCCGATGTTGCACGACGGCGGTTCGGGCAGGTCGCGGAGCAGGGCGCCGCCCTCGAGTCGAGCTGGCTTCGTCGCTTCGACCGCTGGGTGGGAGCGGCGCCCGGTCTCGCGCTCGAATGGTCCCGAACCATGGCACGATCCCTGCCCGCCGACTTGGAAGCACATCTCCCCGATCTCCGGGGAGAAGAGAAGATGGCGACCCGGAAGGCCTCGGGAAAGATCCTCGCCGCCCTGGCTCCCGCCATCCCGGAGCTGGTGGGGGGCTCGGCGGACCTCACCGAGTCCAACAACACCGCGCTCCCCACGGAGCAGTCGTTCACACGCGGGCGTCCAGGTCGGTACGTGCACTTCGGGGTGCGGGAGCACGCGATGGGGGCCATCCTGAACGGGATGTCGCTGCACGGCGGCCTCCGCCCCTTCGGCGGGACGTTCCTGATCTTCTCGGACTACATGCGCCCGTCGATCCGCCTGGCGGCCCTCATGAACCAGCCGGTGATCTACGTCTTCACGCACGACTCCGTCGCGCTCGGGGAAGACGGGCCGACCCACGAGCCCGTGGAGCAGCTGGCCTCGCTGCGGGCCGTGCCCAATCTCGTCGTGCTCCGTCCCGCCGATGCCGCGGAGACGACAGAAGCGTGGAAGGTGGCGCTCGAACGTTCAGACGGACCCACCGCGATCGTGCTGACGCGCCAGGACGTTCCGGTCCTGGACCGTGATCGGTTCGCTCCGGCTTCCGGTCTCGCGAGCGGCGCCTACGTGCTGGGCGAGACCGGCGCCTTGTCGGGCGGCGCGCCGGATCTGGCACCCGACCTCATCCTGATCGCCACCGGCTCGGAGGTCGCGCTTGCCGTGTCGGCCGCTGAGATGATCGCGGCGGACGGCATCGGTTGCCGGATCGTGTCGATGCCGTCGTGGGAGCTCTTCGAGCGTCAACCTGCCTCGTACCGTGAGGCCGTGCTCCCTCACTCGATCCGGGCGAGGGTGGCCGTCGAGGCGGGCGGACCCCACGGATGGCACCGGTGGGTTGGAGAGCACGGACGTATCGTGGCCCTCGACCGCTTCGGTGCATCGGCTCCGGGAGCGACCGTCATGGCCGAGCTGGGGTTCAC
>DASWAT010000134.1:0-3791 GCA_036390995.1 Actinomycetota bacterium | reverse complement strand
TCTTCGACCGGATCGTTGTGACCGTGGGGTGCCCGGACCTGTCGCCCCGGTGGGAGGAGCAGCTCTCCCCGGGTGGGCGGATCGTGCTCCCGCTGGAGCACGCCGGACTCCACCCACTGGTGGCGCTCGAGCGCAGAGAGGACAGCCTTGAGGGGCGGTTCGTCTCGTGGGCGGCGTTCATCCCCGCGCGCGGGATCTTGGAACAGAAGCTGCCGTGGCCCGAGGCGCGATCCGGTCCGGAGGAGATGCGGGCCGAACACGAGCGCCCCGTGTGGGCAGGGTTCGGGAGGGGGGAGCCGATCGCCGGCTGGGGCGTGCCCCGCGACCTCATGGATTTCTTCCTGTTCCTGGCGCTCAGCGATCCGCGGGCCTTCACCGGTCCGGCACCCCCCGGTCCGATCGATCCGACCAGGAGTGGCGTCGGGCTGATGGATCGTCGCGGCTGGGTCCTCGCGTCGCCCGATGGGATCCGCGCCGCGGGCGATCCGGCGCTGCTCGAGGAGCTCTCCGAGCTGTACTCCCGATGGGAGGTGGCGGGCCGACCGGCGCTGGAGGACTGGGAGCTCTCCTTCGCCGCTCGATCGTCGGTCGAGGCCCGGGACGGTCTTGTGACCGAGCGCGCGAACTACGTGGAGCGAGCGAGGCTGAACGGATGAGTAGCCCATCCCACACACTCCGCAGTACCGTGCCCCGGATCGTCGCGCCTGGATCCGAGGGCCGGACCGAGTGCAACCATCGATGGATGAGGTGGAGGGATCGACATGGTGGGGATGCGAGCGTTCCGGGTCCGGCCCGAGCGGATCGAGGACCTTAAGGCCTGGGGCCGGCAGCTGGAGCAGCGCAGGGACGAGGTTCTCGAGACGTTCGCGAACGAGACCGTCAGGCACGAAGCCGCGTTGCTCGCGAACGTCGGCGGGGAGCCCGTTCTCATCCATCTCATGGAGGCAGAGGACCTGGACCAAGCCCACCGAGCGGCGGAAGAAGATCCGCTGCCCATCGACCCCGAGCACCGGGCCCGGATGAGGGAGGTCCTTGGGGACGAGGTCCGCTTGCAGACCGTCTACGACATCTCCCTCTGATCGGTGCCAGGCTCCGACGGCTCGCGCGCGACGGCGCTCGTAGGTGATCGGGCAAGATGTCCGCTGTCGAGTTCACCCGATCCCGGTGAGCAAGCGTTTCGTCTCTTCGCGAGCTCGGTGTTAAGGAACCGACCCGCTCCGGACCCTGTCTCCTGTGAGGTGAAGAGGGGAACGCGGGAGGCCGACGCGGAGCGTGACCTCGGGGTCCTTTACCGGGAGCACGGCGATCGACTCTGGCGCTCGGTGTGGATGTCGACCGGCCGGCCCGAGGTGGCCGACGACGCCGTGGCGGAGGCCTTCGCCCAGGCCATCGAGCGGGGCGAACAGCTGCGGGATCCGCTCGCGTGGATCTGGCGAACCGCGTTCCGGATTGCGGCGGGAGAGATGAAGACGATGCGAGCAACCAGCCCGCTGTTGGCGGACCCGCCGGAGCCCCCCATGCCCTCACTGGTGGAGCTGACCCGGAGCCTGGCGAGGCTGAGCGATCGGCAACGCGCCGCGCTCATCCTCGCAGACTACGCCGGCTACCCGCACCGGGAGATCGCCGCGATCCTAGGAACCAGCGTCTCGGCAGTGGCGGTCCACGTTCACCGGGCGAGGCGCCGGATGCGCACGCTGCTGGAGGAGGACGATGGCTGAACTTCGCAACCGCCTCCGAGAGGCCGATCGGGTGAGTCCGCCCGACCTGTGGGCCGAGATCGGCGCCCGGGCGGAGGGGATCACCGCGCCTCTGCCGAATCGTCCTCCGGATCGGGCGAAGCGGTTCCTGACGGCGACCCTGGCCTTCGCCGTGTTCGCCGCCTCTGGCGTGCTCGTCTGGCGGGCCCTCCGTCCCACCCCTCGACCACCCGCGTCGGAGACACCTGCCCCCCCCGGGGATCCGTGGGCCTCCTATGGGGAAGGGTGGACGCAGCTCCCGGCGCCGCCGGAGCCCCGGCAGGGCGCGACGCTCGCCTGGGCCGGCGACGAGCTCCTGTACTGGGGAGGCGTCCGCTCGGGGGATACGGACTACGCACCGACATCGGATGGGTACGCGTTCGATCCTGTGACAGGAGCGTGGCGGCCGATCCCACCATCGCCCGTCCCCGGCAAGTACACGCGGGCGGTGTGGACCGGGACCGAAGCCATCTTCTGGGGCGCCCAGCGAGGTCAAGACAGCGGTTTGGCGTCTGCCAGCGGTTTGGCGTTCGATCCCGCGACGGAGCGCTGGCACGAGATCCCCTCCTCGCCGCACCAGCCCTCCTTCGGGGGCGCCCTGGTGTGGACGGGCAGCGAGCTCATCTCCTGGGGTGGCGGCGCGCCCGGCGACCCGGAGAACACCCAGGGCGCCGCCTATGACCCCGAGACCGACATGTGGCGCCGCATCGCCGATGCCCCGATCGGCCTGAACCTCGCGAGCGGCGTGTGGACGGGGCACGAGATGATCGTGCTCGGATCGCTCCTGAACAGCCGGAACATCGCCTCGACGTCACATGTCGTCGGCGCGGCCTATGACCCGACGACCGATAGCTGGCATCGGATCGCGCCGTCCGAGCTTTCTCCCCAGGCCTCGTCCGCGGTCTGGACCGGGGACCGGATGGTGGCGTGGGACTACGCCTTCAAGGCTGCTGAGTACTTCCCCGACCGGGACGAGTGGCGTCCGTTGCCGGACGTGCCCGGGGAGAGCGGCGAGTGCTACGTGGACAGCGCGGTCGTCGAGGGTACGGTCTTCGCCTGGGATTGCGGTTACGCCGCGACGCTGCCGCCTGGGGCGACGGAGTGGGATCCCGTGAACGGAGGGGTGACCGAGCCCACCGTGACCGCGAACGACCAGCCGTACCGGCTCTTCCGGTTCGCGCAGCTGGTCCCGGCCGGCGATGTTTTGGCGATGGCGGCGGAAGGGATCACGGTCGGGGACAGGGGGACATCCTGCTACGGGTGTCGGGGAGCGCCGATGAGCTTCTGGGTCTTCCGACCAATCGGGGCGCAGGCGCCGCCTGCGACCGCCGAGCAAGCCTACCTCCCGCCGCATCTGGCCGGAGGCGACGGGTGGTACACGCACGAGTCGGCCCCGGCGCCCGATGGTGATGCGACGGTGGCCTGGGCCTCGACGGTGCCGTTCGCGAGGAGCGACCTCTCCCTCGGCGCGGCGATCCCGCCCGACACCATCACGTCGCTCTCCCCGAACGACGTGTTGGTCACGGTGGAGACGACGCCGTGGACGTTCGACCCCTCATCGGGCCCGTACCCGTATGAGGCCACCAGCTTCGACCTGGCGCAGGCCGCCAGACGCGGCCCCGAAGCCGAGGAGCCGACTGGCCGCTACACGGTCCTGGAGATCGACGATCCCGCCGCCCTGATTCGCGTCTACCTCGGCAGTGACTCCCCGGACCCGGCTTTGGTCGAGCGCGCCCAGCACGAGCTCGACACCCTGCAGCTGCCGCCGGTGTGTCCGATCCCGGCACACGGGCCGTACGGGATGAACCTCAGCGTGAACCGAGGAGTCTCGGGCGAGGTCGTCACGATCACGGGACCGATGCCGTTCCAACGGGAGGACGGGACTTACGCCCCCGATGGAGACGCGGTCATGATCGCCTGGTGGAACGGCTCGCCGGAGGCCTGGGAGTCGCTGCTGTCATTCTCGACCGCCTCCCCGTCTCCCGGTGTGGCCGGATCTCCGGTCCTCCGTCTCGGTGAGGGCGGACGGAGCCAGTGTTCGTTCTCGATCACCTT
>DASWAT010000133.1:0-7625 GCA_036390995.1 Actinomycetota bacterium | reverse complement strand
AGATGGTGATGCCCGGCGACAACGTGGAGATCACCGTCGAGCTGATCGCCCCCATCGCCATGGAGGAGGGCCTGCGCTTCGCCATCCGCGAGGGCGGCCGCACCGTGGGTGCCGGGCGCGTCACCGAGATCGTCAAGTAGGCACGAGGAACAGGGAAGGGAAGCGTAGGGACACGTGGCCGGACCGAGGATCCGCATCAAGCTCCGCGCCTACGACCACCGGATGCTGGACGTGGCGGCTCGCGAGATCGTCGAGCACGTCACGCGGACCGGCGCCAAGGTCGTGGGTCCCGTGCCCCTGCCCACCGAGCGCTCGATCTACACGGTCATCCGCTCGCCGCACAAGTACAAGGACTCCCGCGAGCACTTCCAGATGCTCACGCACAAGCGGCTCATCGACATCGTGGACGCGACCTCGAAGACGGTCCAGGAGCTCCAGCGCCTGAACCTGTCCTCGGGGGTGGACATCGAGATCAAGCTCTGATGGCAGAGGTCAAGGGCATCCTCGGCACGAAGGTGGGCATGACCCAGATCTTCGACGACACGCGGGCCATCCCCGTGACGGTCGTGAGGGCCGGGCCGTGCTTCGTGGCGCAGGTGAAGACGAAGGACCGGGACGGCTACGAGGCCGTCCAGCTGGCCTTCGAGGAGCCCCGCTCGAACCGCCTCACCCAGCCGATGCAGGGTCACTATGAAGCCCACGGCGGCAAGCCCGGGCGTCACCTGGTGGAGCTGCGGACCGACGATGCCTCGGGGTACACGCCCGGCCAGGAGCTCCGGGCCGACCTGTTCCAGACGGGCGAGCTCGCCGACGTGGTCGGCGTGTCGAAGGGCAAGGGCTTCGCGGGCGTCATGAAGCGGCACGGGTTCAGCGGCCTGGGCAGCAGCCACGGCACCGAGCGCAAGCATCGCTCGCCCGGCGCCATCGGCGCCTGCGCCACGCCCTCGCGCGTGTTCAAGGGCATGCGCATGGCCGGCCAGATGGGCAACGAGCGCGTGACCGTGCTGAACCTGGAGGTCGTGGCGACCGACCGCGAGCGCAACCTGCTGCTCCTTCGCGGCGCGGTGCCCGGGCCGGCCGGCGGCCTGGTGATGGTGCGCTCCGCGGTGAAGGTGCCGGCGGCCGCGAGGAAGGGGGCCTGATGACGTCCGTCCCCGTGCTCGACGCGTCGGGCAAGAAGGTCGCCGACCGCGACCTGGCAGCCGAGGTCTTCGAGGCCCGCGTCAGCGTGCCCCTCATGCACCAGGTCGTGGTGGCCGGACAGGCCGCGCTCCGCCGCGGCACACACGCCACGAAGACCCGGGGAGACGTCGCGGGCGGCGGGAAGAAGCCGTGGCGGCAGAAGGGCACGGGCCGGGCCCGGCAGGGCTCGATCCGCGCCCCGCAGTGGACCGGCGGCGGCGTCGTGCACGGACCGCAGCCGCGCGACCACTCCATGCGCGTGAACAAGAAGATGAAGCGGGGCGCGCTCCGCGGGGCGCTGACCGACGCCCTGCAGAGCGGCAAGCTCTCGGTGGTCGACGAGCTCCGGTTCGAGCAGCCCAAGACGAAGGAGGCCGCCGGGGTGCTGGAGGCCCTCGAGCTCGAGGGCAAGGTCCTCCTGGTGCTGCCGGGTCCCACGGACGACGGCGCCGTGGAGAAGTCCTTCCGCAACCTCGTGAACGTCCGCATCGCGTACGTGCCGTCGCTCGGGACCTACGAGGTGATCGCCGCCGACCGCGTGTTGTTCACGCGTGCGGCGCTGGACGCCGTGGAGGGCAAGGGGGGCGAGGCCGAGTGAAGACCCCGCGCGACGTGATCATCCGCCCCGTCGTCTCGGAGAAGTCCTACGCCGGTCTGGAGGGCAACGTCTACACGTTCCTGGTGGACCGGCGGTCGAACAAGACCGAGATCAAGGAGGCGATCCAGCAGATCTGGAACGTTCAGGTGGTCTCGGTGAACACCCTGAACCGCAAGGGGAAGGTGAAGCGCCGCCGGTTCACCACCGGCAAGCGGGCCGACCAGAAGCGGGCCATCGTCACCCTCGCCGAGGGGGACTCCATCGAGATCTTCGAGACCGGGAAGTAGTCATGGCCGTTCGCAAGTACAAGCCGACCACGCCGGGCCGCCGCGGCGCCAGCGTCTCGTCGTTCGACGAGATCACCCGCAGCAAGCCCGAGAAGTCCCTCGTGGCCAAGGGCCGCAAGCGGGCCGGCCGGAACACGCACGGCCGCATCACCGCGCGGCATCAGGGCGGCGGCACGAAGCGCCGGTACCGCGTGATCGACTTCCGCCGCGAGAAGGACGGCGTGCCGGCCAAGGTCGCTCACATCGAGTACGACCCGAACCGCACCGCCCGGATCGCGCTGCTGCACTACGCCGACGGGGAGAAGCGCTACATCCTTGCGCCCCAAGGACTCGGCGTGGGCGATCGCGTGGTCTCTGGCGACACTGCCGACGTCCGCCCGGGCAACGCGCTCCCGCTCCGGAACATCCCGGTCGGTACCACGGTGCACGCGGTCGAGCTGAAACCGGGCGCCGGGGCTCGGATGGCCCGTTCGGCCGGCACCAGCATCCAGGTGATGGCCAAGGAGGGGCGGTACGCGACGCTTCGCCTCCCGTCCGGCGAAACCCGGATGGTCGAGGCCATCTGCAAGGCCACCGTCGGCGAGGTCGGCAACGCCGAGCACGAGCTCATCCAGCTGGGCAAGGCCGGCCGCAACCGGTGGAAGGGCAAGCGGCCCTCGGTCCGCGGCGTGGCCATGAACCCGGTGGATCACCCGCTCGGCGGCGGCGAGGGCAAGAGCTCGGGCGGCCGCCACCCCACGTCGCCGTGGGGGAAGAAGGAGGGCCGCACGAGGAAGAAGAACAAGGCGTCGAACAAGTTCATCGTCCGGCGCCGTGGGAAGGGGCGTGGCTAGCCGATGCCGAGGTCCATCAAGAAGGGTCCGTTCGTGGACGAGCACCTGATGGTCAAGGTCGCCGAGATGAACCGGCGGGGCGAGAAGAAGGTCATCCGGACCTGGTCCCGGCGCTCCACGATCGTGCCCGAGATGGTCGGGCACACCATCGCGGTGCACGACGGCCGCAAGCACGTCCCCGTGTACGTCTCGGAGTCGATGGTCGGGCACAAGCTCGGCGAGTTCGCGCCGACCCGCACGTTCCGGTCGCACGCGCGCTCCGAGCGGAGCAGTTCGGTCAGGTAGGCGATGGAAGCGAAGGCACAGGTCAAGTACGTGCGGATCTCCCCGCCGAAAGCGCGGCGGGTGATCGACCTCATCCGCGGCCAGCAGGTGGATGAGGCCCGCCGGATCCTGCGCTTCTCGCCGCTCGGCGCCTCGAAGACCGTCGAGAAGTGCCTGAACTCGGCCGTCGCGAACGCCGAGCAGGTGCCGGGCGTGGCCCCACAGAACCTCGTGGTGGACCGGGCCTGGGTGGACGCGGGGCCCACGCTGCGGCGGTGGCGGCCTCGCGCCTACGGGCGCGCCGCGCGCGTGCGCAAGCGCACCGCGCACATCACCGTGGTCGTGAGATCGTTGGGAGAGGAATAGGTCGTGGGACACAAGGTCAACCCGTACGGGTTCCGTCTGGGGGTCATCTACCCCTGGAAGTCCAACTGGTACGCCGGGCGCGACTACGCCGAGGCCCTCCACGAGGACGTCTGGATCCGCAAGCACATCCGCTCGAGGCTGTCCCGGGCCGGGATCTCCAGCATCGACATCGAGCGCAAGGGCGACCAGATCTGGGTGTTCATCCGCACGGCCCGTCCCGGCATCGTGATCGGCCGCAAGGGCGCAGAGGTCGACCGGATCCGAAAGGACGTCGAGCGCTTCACGAAGAAGCGGGTGGACGTGAAGGTCGAGGACATGAACTCGGCCGCCAGCGAGCTGCGTCCCGAGACCGATTCCACCCTGTTGGCGCAGGGCGTGGCCGAGCAGCTGGCCGGCCGCGTGTCGTTCCGCCGGGCCATGCGCCGGGCGGTCCAGACCGCGATGCGCTCGGGAGCCCTCGGCGTGCGCGTGCAGTGCGGCGGCCGGCTGGGCGGCACCGAGATGTCCCGGCGCGAGTGGTACCGCGAGGGCCGCGTGCCCCTGCACACGCTGCGGGCCCGGATCGACTTCGGGACGGCGGAGGCCAAGACCACCTTCGGCCTGATCGGCGTGAAGGTGTGGGTCTACCACGGTGACGAGATCCCGCAGGCCGAGCAGGAGACCGAGCGCGCCCGCGCGCGGGCCCTGGCCCAGGTTTCCAGCGGCGGCGGGTCCTCCACCGGCGCGCTGATCACCGACGAGCGGGAGGCGGCCGAGGTGACGGAGGTCGAGCAGCCCGCAGCCGAGGCGAAGCCCGCCGCGACCCCGGCCGAGGTCCCGGAACCGGCCGCGACCCCGGCCGAGGCTCCGGAGGCCGCCGCCGAGGAGAGCCCGTCCGCCGCGTCCGACACGCCCGAGAGCGGGGAGGCCAAGGCCTGATGCTCGCTCCGAAGAAGGTCAAGCACCGCAAGGTGCATCGGGGCCGGATGCGCGGCCAGGCCAAGGGCGGCACCGAGGTCCACTTCGGCGACTTCGGGCTCGTCGCGATGGAGCCGGCGTGGATCACGAACCGGCAGATCGAGGCGGCCCGTGTGGCCATCACCCGGCACATCCGACGCGGCGGGAAGGTGTGGATCAACATCTTCCCCGACAAGCCGTACACGAAGAAGCCGGCAGAGACCCGGATGGGCTCGGGCAAGGGCAACCCTGAGGGCTGGGTCGCCGTGGTGAAGCCCGGTCGCGTGATGTTCGAGCTATCCGGCGTCTCCGAGTCGCTGGCCCGTGAGGCCATGCTCCGCGCGGCCCACAAGCTGCCGATCAAGACGAAGTTCATCGCCCGCGCCGGAGGTGCCGAGTGACGCGCGTGGCGGAGCTCCGCGAGCTCGGAGACGAAGAGCTGTTCGAGCGGCTGGAGTCGCTGAAGGAGGAGCTGTTCAACCTCCGGTTCCAGCTGGCCACGGGACAGCTCGACAACCCGATGCGGATCAAGCAGGTCCGGCACGAGGTCGCGCGGATCCTGACCCTCCTGCGCGAGCGGCACCTCGAGCTCGAGCTCGAGGAGGAGCTGGCCCGGGCCGACCAGGAGGCGCTGGCCCGCTCGCGCGAGGATCGGGCCCGTGCGCAGGCGCAGCCCGAGCGCGAAGCCGACGAGCCCGAGGCCGGCGACGAGGCCCCCGAGGAGGAGTCGTGAGCGAGCAGGAGCAGGTGCAGGAGCGGGGCCGGCGGAAGATCCGGACAGGGCTGGTCGTGTCCGACAAGATGGACAAGACCGTCCTGATCAAGGTCGACCGCAAGATGCGGCACCCGCTCTACAAGAAGATCGTGCGCCGCTCCTCGAAGCTCGCGGTGCACGACGAGGGCAACGAGGCCCACGTGGGTGACACCGTGCGCGTGATGGAGACCCGCCCGCTCTCGAAGACGAAGCGGTGGCGGATCGTCGAGATCGTCGAGCGGGCGAAGTAGGGAGCGCGGGTAGACAACGGTGATCCAGCAGGAGACGCGCTGCAGGGTGGCGGACAACACCGGGGCCAAGGAGGTCCTGGTGATCCGCGTCCTGGGCGGTTCGCACCGCCGGTACGCCGGCGTGGGCGACGTCATCGTCGGCTCCGTCAAGGACGCCCTCCCGAACGCCGGCGTGAAGAAGGGCGAGGTGGTGAAGGCCGTCGTGGTGCGCACCGCGAAGGAGCGCCGCCGCCCCGACGGCTCCTACATCAAGTTCGACGACAACGCGGTGGTCCTGCTCACCACCGACACGAAGAACCCGCGGGGCACCCGCATCTTCGGGCCGGTGGCGCGCGAGCTCCGCGACAAGCGGTTCATGAAGATCATCTCGCTGGCCCCGGAGGTGCTGTGACGATGCCGGGCTTGGACATCAAGAAGGACGACACCGTGCGGGTGATGGCCGGCAAGAGCCGGGGCCACACCGGGCGCGTGATCCGCGTGCTGCCGAAGGAAGGGCGCGTGTTGGTCGAAGGCGCCGCACTGGCCAAGAAGCACCAACGGACCACCGGCAAGCGGTCCACCGGCGGCCAGCAGCTGCAGCAGGGCGGGATCATCGACACCGAGCTGCCCATCGACATCTCGAATGTGCAGCCCGTGTGCCGCTCCTGCGGCCAGCCCACGCGGGTCGGCCACGTCGTGCACGAGGACGGGACGAAGGTCCGGATCTGCAGGAAGTGCGAGGCGGAGCTGTGAGCCAGGCGAGCAAGGACTACACGGCGAGGTTGAAGGTCCGGTACCGGGACGAGCTCGTGCCCCGACTCCAGGGCGAGCTCGGCCTGCGCAACCCGATGCAGGTGCCGCGCCTCGAGAAGATCGTGGTGAACATGGGCATCGGTGACTCGCTGAAGGACGGCCGTATGCTGGAGGCCGCCGTCGACGACCTCACCGTCATCACCGGGCAGAAGCCGGTGGTGACGAAGGCGAGGAAGTCCATCGCGGGCTTCAAACTCCGCGAGGGCATGGCGATCGGCGCGAAGGTCACCCTTCGGGGCGACCGGATGTGGGAGTTCCTGGACCGGCTCCTGTCGACCGCGATCCCGCGGATCCGCGATTTCCGGGGCCTGTCCACCCAGGCGTTCGACGGGCACGGGAACTACACGCTGGGCCTGACTGAGCAGTTGATCTTCCCCGAGATCGACTACGACAAGGTCGTGAAGATCCGGGGGATGGACATCACGGTGGTGACCACCGCCGTGGACGACGAGCACGGACGCGCGCTGCTGCAGGCGCTCGGCTTCCCCTTCGAAGGGATGCCGGCGGTGACGGCGGCCGCGTCGTAGAGGGTGGAGGCATGGCGAAGAAGGCGCTGGTCAACAAGCAGCAGAAGCCGTCGAAGTTCCACGTGCAAGAGTACACGCGGTGCCGGCGGTGCGGTCGCGCTCGCGCGGTGTACCGCAAGTTCCTGCTGTGCCGGATCTGCCTTCGCGAGCTGGCCCACGCCGGAGAGCTGCCGGGGGTGACGAAGGCGTCATGGTGAGCACGAAGCTGCACACGAACGTTACCGACCCGGTGGCCGACATGCTGACCCGGATCCGTAACGCGAACCTGGCCTCCAAGGACGACCTGCCGCTCCCCGCCTCGAAGATGAACCGGGCCATCCTGCGGATCCTCGAGGCCGAGGGGTTCATCGCAGGCTTCGAGCCGGAGGGCGAGGGCATCCACCAGGCCCTCCGGGTCCACCTGAAGTACGGGGCCAAGCGCGAGCGCACCATCACCGGCCTGAAGCGCATCTCGAAGCCCGGCCGGCGGGTGTACGCGCCTCGCGACGCGCTGCCCCGGGTGATGGGCGGACTGGGCATCGCCATCGTGTCCACGTCGCAGGGGGTCATGACCGACCGCGACGCTGCCCGCAAGGGCATCGGCGGCGAGGTCCTGGCGTACGTGTGGTGAGGATGCAGAGGGAACGAGGATGAGCCGCATCGGGAAGCAGCCGATCGAGGTCCCCGGCGGCGTCGAGGTCGAGCTCGGCGACGACGCCCTGGTGACGGTGAAGGGTCCCCGTGGGACCCTGTCCCGCCGTCTGCACCCGGAGATGCGGATCGTCCGCGAGGACGACGTGATCCGCGTGGAGCGGCCCTCCGACGAGGATTTCCACCGCAGCCTGCACGGCCTCAC
>DASWAT010000132.1:0-15454 GCA_036390995.1 Actinomycetota bacterium | reverse complement strand
CTTCCATCCTGGCATGCGCACCCGGACGTCTGGTTGGTCCTCGGGGGCATCTGGGGCCAGTACCTGCTGGCCGTCCGCCGGCATCGAGGTCGGATCCCCGCGGACGACGTGCGGGAGCGTCGCCGGACCTGGTTCTTCTCGCTGGGGATGCTGACGCTGTGGGTCGCGTCCGACTGGCCGGTCCACGATCTGGCCGAGGGCTACCTGTTCTCGGTCCACATGATCCAGCACCTGCTCTACATGCTGGTGGCGCCCCCGTTGCTGATCGCCGGCATGCCACCGTGGCTGCTGCGGAGGTTCCTGGCGCCAGCACCCATCCGGGTGGTGTTCCGGTTCCTCACCCGCCCGATCGTGGCCCTCGTCGTCTTCAACGGAGTGCTGCTGTTCATCCACTGGCCAGCGATCGTTGCCGCACAGGTCGATTCGGAGCTCGCCCACTTCGCGATCCATCTGTTGACGGTGGCTGCGTCGCTCATCATGTGGTGGCCGGTGATGTCGCCCCTTCCGGAGATGCCGCCGCTCTCCCCGCCGGGCCAGATGATGTACCTGTTCTTCCAGTCGCTGGCACCGACGATCCCGGCCTCGTTCCTGACGTTCGGATCCTCCATCCTCTACCCTGCGTACGCTGCGTTCCCCAGGATCTGGGGGATCTCGGTCCACTCGGACCAGCTGGTCGCAGGGCTCATCATGAAGCTCGGCGGGGGAGCGGTGCTGTGGGGGTTCTTGACCGCCATCTTCTTCCGGTGGCATGCGCGGGAGGAACGCGACGGGTGGGACGCCCTGCAGCTCCAGCACGTAGAGCGTGAGGTGCGAACGGAGCTGACGAAGCGATGAGGGCGAGCACTCGCGACCGGTTGGTCCTGCCGATCCTGATGCCGGTGGGCATCCTCGTGCTGATCGGGGCCGTGCTGTTCGGCTTCTCCCGCATCCTGCTCTCGGTCACGCACGATGCGGCCACGGCGACGGCGCTCGTCGTGGCCTTCGGCATCATGGTGGTCGCGGGGATCGTGGCTAGCCGGGCCGTGGTGAAACCCGCGAACCTGGCCTCGATGGTCGGCGCGGTCGCAGGAGTGGCGATGCTGGCCGGCGGCATCGCACTGGTCGCGCTGGCGCCCGGCGGTCCGGGCGAGGGGGGTGGCGCCGGCGGGCCGGTCGTGACGTTGAACCTCGTGGCCAAGGGCATCGCGTTCCAGCAGACGAACCTGTCGGCCCCGGCCGGGGAGCCGTTCGCCATCGCGTTCGACAACCAGGACGCCGGGATCCAGCACGACGTCGTGATCTACGACAACAAGGACTTCAGCGGCGATCCGCTCTTCGAGGGCGACATCGTGACCGGTCCCGCGAAGACGACGTACGAGGTGCCCGCCCTGCAGGCGGGCACGTACTACTTCCACTGCTCGATCCATCCCCAGATGCAGGGCCAGATCCAGGTGGCCGAGGCCCCGGGCGGCGGCGGGCCGGCGGTGAACGTCGCGGCGGAGGGGCTCAAGTTCGACACGGCCGAGATCCGGCTAACGGCCGGGACGCCCTCCACGATCCATTTCGAGAACAAGGACGCCGGTGTCCAGCACAACATCGCGATCTTCCCGAGCGAGAACGACCTGCAGAACCCCCTGTTCCGGGGCGAGATCGTCACCGGCCCCGACTCGATCGACTACCACGTCCCGGCCCTCGACCCGGGGACGTACTACTTCCACTGCGACATCCACCCGACCATGAACGGCACCGTGGTGGTCGCGGAGAGCGGGGGCGGCGGGGGAGGCGGCAGCCCGGGGCCCACCGGAACCCCTGGAGGCGGGGGCGCCACGACCTCGACCGTCGCGGCCGAGGGGATCGCGTTCGACACGGCCGAGATCCATCTGCCGGGGAACCAGGCCGTGACGCTGACGTTCGAGAACAAGGACGCGGGGATCCAGCACAACATCGCGATCTTCCCCAGCGAGAGCGACCTGCAGAACCCCTTGTTCCGGGGCGAGATCGTCACCGGCCCGGCGACCACTCAGTACCAGATCCCTGCGCTGCAACCGGGGACGTACTACTTCCATTGCGACATCCATCCCACGATGAACGGGACCGTGATCGTCGGCTGAGGCCGCCCAGGTGGTTCCGGCGCTCGCGTGGCAGCATTGACGGGTCATGAGACGCGCGCTGCCCCTGGCTGTGATCGCCGTGCTCCTGGCGTCGGCGTGCGCGGGCGGCAACGGCTCCGGGACCGGCGGCCCCGCGGTGACGAAGATCTCGGGCGCGATGCCGGAGCTCTCCGGGGAGACCCTGCAGGGATCGGCGCTGTCCCCGGCCGCCTACCGCGGACGTGCGGTCGTGGTGAACTTCTGGGCCACGTGGTGCGGTCCGTGCCGCCGGGAGCAGCCGGTGCTCTCGGCCGAGCAGGTCCGTGCGGGCTCGAGCGGCCCGGTCTTCGTCGGCGTGAACTACCGCGACGACTCGGCGGCGGCGCGCGCTTACCTGAAGGAGTTCGACGTGGCGTATCCGAGCCTGGAGGACCCCTCGGGCAGCCTCGCCTACCGGTTCGGGGTTCCCGGGCTGCCGTCCACGATCTTCGTGGACGCCTCAGGCCAGATGCGCTACCGGGTGGTGGGCGCGCTCACCGCCTCCGAACTCTCGGCCCTGTTGGGACGGCTGGAGGCTAGGTAGGTCCCGGCTCAGCGGCCGAGGGGGAGTGCGGCGTCGACCGCCACCGCCGCGAACAGGAGCGCGAGATACAGGATCGAGAAGCGGTAGAGCGAGAGCGCCAGGGCCCGGTTCCGCTCGCGCCAAAGGCGCATCGCCCGGTGCACGAACATCCCGCCGAGCACCACCGAGGCGGCCAGGTAGACGGGCCCCATGCGACCGAGCGGGTACAGCAGCAGGCTCGTCGCCACCAGCACCAGCGTGTACAGGAGGATCTGCCGGCGGGTCTCCTCCTCGCCTCGGACCACCGGCAGCATCGGGATCCCCGCCGCCGCGTAGTCCCGCTGGTACTGCATGGACAGGGCCCAGAAGTGCGGCGGCGTCCACACGAACACGATCGCGAACAGGACCCAGGCCGGTACCCCCACCGAGCCCGTCACGGCCGCCCATCCGACGAGGGCCGGCACCGCCCCGGCCGCGCCGCCGATCACGATGTTCTGCACGCTGGATCGTTTCAGCCACATCGTGTACACGAAGACGTAGAACGCGATCGCTGAGAGCGCGAGCGTCGCGGCCAGCACGTTCACGGTGATCGACAGGAAGAGGAACGACACCGCGCCCAGGACGTAGCCGAACCGCAGCGCGTTCTCGGGCGAGACGTCGCGGGCCGGCAGGGGGCGCCGCCGGGTTCGCCGCATGACCTCGTCGATGTCGCGGTCGAGGTAGCAGTTGATGACGTTCGCGGACCCTGCGGCGAGCGTCCCGCCGATGAGGGTGGCCACGACGAGCCAGATCGAGGGCATCCCCCGATCGGCCAGGACCATGGCCGGAACCGTGGTGATCAGCAAGAGCTCGATGATCCGCGGCTTCGTGAGGCCGACGTAGGCCATCGTGGTCTCGCGGAGCGAGCGACCCTCGGACGTTGCCTGAGCCGGCGACGCCTCCTCGGACATGGCCCGAGCCGGAACGAGCCACGCCCATGCGGCAAGGGCCACCGCGACGGCCCAGATCAGCGCGGAGAGCATGACGTGCGTAGCCCTGGCCCAGGTCTCGAGGCCGGTCCACACGTTCGCCGCGCCCACCATGACCTGGGCCGCGAACAGCACCACGAGGGCCGTCCCGAGCGCCACCAGGGGTCGCGGCCGTCCCGGCACGGTCCGGACCCGGATGGCCACCCAAAGCACGAGGAGCGTCACCAGAGCGGCCAGGATCCGGTGCGCGAACATCACGCTCGCCGCACCGCCCAGCGTGGGCACGAGCCTGCCGTCCATGAGCGGCCAGTCCTGGAAGACCACGCCGGCGTCCTCAGCCCGAACGTACGTCCCCACCAGCAACAGCGCGTACGTGGCCACGGCGGTCCACAGCGCGAGCCGGGCGAACGACCGGTTGCCGGTGCGGACGCCGCCCGGCGTCAGCGACGCCACGAACGCGAACACCAGGTCGGCCAGGACCAGCATGGCCACCGCGAAGTGCACGGTGACCCACGAGGGGTTCAGGTCGGTCTTCACCACGACGCCGCCGAGCGCCGCCTGGAAGAAGAACAGCGGCACCACCAGGACCGAGGCCCAGAACACCGCGGGCTCGTTCCGGTGTCGTCGGAAGGCCGCCACAGCCTGCAGCGCGATGAGCACTGTCGCGATGAGCGCGAGGGAGCGGTGCGTGTACTCGATGAGCGCGTGGTACTCGAACGGAGGGATCCACTTCCCGAAGCACCGGGGCCAGTCGGGGCACCCGTCGCCCGAGTTGGTGGCACGCACCAAGCCGCCCCATCCGATCAGCACCGTCGTGGCGACGGTGCTCGAGAGCGCGAGCTTTCGGAAACGGTTCATCAGGGCGCGACCGGGCCCGGCGGGCCGGCGACCACTATAGCGGGCGCCCGAAGAGGGAGCGACTTGCCATACTTCCTCCGATGTACCCCGAACCCTCACTCTCCGCCCCTCCCGCCCTCGAGGGCGTCAAGGAGCGGGTCGAACCCGTCCTGGAGGCCTTCCTGTCGGCGCGACGGAACGAGATGGCGGCCATGGATCCGGGCTCGGCGCTCCTCGTGGACGAGATCCGACGGCTCGTCCGGGCGGGGGGCAAGCGGATCCGCCCGGCGTTCTGCTACTGGGGCTACCGGGCGGCGGGCGGCGCGGATGGAGAGCCGATCGACCGGGCCGCGGCGGCGCTCGAGCTGTTCCACACGTTCGCCCTTATCCACGACGACCTGATGGACGAGAGCGACACGCGCCGGGGGGTTCCGGCGGTGCACGTCCGGCTGGCCGAGGAGCGAGAGCACGGTTCCGGGCGGCCCTCGCGGGAGGCGCAGCGGTTCGGGCGATCGGGGGCGATCCTGATCGGCGATCTGGCGGCGGTGCTGGCCGACGAGCTGCTGCTCGACTGCGGCTTCCCACAGGACCGAGTCCTAGCGGCGCTCCGTCGGTACGCCAGGATGCGGATCGAGGTCGCCGCCGGCCAGTTCCTCGACGTCTCGGGGGCGGCCCACGACGAAGCGGCGGCGCTCCACGTGGCCGCGCTGAAAACCGGCGCGTACACGGTCGAAGGGCCACTGCACGTCGGTGCGATCCTGGCCGGTGCGTCGCCGGAGGTGCTCGCGGCCCTGTCCGCCTACGCTCGTCCGCTCGGCGAGGCGTTCCAGCTTCGTGATGACGTCCTCGACCGCGGCGAGGGCTCGGGTCCGGGCGCGACGTCGGACCTCGTGGACGAGCTGGTCGACCTTGCCTCGACGGCCCTGGTGGGGCCCAGGCTGGGAGCCGAGGCCGTCGCGGCCCTGCGGTCGCTCGCGGAGGCGCTCCGACTGTGACGGGCGATCTTCCCGCGGCGCGGCGGATGTTCGCGGGCTTGCCGGTCATGAGCGTGGCCACCGTGAACCTGGACGGCTCGCCGCACGTGGTGCCGCTCTGGTTCGTATGGCCGGAGGATGCGGTCTACGTATCCGCCCGGCGGCCATCCCGGACGTGGAGGAACGTCTCGGCCGACCCGAGGGTCTCGCTCACGCTCGACGTCGGCCGGAGTTGGACCGAGATGGCGGGCATCGTGGTGGAGGGGAGCGCCGAACTCCTGCAAGCGGACCATCCCACGATGCGCAAACCCATCTCCGCGTGGCACGAGAAGTACCGGCCGCTGCTGGCGGGGGACGGGTTCGCCCGCTTCGCGGAAGAGGTGGTCGGGCTGAGCTTCCTCCGGGTAGTGCCGGACCGCCTGATCGGTTGGGACCACGCCCGGCGGTGATCGCCCGATCGCCCGTGCCCGGCACCCGTTCTACGCTGTGCCACAGCGCTTTGTGAAGTCGTTCACGAGCGGATAGCATCCTTTGTGAAGCTCTTCACAAGCGGTGGGGGAACCTAGGTCGTGACGAGCCCGACGAGCATGCCCGATGAAGCCGACGTCCTGATCGTCGGTGCGGGCCCGGGTGGCTCCACGACCGCCTACCATCTGGCGCGGCACGGACTGAACGTCGTCGTGGCCGAGCGAAGCCGGTTCCCCCGCGAGAAGGTGTGTGGGGACGGGCTGACGCCCCGGGCCGTCACGGCCCTCGTCCGGATGGGCATCGACCCCGACGAGCACGGGTTCGAGCGCCACCGGGGCCTGCGGATCTACTCGCGTCGCATGACGCTGGAGCTCCCGTGGCCGACCCTGGACGACTACCCGGACTACGGCCTCACCCGGACCCGGAACGACTTCGACGAGCTCCTGGCCCACCGGGCGCAGAAGGCCGGAGCCACCCTCCTGGAGGGCACCGAGGCCGTCTCGCCGGTGGTAGAGGACGGATGGGTGCGCGGCGCCACCCTGCGGGCGACCGACGACGGCGACGATGTCGGGACCGTTCGGGCCCGCTTCGTAGTTGCGGCCGACGGCGCATCGTCGCGGTTCGCGGGACGGGTGGGCGTGAAGCGGGATCCCACCCGGCCGATGGGGATCGCCGCGCGCCGCTACTACCGGATCGATCACCACCCCGGCCCTTGGCTGGAGGTCTGGATGGACCTGTGGGACGGCGACGCGCTCATGCCCGGCTACGGCTGGCTGTTCCCGCTGCCCGACGGCAGGGTGAACCTCGGCGCGGGCTTGCTGAACACGTTCAAGAACTTCAAGAACCTTTCCGCGCAGCGTGTCTTCGATGCCTTCGTCCGGATGCTCCCGCCTTCCTGGGCTGTGAACGAGGACACCGCGGATGGGCGCGTGCTGTCGGGGCCGCTCCCTATGGGGCTGAACCGCACGCCGCAGGCGGTGCCTGGCATGCTGCTGGTGGGGGATGCGGCCGGCATCGTGAACCCGTTCAACGGTGAGGGCATCGCGTACGCGATGGAGACCGGCGAACTGGCCGCCGAGCTCCTCCACGAGTCGCTCGTGAAGGACCGACCCGGGCTCGCCCATCTCTACCCGACGTTGCTGCGAGAGCGGTACGGTAGGTACTTCACGGCGGGACGCGGCTTCGTGCGCGCGATCGGGCACCCCACGGTGATGCGGATGTTGACCGATTACGGGCTCCCGCAGGAGTGGTTGATGCGATTCCTCCTGCGGGTGATGGGGAACCTCACGGACGGCCGCAAGGGCGACGCTCAAGACCGGCTGATGGATACCCTGGTCCGGCTGATGCCGGCATCGTGAGGAGGAGCGTCGAGGTGCTTTCGGATTACCTCCCGATCGTGATCCTGGCGGCGCTCGCGCTCGTGTTCGCGGCGGCCTCGCTGGGGGCGTCCTCGGTCCTTCGCCCCCGGCACCCCACGCCCGCGAAGCTCGCGCCGTATGAGTGCGGGATCGAGCCCGAGCGCCTGCCGAAGGGTGAGCGGTTCAGCGTGAAGTTCTACGTGGTCGCGATGCTGTTCATCATCTTCGACATCGAGACGATCTTCCTGTTCCCCTGGGCGGTAGGGTTCCGTCGCCTCGGGCTTTTCGGGCTGGTGGAGATGGCCGTCTTCATCGGTCTCGTGTTCGCCGCGTACGTGTACATATGGCGCAGCGGCGGCCTGGACTGGGAGCGGCCGCCACGGCGTGAGCACCGGCTCGCCGTCGCCCCGCCGAGCGAGCAGACGCCGGGAGACCGGGAGGTCGTCCATGCCGGTTGAACGACTCTCCGGCTTCCAGGGCGGCAAGACCGACACGGAAGCCGAGGAGGAGCTGAAGCGTGGGATCCTGCTCGCCTCGCTCGACAAGGCGGTGCGCTGGGCCCGGAAACAGTCGATGTGGCCCGTGACGTTCGGCCTCGCGTGCTGTGCCATCGAGATGATGGCGGCCGGCGCCGGCGACTACGACCTGTCCCGCTGGGGGATGGAGCTGTTCCGTGCGTCGCCACGACAGGCCGACCTCATGATCGTGGCAGGCCGGGTGGCGCAGAAGATGGCTCCGGTGCTCCGCACGGTCTACGACCAGATGCCCGAGCCGAAGTGGGTCATCTCGATGGGCGTGTGCGCCTCTGCCGGCGGCATGTTCACGAACTACGCGATCGTCCAGGGAGTGGACACGATCGTGCCGGTAGACATCTACGTGCCCGGCTGTCCCCCGAAGCCCGAGATGCTGATGTACGGGATCCTCCGGCTCCACGAGAAGGTCCGGACGGAGGGCCGGTTCAAGTGATCACCGGCGAGCTCGTCGACCGGGTGCGGACCCGCCATCCCGACCTGGTCGTGGCGCGGGACGAGGCCACGGTGGTCGTGGATCGCTCGGAGCTGCTCGACGCCCTCCGGGAGCTCCGCGACGATCCCGAGCTCGCGCTGGACTTCCTCTCGAGCATCACGGCGACCGACTGGCCCGGCCGGGATCCGCGGTTCTGGGTGAGCTACGAGCTCTCCTCGATCGAGCACCGCCACCGGCTGCGGGTGAAGGTGGGCCTGTCCGAGGAAGATCCGCACGCGCCTACGGTGACCGGTCTGTTCCCCACGGCGGATTGGTACGAGCGCGAGACCTACGACTTCTACGGGATCGTGTTCGACGGGCACCCCGACCTTCGCCGGATCCTGCTGCCCGATGGATGGGAGGGCTACCCCCTGCGCAAGACCGAGGAGCTCGGCGGCGTGGACACCCGCTTCAAGGGTGCGTTCATGCCGCCGGTGGACCGGAGGACCACGTGAGCGCCGAGACGGGCCCCCGCGTCGACCAGGCCGACCTCGCCGCCGCCGGCGAGGTTCGGCAGGAGACGATGATCATCAACATGGGTCCGCAGCACCCCTCGACACACGGGGTGCTGCGGCTACTGCTCGAGCTCGACGGCGAGGAGGTCGTTTCCTGTCAGCCGATCGTCGGCTACCTCCACACCGGCATCGAGAAGAACTGCGAGTACCGGACGTGGCAGCAGGGCGTGACGTATGTGACCCGGGCCGACTACCTCTCGCCGTTCTTCAATGAGCTCGCGTACTGCCTGGCCGCGGAGCGATTGCTCGGCATCGAGGCCCCGCTCCGGGCCCGCGTGATCCGGGTCCTGGTCTCCGAGCTCAACCGCGTGGCCTCCCACCTCGTCTGGCTGGCCACCGGTGGCATGGAGCTCGGCGCCATCTCGATGATGCTGTACGGCTTCCGCGAGCGAGAGATGCTCCTCGACGTCTTCGAGGCCATCACCGGCCTGCGGATGAACCACGCGTACATCCGGATCGGCGGCGTGGTGATGGACCTCCCGCCCGGTGCCGAGCAGCGGATCCGCGACCTGGTCCCGATGCTCCGCGGGAGGATCAAGGAGTACGAGGACATCCTGGCCCAGAACCCGATCTGGGTGGATCGCAACCGAGGGATCGGCTACCTGGAGGCAGACGAGGCGCTCGCCTTCGGTGTGACCGGCCCCATGCTGCGAGCCGCCGGCGTGGCCAGAGACGTCCGGCGCGACGAGCCCTACTGCGACTACGAGACCTACGAGTTCGACGTCGTCACCGGGCGCGAGGGCGACTGTTACGCCCGCTTCGAGGTGCGCGTGGAGGAGATGAAGCAGTCCCTGCGGATCGTCGAGCAGTGCCTGGACCGGCTGGAGCCCGGCCCGGTCATGGTGGAGGACCCGAAGGTTCGGTGGCCGGGGCAGCTCGAGGTCGGTCCCGACGGCATCGGCAACTCGAACCGCTACATCGCGCACATCATGGAGGGATCGATGGAGGCGCTGATCCATCACTTCAAGATGGTGACCGAGGGCGTCTCCGTCCCGGCGGGTGAGGTGTACCAGCCGGTCGAGGGGCCGCGCGGCGAGCTCGGCATGTACGTGGTGTCCGACGGCGGTCACAAGCCCTACCGCGTGAAGATCCGCGATCCCTCGTTCGCGAACCTGCAGGCCGTCCCCTCGATGGTGGCCGGGGGGCTCGTGGCCGACGTGATCGCGGTCGTGGCCAGCGTCGACCCGGTGATGGGCGGGGTGGACCGCTGATGGAGAGCCATCCCTCCGTGCTCACGCCCGAGCTCCGCGAGCAGGCCGAGCGGATAACGGCCCGCTATCCGGCGGGACGCCGGCGCTCGGCCGTCCTGCCGCTGCTCTATCTCGTGCAGTCGGTCGAGGGCCGGGTCACCCGGGAGGGCCTCCGGGAGGTCGCGGGTCTGCTCGGCATCACCACGGCCGAGGTCGAGGCCGTGGCCACCTTCTACACGATGATCCGGCTCCGTCCCACGGGGAGGTACGTGGTGTCGGTGTGCACGAACCTGCCGTGCGCGCTCCGCGGTGCCCGTGAGGTCCTCGAGGCCGCGCACCGGGCCGCCGGCGTCCCCGAGGGTGGCGAGATCTCCGAGGACGGGATGTTCGGCGTCCACGAGGAAGAGTGCCTGGCGGCCTGCGACGCCGCGCCGGTGGTCACGGTGAACTTCGTCAACTACGACCGGACCACGCCCGAGCGGGTGACCGAGCTCGTCGAGGCGCTCCGCCGCGGCGAGGAGCCCGCGCCCTCGCGCGGATCGTTCCCCGGCGACTTCAAGCGGATGTCCCGGGTCCTGGCCGGCCTGCCGCCCGAGGAGGCGGTTCCGTGAGCGACCGGCCGATCGTGCTGACCGGCCGCTGGGGCGAGCCGGACACCGTCTGGATGGATCGGTACCTGGAGACGGGGGGCTACCGGGGGCTGCGCAAGGCCCTGAAGATGACGCCGGCCGAGGTCATCGAGGAGGTGAAGGCCTCGGGTCTTCGCGGGAGGGGCGGCGCCGGGTTCCCCACAGGCGTGAAGTGGTCGTTCGTGCCGCAGGACACCGGGAAGCCCACGTACCTGGTCGTGAACTTCGACGAGTCCGAGCCCGGGACGTTCAACAACCGCGAGCTCGTGGAGCGGGATCCCCACCAGTTCCTGGAGGGCGCGATCATCGCCGCGTACGCGGTGCAGAGCCACACCGCGTTCATCTACTGCCGGGGCGAGTTCGTGTGGCCCGGCATGATTCTCGAGCGCATCGTGGCCGAGGCCTACGACGAGGGCTTCCTGGGCAAGGACATCCTGGGAACCGGCTACGACCTCGACGTCGTGATCCACCGGGGCGCCGGCGCGTACATCTGCGGCGAGGAGACCGCGCTGTTGTCCTCCCTCGAGGGCTACCGGGGCCAGCCCCGCCTGCGGCCGCCGTTCCCGGCGGTCGAGGGCCTGTACGCGAGCCCCACGCTCATCAACAACGTGGAGACCCTGGCGAACGTGCCCCACGTCCTCGAGAAGGGGGCCGACTGGTTCAAGGGCTTCGGCTCGGAGAAGTCCCCGGGCACGAAGATCTTCTCCGTCTCCGGCAAGGTGGAGCGCCCCGGCAACTACGAGGCACCGCTCGGGACCACGGCCCGCGAGGTGATCGAGGAGCTGGCCGGTGGCGTGCCCGGTGGGAAGCGCCTCAAGGCCTGGACGCCGGGAGGCTCGTCCACGCCCTTCCTGACCGACCAGCATCTCGACGTGCACCTGGACTTCGAGGAGGTGCAGGCGGCGGGGTCGCTGCTCGGCACCGGGGCCATCATGGTGTGCGACGAGACCGACTGCATGGTCGAGGTCACGCGCCGGCTGACCCAGTTCTACGCCCACGAGTCCTGCGGCAAGTGCACGCCCTGCCGTGAGGGGACGTGGTGGGGCGTCCGGGTGCTCGGCCGGATCGAGGCCGGATACGGCCGGCAGGAGGACCTCAAGCTCCTCGACGATCTGGGCAAGAACATGCTGTTCAAGGCGTTCTGCGCACTTGCGGACGGCGCGGTCTCGCCGATCGCGTCGAGCCTGAAGTTCTTCCACGACGAGTACGAGCGGCACATCGGCGAGCGCCGCTGCCCGGTCACCGGCAAAAGCCCGGGTATCTCGTCGGAGATGGGCAAGGAGCGCACCGACGTGCCCCACGCCGCCGAGGAGCCGGAGTGGATCGACATGAGCGAGGTCCTACGGTGAGCGAGCACCAGGACATGGCCACGCTCACGATCGACGGCAAGGAGGTGACGGTGCCGAAGGGCACGCTCGTCATCCGCGCCGCCGAGCAGCTCGGCATCGAGATCCCCCGATTCTGCGACCACCCGCTGCTGGACCCGATCGGCGCCTGTCGGCAGTGCTACGTGGAGCTCGAGGGCCAGCGCAAGCTGTTCACCTCGTGCACCACCGAGGTCGCCGACGGCATGGTGGTGCACACGCAGAACACCTCCGAGCCCGCGCACGAGGCCCAGGTGGCGAACCTGGAGTTCCTCCTGCTGAACCACCCGCTCGACTGCCCGATCTGCGATCGCGGCGGGGAGTGCCCGCTCCAGGACCAGACGATGGCGTACGGCCCGGGCGAGAGCCGGTACGTGGAATCCAAGCGCACGTACGCGAAGCCGGTGCCGCTCTCGCCGCTCGTGGACCTGGATCGCGAGCGGTGCGTGCTGTGCGCCCGGTGCACGCGGTTCTGCGACCAGATCTCGGGGGACCGATTCATCGAGCTCTACGCCCGCGGGGCAGGCGAGCAGGTCGCGATCGCCGCGGGCGAGGACTTCGCCTCGCCCTTCTCCGGCAACACCATCCAGATCTGCCCGGTGGGCGCCCTCACCGCGACGACCTACCGCTTCGTGGCTCGGCCGTTCGACATCCGCAGCGCCGACAGCGTGTGCTCGCACTGCTCCGCCGGCTGCAACGTGAAGGTCGATGTCCGCCGCGGCGGGGTCGTCCGGGTGCTGGCCCGCGACAACCTCGAGGTGAACGACTCGTGGGTGTGCGACAAGGGGCGGTTCGCGTTCGGCTTCGGCGACACCCCGGACCGCGTGAGCACGCCGCTGATCCGCGATCGCGGACTGGAGCCGGCCCCGTTCGGTGAGGTGTTCGCCCGGATCGCCGAGTGGTCCAGGGGCCGTCGCGTGGCGTTCCTGACCGGCGGGCGACTCGCCGATGAAGACGCCTACGCCCTCTCGAAGCTGGCTCGCACGGCGTTCGGCACGAACGACCTCGATCACCGCCGCCACCTGGGCGGGGGGCACGCGGAACGGCTGGTCGCGGCCGAGTCGATGCAGGTCACGTACCGGGACGTCGAGCGGGCGAAGGCCATCGTCGTGGTGGGTCTGGACGCGGAGCAGGAGGTGCCGATCCTGCACCTGCGGATCCGCAAGGCCGCCCGCAAGCACGGCGCGACGGTCGTTGTGATCGGTCCCCACCGGACCCGGCTGTGGGACGTCGCCCGGCACGTTCCCTGCCTGCCGGGCGAGGAGGCGCACATGCTCGAGCGGCTGCTCGACGCGCCGGAGGACGACCCCGAGCTCGGCATGGTCTCCGTCGCCGTCCGCGCGGCCGCCGGCGACGCCGTCGTGCTGGCTGGTCCCCGTGTCGCCGACGTCCCGATCGCTCTGGATCTGGTGATGCGCCAGGCGAACCGGATCGGCGCCCGTTTCACCTGGGTGAGCCGCCGCGCCGGGGATCGCGGCGCGCTGCGGGCCGGGGTCCACCCGGAGCTCCTGCCCGGCGGCCGCCGCGTCACCGACGCTGCCGAGCGCGCCGAGGTCGAGGCCGTGTGGGGCGAGCTCGCGAACGCCATGCGCGGCCGCGATGCCCACCAGATCCTCGAGGCCGCGGCCAAGCGCGAGATCGACGTGCTCTTCCTGATCGGCGTGGACCCGCTGCGGGATTTCCCCGACGCGAAGCTCGCGCTGCGAGGCCTCCAGAACGTGCCCAACAAGGTCGTGCAGGACCTCCGCCTCGGTGACCTCGAGCCGTTCGCCGACGCGTTCCTGCCCGCGGCCGCGTCTTTCGAGAGGGACGGGCACTTCACGACGTGGGAGGGCCGCGGGCAGCGCATCCGCCCGGTGCGCGACCCGGCGGGGCTGGCCCGACCGGACTGGGAGATCTTCGCGGGACTGGCCGAAGCCGTGGGCGGGGACCTCGGCTTCCCGTCCCTCGAGGTGCTCCGGGAGGAGCTCGGCGGCCTGCTGGCCCCGCGCGAGGGCCTCGGTCACGATCCAGGTTTCCTGTTCCTGCCGCCGGTAGACCACACCGACAAGGAGCTGATCCTGTTCACCTCCCCGCTGCTGGTGGACGAGGGCAGGCTCTCGGTGGGTGCGGACCACCTGAAGGCCGCGCTGGAGGAGGACGCCTTCGCCGAGGTCCATCCGGCCGACGCCGAGCGCCTCGGCCTGGCCGACGGCGGCCGAGCCCGGGTGCGAACGGAGGCCGGTGAGGCCGAGCTCCCCGTGCGGGTGACGTCGCACCTTGCGCAAGGCGCCTGCTTCGTGCCGTTCAACCAGCCCGGCCTTGCTGCGAACACGCTGCTCACCGGACGCTTCACCATCGTCGCCACCCTGGAGCCGGCCGTCGAGGCCACCGCCGGCGTCGCGGCGGGCGCCTCCTCGCACGAGGGGGAGGCGTAGTGGACTGGCTCGACTGGATCCTGCTGGTAGCGCGGGTGGTGGTGGTGTTCTTCGCCCTGCTCCTGACCGTGCTCGTCCTGATCTGGGTCGAGCGAAAGGTGATCGCCGACATGCAGACCCGGACCGGCCCGATGCGCGCCGGCCCGCGCGGCGTGCTGGTCACCCTGGCCGACGGCATCAAGCTGTTCTTCAAGGAGGGCATCACGCCGACGAACGCCGACCGAGCTGTCTACCAGCTCGCCCCGATGATCGCGATGCTGCCGGCGTTCCTCGCCTACGCGGTGATCCCGTTCGGCCCCGACGTCACGCTCTTCGGCCGCCGCGTGCCGCTGCAGCTGGCCGACCTCAACATCGGGATCCTGTGGGTCCTGGCCATGAGCTCGCTCATGGTCTACGGGATCGTGCTGGCCGGCTGGAGCAGCGGCTCGAACTACCCGCTGCTCGGTGCGATCCGGTCCTCGGCCCAGATGATCAGCTACGAGGTCGGCATGGGCCTGGCGCTCGTGGCGGTCCTGATGTACTCGGGCACGCTCACGATGAGCGGGATCGTGGCCAGCCAAGCCGGGACGTTCCACCTCTGGATCATCCCGATCCCGAAGTGGAACGTGATCCCGCAGTTCCCGGCGTTCGCGATCTACCTCGTCGCCGGCCTGGCCGAGACGAACCGGCCGCCGTTCGACCTGCCCGAGGCCGAGACCGAGCTCGTCGCCGGGTACCACACGGAGTACTCGGGGATCAAGTTCGCGCTGTTCCAGCTCGGGGAGTACGTGAACATGGTCACGGTCGCTTCCATCGCCACCACCCTGTTCCTGGGCGGCTGGCGCGGCCCGCACCCTAGCGTCTTCCCCTGGATCTGGGGCGTGCTGTGGTTCCTGGTGAAGGTCCTCGCCATCGTGTACGTGTATATCTGGGTGCGGGCGACCCTGCCCCGGATCCGCTACGACCGCCTCATGAGCCTCGGGTGGAAGCTCCTGATCCCGGTGGGGCTGGTGTGGATCCTGGCCACCGGTGCGGTGGTCGTCCTCCCCGACGTCTACGGCAGGCGTGCGGTGCTGATCGGTGCGGCCGTGGCGGTCGGAGCGGTGCTTGTCCTCACCC
>DASWAT010000131.1:0-61707 GCA_036390995.1 Actinomycetota bacterium | reverse complement strand
TTCTGCGTCACCGTGAACCTGCCGAACGGCTGGAGCGGGACCGCGGGACTGTTCGTCGAGAGCTGCCCACAGAACGAGTGCAACTTCGGCCTGCTCGCCGGCTTCATCGCAAACCTGAAGGATGGAAGCGGGGCGCCCCTGTACCACAACGCGTTCCCGGATGACTTCTTCACGATCGACATCGTATGCGACAGGACCGTCTGCAAGGGCGGCAGCCTCCAGAACTACGTGATCTCGATCGACCCCGATGACGTCGGTGGGACGTACGGCTTTATCGATTCACCAGCCTGCACGTCGAGCGTCAACCACTTCGTTGCCCCTTACCAGGTAGTGTCGCAGGGCCAGACCTTCTGCACCGACTACAACTGGGCTCACCGCGACAACAACCAGGACACCTGGCTGCGCGTCCGGGCGGCAGATATCGATGCCAAGGGCAAGATGTGACCCTCGGCCGCTCGCCGAGACCTCGAACCGGCGCTCCCCGCGGGGAGCGCCGGTTCCGTTCGTCGCGTCGGTTACGGGCCGGCGAGGTCGCATCTGGCTCCTGAGGTGGGAGGGGTCCTAGACTCACCCCGTGCAGATCTGCCCGAACTGCGGTGAGGAGAACCCGGACCGATTCCGCCTGTGCGGGATCTGCGGGACCCAGCTCGCCCCGGCCGCCCCGCCCCAGGAGGTCCGCAAGACCGTCTCGATCGTGTTCAGCGACCTCAAGGGCTCCACGAACCTGGGCGAGCAGCTGGACACCGAATCCCTCCGAGAGGTCCTGAGCGTCTACTTCAGCGAGATGCAGGCCGTGCTCGAGAGGCACGGCGGAACCGTGGAGAAGTTCATCGGGGACGCCATCATGGCGGTGTTCGGCCTCCCCAGGCTCCACGAGGACGACGCCCTACGGGCCGTCCGCGCGGCGTTCGAGATGAAGCTCACCCTGGAGCGGATCAACGAGAAGCTCGAGGCGGGATGGGGCGTCCGATTGGAGAACCGGACGGGCGTGAACACGGGCGAGGTCGTTGCAGGTGACGTCACCACCGGCCAGCGCCTCGTGACCGGAGACACCGTCAACACCGCCGCCCGGCTGGAGCAGAACGCGCCGGCGTGCGAGATCCTCATCGGAGGTCCCACGTATCGCCTGGTGAAGGACGCCGTCGACGTCGAACAGGTCGAGCCGCTCGAACTCAAGGGGAAGGCCGAGCGCGTACCGGCGTATCTCTTGAAGGGCATCCGTAAAGCGGAGGAAGGAATCTCGCGGCGCCTCGACGCTCCGATGGTGGGGCGGGCCGAGGAACTGCAGGTGCTGATGGACGCGCTCGGACGCGCCGAGTCCGAGCGCCGTGCCCAACTCGTCACCGTCTTCGGGCCCGCCGGTGTGGGCAAGTCCCGCCTCCTCCAAGAGTTCCTGAGGAGGACCGGCGAAGGAGTGAGAACCCTCCGCGGCCACTGTCTTTCCTACGGGGACGGGATCACCTTCCAGCCGCTCGCGGAGGTCATCCGAGCGGCTGGAGGCATCGAGGACGACGACTCGTTGGAGGAGGCCAACAGGAAGCTCATCGAGATGGCCGGCGAAGACGCGCGCGACGCCGCCGAGCGGGTGGCAGCAGCGATCGGGCTTTCGGATGCCACCTTCCCGATCCAGGAGACGTTCTGGGGGGCGCGCCAGCTGGCTGAGATCCTTGCAGCCGATCGGCCGGCGATCATCTTCTTCGACGACATCCACTGGGCGGAGGAGACGTTCCTGGAACTCCTCCGGTTCATGGTCGACAACGCGGCGGCACCGATCATCCTGGTGTGCTCCTCGCGCCCGGAGCTCCTCGAGGAGCATGCGGATTGGATCCAGGAGACCGACCGCATCAAGAACCTGATCCTGGAGCCATTGACCGCGGACGAGAGCTCCCAGGTGGTCGAGAATCTCCTCGGGACCTCGGCGTTCGACCAGCGGGTACGAGCCAGGATCATCGAGGCCGCGGAGGGCAATCCGCTGTTCGTCGAGCAGATGCTGTCGATGATGATCGACGACGGGATCCTGTCCCGCGACGAGCAAGGCGGCTGGCTGCTCACGTCGGACATCGGCTCGATCCAGATCCCGCCGTCGATCTTCGCTCTGCTCACGGCGCGGCTCGACCGCCTGAGCGACACCGAGCGCGCGGTGATCCAGCGGGGCGCAGTCATCGGACAGTCGTTCTTCCGGGGAGGCGTGGAGGAGCTCTCGCCTCCGGAGGTTCGCGAGCACATCGGGAACAGCCTCGACTCGCTGGTTCGTAAGGAGCTCATCCAGACCGACGAATCTGAGTTCGCGGGGCAGGAGACCTACAAGTTCCTCCACTCCCTGATCCGTGACGCCGCCTATCACGGGCTCTTGAAGCGCACGCGCGCGGAGTTGCACGAACGCTTCGTGGACTGGCTCGAGGCGATCGTGTCGGACCGTGTCATGGAGTTCGAGGAGATCCGCGGGTACCACCTGGAGCAGGCGTATCTGATCCTCGTGCAGCTCGCCCCTGTAGACGACCACGCGCGGCAGCTCGGGATCCGCGGGTCCCGGTACCTCGCCTCTGCAGGCCATCGAGCGCTCGACCGTGGTGACATGCCGGCGGCGGCCACCCTGCTCCAGCGCGCCGCCTCCCTGTTGCCCGAGGACGATCTCGGCCGGATCCAACTGCTCCTCGACGCCGGCGAAGCGCGGATCGAGCAGGGCGAGTTCTCCGATGCCGAAACGGTGCTGAGCAGCGCGGTAGAACTCGCGACGACAGCCGGAGACCACGGCCTGCTGCTTCTGGGAGAGCTGGCGCGTCTCCGCTTGGACTACACGCAGGACCCGGAGACGGTCGAGCCACGGGTCGAGACGGAGGTCAAGAATGCGATCGCCGTGTTCGAGGAGCTCGGCAACCACAAGGGGCTTGCCAAGGCGTACCAGCTGCTCGTGTACGTGCACTTCTTCGCCTGCCGATACGCTGCCGCCGAAGAGGCGTCGCAACAGATGCTGGAGCACGCCCGGCAGAGCGGAGACCAGCTCATGGAGATCCGGGTTTCGCCTGCCCTCGCGAGCTGCGCCCTCTACGGCCCGGCCCCGGTCCCCGAGGCGATCCTTCGTTGTGAGGATCTGCTCGAGCACGTCGGCCAGGACAAGAAGGCAAAGGCACTCGTCCTCGGTGCCATCGGGCATCTGGAAGGGATGCGAGGGGACTTCGATCGAGCCCGGGAACTGTGCGCGCAGAGTCGGGCCACCCTGGAGGAGCTCGGCTGGAAGCTCCTGGCCGCTCTCACGTCACAAGACTCGGGCGATGTGGAGATGCTCGCCGGACACCCGCAGGCTGCCGAAGCTGACCTTCGGAGGGACCTAGACACGCTCGAACGGATGGGCGACAACTACTACCGCTCGAGTACAGCAGCCCTCCTGGCGCAGGTGCTGTACGAGCAAGGGAAGCTCGACGAAGCCGAGCTGTTCTGCGCGATGGGCGAGCGCCTTGCAGCGCCGGACGACGTCGATTCGCAATCGGTCCTACGAAGGGTCAGGGGCAAGCTGCTCGCGCGACACGGGGAACTGCGGAACGGCGAGGCCTCGGTGCGAGAAGGTCTCTCCCTCGCTCGTCGAGGAGACGACCTCCAAGCACAAGGGAACGGCTTGATGGATCTGACCGAAGTCCTCCTCATGGCCGGAAGGCACACGGAAGCACGAGAAGCCGCACGCGAAGCGCTCGCTCTCTATGAGCGCAAGGGTATGACGGTGTCCGCCGACCGCGCCCGGACATCCCTCACCACCGGATCGGAAGATGCCACGCTTGCCGTTCCCATCCCTGGATCGGCGCCACTGGCCTGAAGCGCTCCGTCTGGACGAGCTCCGGGTGGCCCCCGAGGGGTCGGTGCGCCTATAGTTCGAGCTTCGAGGCGAGGAGGAGGTCCGTCGTGGAGCCGAACCAGCCGAACCCCCCCAGCGACTGGCAGCCCGGTCCCGCGTTCAAGGAGGCACAGCGCCGCCGCGCCGATCTCCACCAGGCGCTCGTGGCGCTCGAGGAATCCATCTCGAGTCCGGCGTCCGGCCGACTCGAGCAGTGGACGGCGGACGTCACGAAGCACCTGAACGAGCTCCTGCAGATGATCGACGAGCACATCGAGATGACCGAGCGGGTGGGCGGTCTGTACGACGACATCAAGAAGCGAGCTCCCCGCCTGTCCGGATCGATCGAGCGGCTCCACCAGGAGCACCCCGTGCTTCGCGAGGCCACCAGGGAACTCGTCCAGAGGTTCGAGTCCACATCGGTCGGGGAGGGCTGGCCGCTCCGGGACGCCCGCGATGACGTCCAGCGGGTGCTCGGCAAGCTGGTCCGTCACCGCCAGGAGGGCGCCGACCTCATGTGGGAGGCCTACAACCTCGACATCGGCGGGCTGGGGTAGGGGGCCGGGGCGCGCCCTGCCGGTCGGGCCGAACCCGACCGTCGAACGGCTAGGCTTGCGCCGTGGTCCGGATCGCCCTTGGTCAGGTGAACTGCACGGTCGGCGACCTCGCCGGGAACGTCGAACGGATGGCGGACTGGGCCGCCCGGGCCTCCGAGGCCGGCGCCGATCTCGTGTGTTTCCCGGAGCTCGCCGTCACGGGCTATCCGCCGGAGGACCTGGTCCTGCGCCCCGAGTTCGTGCGGGACAACCTCGAGGCCCTCCAGGACCTGGCTCGACGCACCGCCGGAGGGTGTGGGGTGCTGGCCGGGTTCGTGGACCGGAGCGATCGCGGCCTTCATAACGCCGCCGGGCTTCTGTCCGGCGGGAAGGTCGTGGCCCGCTACCACAAGGAACGGCTTCCGAACTACGGCGTGTTCGACGAGCAGCGGTACTTCGTCCCCGGCGACTCGGCCTGCCCGGTCCGGGTGGCATCCTCGGCGCTCGGCATCTCGGTCTGCGAGGACGCGTGGAAGCCGGGACCGCCGTTCGACGCGTACGCGGGTCTCGGCGTGAAGGTCATCCCGAACATCAACGGCTCGCCGTACCACCGGCACAAGACCTCGGAGCGGCTCGAGATCTGCCGCGACCGGGCCCGGGAGACGGGCGCGTGGATCGTCTACGTGAACCTCGTCGGCGGACAGGACGAGCTGGTGTTCGACGGCGGCAGCATGGTGGTCGCTCCGGACGGCGAGCTGGCGTGGCATGCGGCCGCCTTCGAGGAGGACCTGCTGGTCGTGGACCTCGACGTACCCGGCGCCGCGGAGGGGTTCCCCGGACCGGTCGTGCCGGCGTCCGCCAAGCCTCCACCGCCCGACCCGTCCCGGCCACCGTGGCCCGAGGGTCCAGAGGAGGTCTACCGCGCACTCGTCCTGGGGCTCGGCGACTACGTGCGCAAGAACGGCTTCGGCGAGGTCGTGCTGGGACTCTCCGGCGGGATCGATTCCGCGATCACGGCCACCCTGGCTGCCGACGCGCTCGGGGCGCAGACGGTGCGGACCCTTGCCATGCCATCGCCGTACTCGTCGGCCGAGAGCGTGGAGGACGCCATCGAGGTGGCGCGCCGTCTCGGCGTCCGGATCGACGAGATCTGGATCGACGACCTGTTCAAGGCGTACCTCTCGGCGCTCGAGAACGCCTTCCGGGGGACCGAGCCGGACGTGGCCGAGGAGAACGTCCAGGCCCGGATCCGCGGCAACCTGGTGATGGCCATCTCGAACAAGTTCGGCGCGCTGCCGCTTGCGACCGGGAACAAGAGCGAGTACGCCGTGGGCTACTCCACGTTGTACGGCGACATGGCCGGGGGGTTCGCGCCGATCAAGGACGTGCCGAAGACACTCGTGTACGAGCTCGCGGCCTGGCGGAACGCGCAGCCGGGGACGCCCCCGATCCCCGAGCGCGTGATGACGAAACCTCCCTCGGCCGAGCTACGACCCGGCCAGAAGGACACCGACAGCCTGCCCCCGTACGAGGAACTCGATCCGATCGTCGAGGCTTACGTGGAGGAGGACCGCTCGCCCGAGGAGATCGTGGCCGAGGGGTTCGACCCCGCGCTGGTCGAGCGGGTGGCCGGCATGATCGACCGGGCAGAGTACAAGCGCCGCCAGGCTCCGCCGGGCATCAAGATCACGCCGAAGGCGTTCGGCCGCGACCGGCGCCTGCCCATCACGAACCGGTACCGGGCGTCACCGCCCGGAGGCCGGCCGCCGAGGCCTCGCTGAGCTGCTTCGGCCGACCCACGCCACGCTCAGGAGATCTCCCAGACCACGCTCACCGTGACGCTTGCCTCGAGCGAGTCGGGCGGAACGATCGGAGTCGTCACCTGCTCGGAGACCGCCCCTGCGAACGGCAGGGCCGCTCGGGCCATGGGCAGCCGATAGTTGTCCTCCTGGATCGTCACCACGCGCACCACCTGCGTCCCAGCGGCCTCTGCCAGCGCATCGGCCTTCTCCCGTGCGCCTCGGACGGCGGACGCGAGGGCATCGGTCCGAACCACGTTCGGATCGGCGAGCTGGAAGCGCACGCCATCGACCGAGTCCGCGCCCGCTCGCACGGCCGCGTCGATCACGGAGCCCACGGCCGAGAGGTCGTGGACCGTGGCCTCGATCCGGTTCGAGGCCACGAACACCGTGTGCTCGCCCGGCTTGCCGCGGTCGACGACCTTCTGGTCGAGCGAGACGTTGAGCGTCCGCAGGTCCTTCTCGGCCACGCCGGCCGCCTTCAGCGCGTCGAGCACGGCTTGCATGTCCGTCGCGTTCTGTGCGAACGCCTGGGCGCTGTCGGGTGATTCCGTGCTCACGCCGAGATCCACGACGGCTTCGTCGGGTGCCGCCTTCACCGTGGCCGTGGAGGTCACGGTGATCGTCCGGGCCGGCTTCTGCGAGGTTGGGGCGCCATCCCCGGCCATCGCCCGGGCCGTGAAACCGATCACGAGCGCTGCCACGGCCACCGCGGTGATCACGACTCCCCGTCGGTTCATGGGCTCGCCTCCTTCGGGTCGGAACTCCAAGGGTCGGAGCTCGCACCTGGTCGGACGGCCGAAGGAGGACCGACGTTCCAGCCGGTTTCCCTACAATCGCGGCAGGGCCGGTAGCTCAGTCTGGTCAGAGCAGGGGGCTTTTAACCCTCGTGTCGCGGGTTCGAATCCTGCCCGGCCCACGGGCGTTCATCCGCGACGTCGGGCGATCGCCAGAAGGTGGCCGCTCGCGCCGAGGAGCGCCGGCTCCTGCTCCACGGCGCGAGCTACCCGCAGGATGCTCTCCCGTCCCTGAGGGTCGTCCCACAGCTCCCACAGGAGCCAGCCGGGACCTTCGATGCCGAAGACTCCTTCGAGCCTGAGGCCCGCATCCGTGACTTCCTCGGCCAGCTCGCCGGGATGATGGAAGTACGCGTTCGTGAAGAAGTCGAGCTCGGCGGTCGGGTTGCGATGGAAGCCATCGCGGAGGTCGCGTTCGACGATCGCGTCGAATCGCGGGTCTCCGAGATACCCGTTCCGAAGCCCGTCGAGCAGCGATGCGAACCTGGAGATCGCGGCGACGGCGACGAGCCCACCCGGCCGCACGACGCGAAGCGCCTCGGACAGAGCACGCATGCGATCCCCACGCTCCACGAGGTGGTACAGCGGCCCGAGCATGAGGACCACGTCGCGGGAAGCATCAGGACCCTCGAGATGCCTGGCATCCCCCACAGAAGTCGTGAAACGGATCCCGGTCCGTTCTGCCAGCGCCGTGGCCTGCTCGACGTGCAGGGGAACCGGATCGACCATGTGGGCCACGTACCCGAGCTCGCCGAGCCAGGCCGCGTACCGCCCTGGCCCGCCGCCCACGTCGAGGACGCTCGCAGGTGGCGGGGGCAGGTATCGCTCCAGTAGCTCCTTCGTGCGCGCGAACTCGATCCGCGACCCGCCCCCAAGGAGCCGGTCCCGCTCGACGCCCTTCCCATAGTGGTCGAGGATCTCCGGATCCACCCGCCCACCCTAGCCCGTGGAGCCGCCGGTGTGACGCACCCGCCGGCTCAGGGAAGGACCGTGAAGGAGTCGGCCGCGATCTTCGTCCCCACGGACTTCGGTCGTGCAGTGCCGAGCACCACGATCCGCAGCTCGTGCTCGCCCAGAGCCATCCCGGTGATCGAGCGCACCTGGAACGACTTCGTGGCCGCGAAGTTGTCCACGGTCTTCACGAGCGCCCCGTCGACGAAGAGGCTCGCCCGACCCTGATCGGGGCCGCGAACGGTTCGCCACTCCACACCCGTGCCCCAGAACGTGAACGCGGCCGCCGATCGAGCGAGGTCCCCCACCGCAACGCTGCCCCCCGAGGCCGCCTTCATCTTCAGCCTCCCCCAGGCCTGCACGAGCGGTGGGTTCCACACGACCTTGGAGCCGACCCCGAACGCGTCGACCACGACCTGCGTGTCCGTCCCGGCGGGCGAGCCCTTCACCCCGAGGACCCGGATCGTGATCGTGTGCTCGCCCGGTCCGAGCCGAGTGAACGTGCGGCTCACCCGGACGCGCCAGACGGGATCGTACTGGTCGAAGGTGCCCTGCGGGCGCCCATCGATCGACACCGAGGCCTTGCCTTGCGTCGGTCCCATCACCGTGTACCAGCTCACGGAGTTCCCGGTGAACGTGAACGACGCCGTGGCACCCGCCGAGCGCTCGACCACGTAGGAGCGGCCGTACGCCCTGGGCGCCGAGACCGGGCGCCACGCATAGGTGACGGCCGGGCTGCCCTGCTCGACCTCGGTGGGAGGGGCGAACACCTGCTCGACCGGCGTCGCGGGGTTCCCGGCTCGGTCGACGATCTGCGGCACGACACTCACAGGGTTCATAGCCGCCGTGTACGACTGGCCCGGGATCAGCGGCTCGCTCGGCGTGAGGATCGCCGTGATCACGTTGCCGGTGACGCAGTCGACTTGCGCGCCCTTCTTCGACCAACAGGCGATCGTCGACGGCACCACGGTGCCCTGTGCTGTCAACGTCACGTTCGCCGTGGTCACGGCGTGGACGATCTCGCTGAACGAGACCGTGACCGGACCCACCACCTCGGTCGGGGTCGCCAGCGTGGCCACCGGCGCGACCGTGTCCGGCGAGGGGATCGTGACAGGCGTGAAGTCCGAGCTCTCGTACCAGTCGAGGTCCACGCAGCCCTGGATCCCGGGCACCGAACCGCAGTCGGTGTACTGCCAGAAGGTCCAGCCGTTGCCCTGCCAGTCGTTCGCCGGCACCGTCGGCTCCGTGACTGACCAGTGGGCCACCCAGAGCACCGTGTACCCGGCATCGGCAACAGCCGTCGTGTCGCCCGTCCGGTTCGCCCACCCGTTCGGGCTCGTGTAGACCATCGGTCGCACGCCGGTCCGGGCCGTGACCTCGCCGAGCCACGCGAGGATCCACTGGGTGAGATCGGCTTGGGTGAGGTCCCCGGAGCGTTCCAGGTCGAGCACGGGGATGATGTTCCCCGGGCCGAGCTGGGCCGTGTCCACGAAGTGATCCGCCTCCCCCAAGGGGTTGTTGGGGTGCAGGTCGGGCCGGGCGAAGTGGTAGGCCCCGAACACGAGCCCGGCCGCCGTCGCCCCGGCGCGGTTCGTCGAGTACATCGGATCGACGTATCCAAGGCCCTCGGTCGCCTTCGCGATCACGAACCGCTGGCCCGAGGCGGCGACCTGCGCCCAGTCGATCACGTCTTGGTGGTGGGACACGTCGATCCCAGGCACCGCCCCCGGAGGCACCGCAGCGGCGACGAGGGGCGCCGAGCTTGCGGCGTGCATCGTCGATCCGGCGTATCCCCCGCCGGACGCAGCATCGGCCGGGGTGGCGAAGACCCACGTCGCCGCCACGATCATCGCCGCGGCCAGGCCGACGACGGCGCGGGTGGCTCCTCGTGTCGCCGAGATCACCTCCATGGGAAGGGCGAAGTGTACGCGCGGCGCTCGGAGTGCGGCCACACTCCCCTCTTGGTTCAGAACGTCCTCGGCTTCTCCGGGTTGTCCGGCGCCTGCGATCCCGACCGGCCTGTCGCAGGTCCCGGCTAGCGTCGACCCGTGCGGACCATCACGGCGGTCGATCCCCGCGGCGCGAAGTGGCGGCTGAGCCTGCCCGAGACCCGTAGGGAGCGGATGCGTGGCCTCATCGGAGCGTCCGAACCCGAACGCCGAAGTGCGCTCTTCATCGAACGCGCGCGCTCGGTGCACACGTTCGGGATGCGGTTCGCGATCGCCGTGGTCCTGCTCGGTGCGGACCACAGGGTCATCCGGGTCCTTCGAGTCCCTCCGCGGCGACTGGTGCTCCCGCGCCCCGGGGTTCGCCATGTGCTGGAGTGCGCCGTTCACACCGACGTCCGCGAAGGGGACCGTCTGCGGCTGGGTGAAGAGATCAGCCGATGAGCAGCCGAACCACGGCGTAGACGAGGAGCGAGGCCAGGGTGAGCGCCCCGGTGACGATAGGAGCGAGCCACCGGCCCCATGCGGGCAGCGCCACCGGCTCCCGCCGTTCGCCTTGCGGCTCCACGATCCCCAGGAACTCCAGCAGCCCTCGCATCTCACAGGCTCCATCGGCGCCCCAGGGAGGCCCTCTGAAGGCTCCTCGAACAAGAAGCGCCTGGTGATGGCCCCCGCGACGGGAACCGATGACGCGCCCGGGGGATGCGGGGATGGCCCCCCAGGACCTCGAGGCCCGGTCCCGTGAGGCTATACTCTTGCGCGCTGTCCCCAGGGGCGGGACCGGCGTCCCGGGCGCTCGGGCCCCCATCGTCTAGCGGCCTAGGATTTCGCCCTTTCAAGGCGGCGACACGGGTTCGAATCCCGTTGGGGGCACCGACAACCGAATATCGACACGCGCCCGTAGAGGAGTCTGGCCGTCCTCACCGCCCTGTCAAGGCGGAGATCGCGGGATCGAAGCCCGTCGGGCGCGCGAAGGGGCCGGCGCCGGCCGAGTGCGGGTGCTCCCCGGGGCCAGGTAGCTCAGTAGGCAGAGCACGCGGCTGAAAACCGCGGTGTCGGCAGTTCGATTCTGCCCCTGGCCACGCCTCGATCAGCTGCGCTTTCTTCCGCTCGGATCCGCGCCGCTAGTTCAGGCTCTCGTGGCCTCGGACCTCGGCCCAGTGGCCGATCACCGCCTGGTAGAGCTCGGCCGAGCGCGGGAACTCCTCGGACGACAGGGCGTTCACCGCGTCCTGGAGGTCCCGGGCAGAGTGATCGTTGTCCAGATCGTCCCAGGTCAGGAAGTCGCTCAGCCGCCCGTAGTCGAGCTCCACGATCGAGCGCGGATCGAACGACGACAGCCACTCGTGCAGCTCGACGATCACGTCCGCCACCGAGCTCAGGTCGGTTCGGCGAAGGACCGGGATGGTCTTCTCCGCCCTCCGGATGGCCCGACGCGCCGTGGTCACGTACTTCAGCCGGTGCCTGCCACGCTCCTCCACGAGGTGTCGCTCGTCGTCCGCGAACAGGACGAACCATCGGACCGGCACGTGCCACGGGCTCTGCATGATGTGCGAGATCGCCGAAGGGTCGCGTTTGCGCAACCGAGTGAGCTCCCGAGTGGCCTTGCGAGCGTCGTCGCGGGTGACGAAGCCCTGGCTGCCCTCGAACGGCGCGGCCTCCCGGAACGCGAGGAGCCCGGCGAGGACCCGAAGCCGGGTCCGCCACGGGCACACGTAGTACGAGCCGCCCGCCAGCCGGACGTCGGCGCCCTCGCCGCCCTCGGCCAGGACCCCCAGTCCCTTGGGGGTGACCCGCTGCCGGTACCGGGCGTGACGGGGACGCAGGTGCCACCCCTCGACGATGTAGCGCTCCCACCGGGACTGCTCCTCGGGTGAGAACGCCTCCAGGGGCTGGTAGACGCGGAGCTCGGCGCTCGGGACCACGGTAGGGAAGCAGTGTATATGCTCACGCCGATCCGCCGTCCATCGAAGGGGTCCCCAGGGATGACCACGCGCCAGCACATGCACGAGGAGCCGTTCCTGCAGCTGATCGCACCCGACGGCAGCCCCGTGGATGATGTCGACGTCGAGCTGTCCACCGAGGAGCTTCGCGAGCTGCTCCGGCTGATGGTGCGAGCCCGGCGCCTGGACCGCGAGTGCATGGCGCTCCAGCGCCAGGGTGAGCTCACGGTCTACCCGCCGTTCGAGGGCCAGGAAGCGGCCCAGGTGGGCAGCGCGTTCGCCCTGGGCCCCGACGACTTCGTGTTCCCCTCGTTCCGCGAGCTCGCAGCCGCCGTGACCCGCGGCGTCGACGTGATCGAGTACCTCCAGTACCACCGGGGTACCTGGCATGGCGGTGCGTACGACCCTGTGTCGAGCCGGTTCGCGCCGCTCTGCGTGCCGGTTGCCACGCAGATCGTGCATGCGGTCGGGTGGGGGTTCGGAGCGAAGCTCGATGGCCACGCCGCCTGCGCGTTGGCGTACTTCGGCGATGGTTCGACCTCGGAGGGCGACTTCCACGAGGGCGCGAACCTGGCCGCGGTCTTCGAGGCTCCGGTGGTCCTGTTCTGCCAGAACAACGGCTGGGCCATCTCGGTGCCGCTCGAGGAACAGGTCGCCGCTCCGATCGTGAGGCGCGCCGAGGGGTACGGCTTCCCCGGCGTCCGTGTGGACGGCAACGATGTCCTCGCCGTATATCGGGCCACGAGGGAGGCGGCCGATCGAGCCCGGAGCGGTGGCGGCCCCACCCTGATCGAAGCCATCACGTACCGGATCGGCCCGCACTCAACGGCGGACGATCCCACCCGGTACCGAACGGGCGACGAGGTCGAGGCCTGGCGGGGGCGCGATCCGATCGAGCGGTTCCGGCGGTTCCTGGTGGGCGCTGGCATCGCGAGCGAGGACTTCGCGACCGGGTGCGAGGCCGAGGCCGAGACGTGGGTGGCCGAGGTCCGTGCGCATGTGATCGCCATGCTCCCGCCGCCCGAGGACGACCTCTTCGCGTTCGCCTTCGAACGGCCGCCCTCCACGCTCCTGCGCGAACGGGAGGGGCGTTCCGGTGGCTGAGCACACGATGGTCGGCGCCCTGAACCAAGCCCTGCGCGACGCGCTCGCGGCCGATCCTCGCACCCTTGTCTTCGGCGAGGACGTCGGCGAGCTCGGCGGGGTGTTCCGGGTCACCGAGGGTCTGCAGCGGGAGTTCGGGAGGGATCGCGTGTTCAACACGCCCGTCGCCGAAGCCGGGATCGCCGGGATGTGCGTGGGCCTGGCCCTGGCGGGCTGGCGACCGGTCGCCGAGCTGCAGTTCGACGGGTTCTCCTACCCGGCGCTCGACCAGGTGATCAGCCATATCGCGAAGTACCGCACCCGCACGCGCGGTCGGGCTCCCATGCCCGTCGTCATCCGGATCCCGTCGTTCGGGGGGATCCGGGGCAAGGAGCACCACGGCGAGAGCCCGGAGACCTACTACGTGCACACGGCCGGCCTGAAGGTCGTCGTGCCGTCGAGCCCGCTCGACGCGTACCGACTGCTCTCGCTCTCGATCGACGATCCGGATCCGGTGGTCTTCCTCGAGCCGAAGAGCCGCTACTGGACGAAGGAGGAGGGCGAGCTCACGGCCGAGGGCCCCGGGATCGGCTCGGCCCGGGCGCTCCGAAACGGCGAGGGCTGCACGCTGGTCTCGTACGGCGCCATGGTGGGCCGTTGTCTCGAGGCCGCCGAGGTCCTGTCCGGTGAGGGGGTAGAGTGCGAGGTCCTCGATCTCCGATCTTTGGTGCCACTGGACGTGGACGCCCTCGGCGAGGCTGCCCGCCGGACCGGCCGCGCGGTGGTGGTGCACGAGGCGCCCCGGACGCTCGGGATGGGCGCAGAGATCGCGGCACGCATCATGGAGGAGGCGTTCGACTCCCTGGAGGCCCCGGTCGCCCGGGTGACCGCACCAGACGTTCCCTACCCGCCGGCCTCGCTGGAGCAACGGTACCTGCCGAGCGTCGACGCGATCTGCGCCGCGGTGCGCAGGACGGTGGCGTACTGATGGCCGGGCGGGTCTTCGCGCTGCCGGACCTGGGCGAGGGGCTGGAGGAGGCCGAGATCGGTGCTTGGCTGGTCCGCGAGGGCGAGGAGGTCACCCTGAACCAGCCGCTCGTCGAGATCGAGACGGCCAAGGCCACGGTGGAGATCCCCTCGCCGTTCGCCGGGCGGGTGGCGAGACTCCACGCCGAGGCGCGGGCAACCGTGAGGGTCGGGGAACCGCTGGTGAGCTTCGAGGTGGCGGATGATCCTGCGGGAGACCCCATGGCTTCGGCGGGGGCGGGCGGGGCCGGCGTCCCGGCCCTTGCGACCCCCGCCGTACGGAAGCTCGCGAAGGATCTCGGGGTGGAACTCTCGTCGGTTACCGGAACCGGACCCCGAGGGCGGATCACTCGGGAGGACGTCGAAGAGGCCGCGTCGGGAACCAGGGCGGTGTCCGCCGGCCGCGACGACTTCGAGGTGGTGCCGATCTCGGCGGTGCGGAGGGCGATCGCGGAGAACCTGACGCGGGTGGTGCGGGAGGTGCCGCACGTGACGACGTTCCGGACCCTCGACTGTTCGGCGGTGGAGGCGTTCCGGCTCGAGATCGACGTGAGTCCGCTACCGGTCGTGATCCGAGCCCTGGCAGAGGTGTGCCGGGAGCACACGTTCCTGAACGCCTCCTTCGTCGAGGTGGACGGCGAGATCCACCTGCACCGTCGCTGCCACGTCGGCGTGGCCACCGACACCGACCGAGGGTTGCTGGTGCCGGTCGTGCGAGACGCCGGGAGCCGGACGATCGGCGAGGTCGCCGAGGAGATCCGCCGGCTGGCGACCGCCGCGCGGGACGGTGTGATCCGCCCGGACGAGATGGCGGGCGGCACGATCACCGTGACGAACACCGGCAGCTATGGCTCGGAGTCCGGCACGCCGATCATCACGCCGGGGCAGGGAGCGATCCTGGCTCTCGGCGCGATCCGGCCCCGAGCGCTCGTGGTCGACGGGCGCGTCGAGGCGCGGCCTGCCTGTACGCTGTCTCTCACGTTCGACCACCGGCTGCTGGACGGTGCAACCGCAGGACGCGCGTTCGGCGACCTCGTCGATCTGCTCGAACACCGCGACCGACTGGAGAGCCTGCCGCGATGAAGATCCTCTCGCTCCTGCCCTCGGCCACCGAGATCGTGTACGCGCTCGGCCTCGGGGACCAGCTCGAGGCGGTGACCGACGAGTGCGACTTCCCTCCCGAGGCACAACAGAAGCCGGTGGTCTCGCGGAGCGCGCTTCCCCCCGGACGCCCGCTCGCTTCCCGCGAGATCGACGAGGCGGTTCGCGAGCGCATGGACGCGCGGCAGCCCCTGTACCACCTGGACACCGCGCTGATCCAGCGGATCCAGCCCGACGTGATCCTGACCCAGGACCTGTGCCGGGTGTGCGCGGTCCCCAGCGGTCAGGTGCGGCAGGCTCTCGAGCAGATCGGCGCCACCGACGCGCAGGTGGTCTCGCTCGATCCGCACTCGCTCGGTCAGATCCTCGAGAGCGTCCAGGCCGTGGGACAGATGCTCGGCGCCGAGGCACGGGCGAACGAGCTGGTGGCCTCGCTGCAGGGGCGCGTCGAGACGGTGCGGAGCAAGGCCATGCGCCTGCCGTCGATCCGGGTGTTCTGCCTCGAATGGCTGGAGCCGCCGTTCGCGGCCGGCCACTGGATCCCCGACATGGTCGAGATCGTCGGCGGCGTGAACCTCCTCAGCGACAAGGAGCGGCCGTCCCGTGAGGTGACGTGGCGTGAGATCCGCGACGCCAACCCCGAAGTGGTCGCGTTCATGCCGTGCGGCTACTACCTCGAGGAGGCCGAGGAGGAGGCCGCCGAGCTCATGGCGAACGCCGAGTTCGCCGAGACACCGGCGGCCCGAGAGGGAAGCGTCTTCGCGGTGGACGCAACCTCGTACTTCTCCCGGCCGGGCCCCCGGATCGTGGATGGCCTCGAGATCCTTGCCTGGGCGGTGCACGCGGACGTGTTCCCCGAGCCTCCCTCGGGCGCCATCGCCCGCGTCGAGCGCTAGCTTCGATACCCTGGTGCCCGACATGGCAGGTCAGAACGCCGTTACCCCGGACGACGCCGGCAAGCGCGTCTCGTTCCAGTTCGAGCTGCCGAACGGCTACGTGGGCGAGGTCGTCGGCACGCTGGAGGCCTACGACTTCCCGGCCGAGACGTACCTCGTACGCAAGCGGGACGGCGGTCTGGCTCGCGTCCCGAAGCGCGGCGTGCGTTTCGGGAAGGTCGTTCCCGCGTAACGCACTGCGACAAGGGGGGCTCGATGGCCGAGGGACTTCCGACCGCGTTCATCCGTCGCCGGCTGGGCTCGGAGGACGCGCACTACGGCGGCGATCTGGTGGCCGGCGCGAAGCAGCTCGAGATCATCGGCGACCTCATCACCGAGCTCGCGATGCGCCACGACGGCGACGAGGGCCTGTTCCGCGCCTACGAGTCGGTCGAGTTCCTCGCGCCGCTGTATGCCGGGGACTGGATCGAGGCGAAGGGAAGGATCGTCCGGGTCGGGAGCACGTCGCGCACGTGCCAGTTCGAGGTCTGGAAGGTCGGCGGCGCGCGCCCGGACGTCTCCGAGTCGGCGGCGGAGTTCCTGGGCGACCCGATCCTCACCTGCAAGGCCGTCGGCACGACCGTGGTGACGAAGGACCACCAGCGCATCCCACACTAGTCCCGTCCAGGCCTGGGGCGGTGACCCCGGGACGTTACGACGCGCGGTCGAGCTCGTGGAGCACGCCGAGCAGGTCGTCCACGTTGAAGGGCTTCGGGACGAAGGCGTCGGCCCCCAGCTCGGTCGCCTTGGCCCGGTCCCGGAGGCTCGAGCGCGCCGAGACCACCACGACACGGGGGCGATCGTCTTCGGGGAACTCCTGCCGGATCTGCTCCAGGACGCTCCACCCGTCCATGGTCGGCATCATGATGTCCAGGAGCATCAGCTTGGGTCGGTGCTGGCGGACCTCGTCGAGCGCCATCCGTCCGTCGCGAGCCGAGAACGTCCGGTACCCCTCGGCCTCCAGGCTGAACTGGAGCATCCACACGACCTGGGGCTCGTCGTCGACCACGAGGACGCTGGTGCGCTCCTCCTGCGGAACGGCGAGGGGTTCCGTCTGCCTGGCCAAGGCGCTCATGTCCCTATAGGACATCGGCGAGGGTACGGCCGTGCTGGAGGCCGCCGGAATCGGTAGGCGGGGTGGTTCTTCGGGACCGGAGGTCCTAGTACCCGGGATCGGGTAGGCCGAGAACGGATGGCGCCCGCCTAGTCAGCCCACGGCAGTTGCCCCATCAGCACCAGCGACGATCCCGCGACGACGCTGCCGATCATGCGGGCGCCGGGGGCGGCCCCGAGGACGGCGTCCGCCGCGGCCTCGGGCACGACGAGCACCATCCCGATGCCCATGTTGAAGGTGGCGAACATGTCCTCACCCGTGGCGCCCGACGCTCGCTGCACGAGGCCGAAGACGGGTGGGATGGACCATGCCGCGACGTCGAGCTCGGCGCCTAGGCCCTCCGGGAGGATCCTCGGCACGTTCTCGGGAAGGCCTCCCCCCGTGACGTGGGCGGCGGCGTGCACCCTCCCCTCCAGGGAGAGTGCCCGGATCAGCGGCGCGTAGATCGCGGTGGGCTCGAGGAGCAGGTCCGCCAGCGTCCGGTCGAACCCCTCGGGCATGGCACGGAGGACCTGAGGGCCTTCGGCCAGGAGCGCCGCTCGAACCAGGCTGAACCCGTTCGCGTGCAGACCGCTGGACGGCAGTCCGACGAGGACATCGCCCTCTCGGACCCGATCCGGCCCGAGCAGCGCCCCCTTCTCCACCAGCCCAACGCAGAATCCCGCGAGGTCGAACTCCCCCGGTTCCATCACGCCCGGGTGCTCGGCGGTCTCGCCGCCGAGGAGCGCGCATCCGGCGCGGCGGCACCCCTCCGCCACGCCCTCGACGATCGCGGCGACCTCCTCCGGGACCACCGCCCCGACCGCGAGGTAGTCGAGGAAGAACAGCGGCTCTGCGCCGGTGCACACGACGTCGTCGGCGCACATCGCCACGAGGTCGATCCCGACCGTGTCCAGGCGGCCGGCCATCCGCGCCACTTCGATCTTCGTGCCCACGCCGTCGGTGGCCGCCGCGAGGTACCTGCCCTCGCCGATCTGGAACAGGCCGGCGAACCCGCCGACCCCCTCGGCCACCTCCGGACGCCCGGCGCCCGCCGCGAGCCCTCCGATCAGCTCCACGGCCTTGGCCGCGGCCTCGAGGTCGACGCCCGCCCGCCGATACGCGTGGCTCACAGGCCGGTCACGGGCCCTTCACGACTTCGCCGGGTGCTCCAGGAGGAACTTCCCGGCGTCCTCGGGGATCGGGATGGGGTATTCGCCGTCGAAGCACGCCCGGCAGAAGGACGCCTTCGGCGAGCCGGTGGCGGCGACCATCCCCTCGAGGGACAGGTAGCCGAGCGAGTCGGCTCCCACGTACTGTCGGATCTCCTCCACCGCGAGGTCGGCGGCCACGAGCTCCTGGCGCGTCGACATGTCGATCCCGTAGAAGCAAGGCCACTTGATCGGCGGGCACGTGATGCGTGTGTGGACCTCGGCGGCGCCCGCCTCGCGGAGCGCCTGGACCAGCTGGCGCGTGGTCGTCCCCCGCACGATCGAGTCGTCGATCACGACCAGGCGCTTGCCCCGGATCGCATCGGGGATCGGGTTCAACTTGAGCTTCACGCCTCGTTCCCGCAGCGACTGCGAGGGCTGGATGAACGTCCGTCCCACGTAGCGGTTCTTCATCAGGCCCTCGCCGTAGGGGATCCCGGAGATCTCGCCGTAGCCCTGTGCGGCGGAGTGCCCCGTGTCCGGGACCGGGATCACCAGGTCTGCATCGGCCGGAGCCTCCTGAGCCAGCCGCCGTCCGAGCTCCCGACGAACCTCGTACACCGTCCGTCCGCCGATCCGCGAATCGGCCCGGGCCAGGTAGACGAACTCGAAGATGCAGAGCGAACGCGTCGGGCTCTCGGCGAATGGGACCGAGTGCAGGCCGCGGTCGTCGATCCGGAGCAGCTCGCCCGGCTCGACGTCGCGCAGATACGTTGCCCCGACGATGTCCAGAGCGCAGGTCTCGGAGGCCACGCAGAACCCGTTCGGGAGCCGCCCCAGCGAGAGGGGGCGGAGGCCGTGAGGATCGCGGGCCGCGTAGACACTACGTTCGTCCATCATCACGAAGCAGAACGCCCCTTCGAGCGTGGGGAGAACCTCCATGGCCGCGTCCCAGAGGCCCTCGCGATGCCGGCGAGAGAGCAGCGTTGCCACGAGGTCGGAGTCCGTGGTGGCCCGGCCTGGAGCCCGGCCAACCCGCTCGGCCAGATCCGCCGTGTTCACGAGGTTCCCGTTGTGCCCGAGAGCCAGGGACCGCTCACCGTCGGTCTTGAACGCGGGCTGGGCGTTCTCCCAGGTCGTCGAACCGGTGGTGGAGTACCGCGTGTGCCCGATCCCGAGGTCCCCCTGCAGGGTCACCAGCGTGGCCTCGTTGAAGACCTGAGAGACCAGACCGAGCTCCTTGTAGACGAGGAGATGTTCGCCGTCCGAGACGGCCATCCCGGCCGACTCCTGGCCCCGGTGCTGCTGGGCGAAGAGCCCGAAGTAGATGAGCCTGGCGACCTCCTCGCCCGGCGCCCACACGCCGAACAGGCCGCATTCCTCGTTCGGACTCTCCGCTCCCACCGCCGGCCGATGGTAGCACCCGGCCTGCGCGAAGTCGGGCTGCCGGATCAGCCTGCGAGGAGCCTGGGGATGGCGTCCTCGTAGAGACCGCGGACGTCCTCCACGGCGAGGTCGAGGAGCCCGTCGAAGACCATCCGGGGCCCGCCGGTCTCCCCGAGCCGGGAGAAGGGCACACCGCGGGCGACGGCCAGCTCCTCGAGCCCGTCGGCCCGCTCCGGCGCCACCGAGACGACCGCCCTGGACGCCGACTCCGAGAACAGGGTGACGTACCAAGGGACGTCACCGGGGAGATTCGCCGCGAAGCCCGTGTCCCCCGCGATCGCCGACTCGACCAGGGTCACGGCCAGCCCGCCGTCCGAGCAATCGTGTGCCGAGTCCAACAGGTCCGCCGCAGCCGCGTCGACCAGGAGCCGCTGAAGGAGAGCCTCCCGGTCCAGGTCGAGGGCCGGCGGGCGCCCGGCCAGGGTTCCCAGGACCACCTCGGCGAACTCGGAGCCGCCGAGCTCGGGGAACGTCTCCCCCAGCAGGTAGATCGGGAGCCCCGACCCCGAGAACCCCGGACGCACCAGCAGGCGATAGTCCTCGATCAGGCCGAGCATCCCGATCACCGGAGTCGGCCAGATCGCCGAGTCGCCGGACTCGTTGTAGAAGCTCACGTTGCCACCGGTAACCGGCGTCTCCAGGGCCCTGCAGGCGTCCGCCATCCCCTGGATCGACTCGGCGAACTGCCACATGACCTCGGGACGCTCCGGGTTGCCGAAGTTCAGGCAGTTGGTGATCGCGAGCGGCTTCGCCCCGAGCGTCGAGACGTTGCGCGCGGCCTCGGCCACGGCGTGTGCAGCGCCGAGGTACGGGTCGAGCGCACCGTACCGGCCTTTCCCGTCCGAAGAGAGTACAAGCGCCTTCAACGTCCCTTCGATCCGGATCACGGCGGCGTCGGCGCCGGGACCCAGCACGGTCCCACCCTGGACGAGCGAGTCGTACTGCTCCCAGACCCAGCGCTTCGATGCGATGTTGGGCGAGGTCAGCACCGAGCGGAGCGCTGCCTCCGGTGCGACCTCGACGGTCGCGAACGTGGGGTCGTCATCCAAGACCTCGTCGACCCCGAGGGGCGGCTCCATCGGCCGATAGTACTCGGGCCCCTCGTCGGCGAGCGACCGGGCGGGGATCTCGGCCACCACGTTGCCACCGAGCCTCACCGTGAGCCCACCGCCGGCCCGAAGCGACCCGACCACGGCCGAGGACAGCCCCCACCTCGCGCAGACCTCGCGCGCCTCCTCGAGCCGGTCGGGACGCACGATCGCGAGCATCCGCTCCTGCGACTCGCTCGTCAGGATCTCGAAGGCCTGGAGGCTCGGCTCCCGAAGCGGCACCGCGTCGAGGTCCAGGTCGGCGCCCATCCGGGCTCGAGCCGCGGACTCGCTCACCGCGCAGGTGAGACCGGCGCCTCCGAGATCCTGGAGCCCCTCGAGCACGTCGCGCTCGACGAGCTCCAGTGACGCCTCGATGAGGAGCTTCTCGGCGAACGGGTCACCGATCTGCACGCTCGGCCGGCTCTCCTCGGAGCCCTCCTCCAGTGTCCGGGAGGCCAGCACCGAGACCCCGCCGATCCCGTCGCGTCCGGTGGCGGCGCCGAATAGGAGCAGCAGGGAGCCCTCGTGGACCTCTCGGGCCGAGGTCACCAGGCGGTCGGCCTGCGCGATGCCCACGCACATCACGTTCACGGTGGGGTTCGCGCCGTGCGGTTCCGCGAAATGCACCTCGCCGCCGACCGTGGGCACGCCGATGCAGTTGCCGTAGCCGCCGATGCCGGCCACCACGCCGGAGAATAGGAATCGGTTCCGCTCGTCGGTGAGCGGGCCGAACCGGAGCGGGTCGAGCAGCGCGATGGGCCGAGCCCCCATCGCGACGATGTCGCGGACGATTCCGCCGACCCCGGTGGCGGCGCCCTGGTACGGCTCGACCGCGCTGGGATGCGAGTGCGACTCCATCTTGAACACGACGGCCAAGCCGTCGCCGATGTCGACGGCGCCCGCGTCCTGGCCCGGCCCCACGAGGACCTGGGGACCCTCCGTGGGCAGGCGGCGCAGGTGGACCTTGCTCGACTTGTACGAACAGTGCTCCGACCACATCGCCGCGTACATCGCCAGCTCGTTCGGGTTCGGGTCCCGACCGAGCGTCTGCCGGATGCGGTCGAGCTCGTCGTCGGTGAGCCCGAGAGCCAGGTGCAGCGGCTGATCCACGCTTGCCGTCCTACACGCGGGCCAGCGCCGAAGCGAGCAGCGACGCGAACATCGGCTGGCCGCCCGTGGGGCCCAGATCGGGATCGACCGCGTGCTCCGGGTGCGGCATGAGGCCGACGACATTGCCCCCCTCGCTCCGGACGCCGGCGATGGCGTCGAGGCTGCCGTTCACGTTGTGCGCGTCGTCGACGGCGCCGTCCCGCCCGCAGTAGCGCAGCACCACCAGACCCTCGTCCTCGATCCGCCGGAGGTCGCCGGCCCCGGCGACGAACTGACCTTCCCCGTGCTTCACCGGGACGCGCAGGACCTCGCCGGAAGCGAGGCCTTCGGTGAGCACGGACCGAGAGCTCTCCACGCGTACGTCCACCCATCGGCAGACGAACCGGAGCTGGCGGTTCCGGATGAGGGCGCCCGGCAGGAGGCCAGCCTCGCACAGGATCTGGAAGCCGTTGCAGATCCCGAGCACCGGCCCGCCACGCGCAGCGAACGTGCGCACCTCGTCCATGACCGCGGCGAACCGGGCGATCGCGCCGGTTCGCAGGTAGTCGCCGTACGAGAAGCCCCCGGGGAGGATCACGGCGTCGATCTCCCTCAGGTCGTGCTCGGCGTGCCAGAGGGGCACGCCCTCCCCGCCCATGAAGCGCACCGACCGGAGCGCGTCGCGGTCGTCGAGCGATCCGGGGAACGTGATCACGCCGATCCGAGGCCTCCGGGTCACGGCCGGTCCTCGAACGTCAGGCCCGCGAACGCCTCCACCCCGCGGATGGCGAAGGTCTCGATCACGGGATTCGATAGGAGCCGTTCGGCCATCTCGTGGACCTGGGCGACGGCCGTCGTCTGATCTCGCGCTTCGACGTAGAACTCGACGTGCTTTCCGACGCGCACGTCCGAAACGTTCGTCCAGCCCATGGCGGGCAGGGCTCCCTCGATCGCCTTCCCCTGGGGATCGAGGAGCCCGGGCTTCAGCCTCACGTCCACGGAGCAGTGGAACTTCACGCGTGCTCGCCTCGCAGACGCTCCAGGTCCACCGCGCACCGCTCCCAGTCGTGGTCGGACATGATCCCCATGCGATGCCGGTAGTGATCCCATCGCTCCCCGGTGATCCGTTCGTAGGCCTCCTGGTACTTCAGCGCGGTCCTGCCGATGACCTCGGCCGGCAGGTCCGGCGGCGGCGGCTCGTGGTCCCAGCCGCTCGCATCCAGCCAGTCTCGGACGAACTGCTTGTCGAAGCTCGGCTGCATCGTTCCCGGTGCGTATCCGTCGGCCGGCCAGAACCGAGAGGAGTCGGGTGTGAGCACCTCGTCGACGAGCATCAACTCGCCGTCCGCGAAGCCGAACTCGAACTTCGTGTCCGCCACGATGATGCCGCGCTCGGCCGCCACCTCGGCGCCGCGCTCGTACAGCCCGATCGTGAGCTCGCGGAGGCGCTCCGCCAGGCCCTTGCCGATCAGGTCCACCGTCTCCTCGAACGTGAGCGGGAGGTCGTGGCCCTCGGCGGCCTTCGTCGTCGGTGTGAAGATGGGCTCCGGAAGCTTCGAGGCCTCGTCGAGGCCGTACGGCAGGGGCACCCCGCATACGTGGCCCTCGGCCCGATACTGCTTGAGGCCCGAACCGGTGAGGTACCCGCGGGCGACGCACTCCACCGGCACGACCTCGGCCTTCTTCACGAGCATCGAGCGGCCAGAGAGCGACGGTTCGCTCCGGAACGGCTCGGGGAAGTCCCGCCGGTCCACGCTGAGGAGGTGGTTCGGAACGAGGTCCTTCGACTTCTCGAACCAGAACACCGAAAGACCGGTCAATACCCGCCCCTTGTCGGGGATCGCGTCCGGCAGGATCACGTCGAACGCCGAGATGCGGTCGGTGGCGACCAGCAGCAGCCGGGCCTCCCCCGCGTCGTAGATGTCCCGGACCTTGCCCTGCGCCTTCAGTCTCCCACCCTGGCTCATGACGCCGACCTCACCCCTCCTCCCTCACGGGAAGCTTCGCCAGACGATCGAACACGCCGTCGAGGTTCCTCAGGTATCGCGACGCGTCGAACAACGCAGCAAGGTCGTCCCGGGTGAGCGCCCCGGCCACCTCTGGGTCTTCCGCCAACCGAGCGCGGAAGTCCTCGCCCAGGTCCCACGCGGCCCCGGCGGCCCGTTGCACGGCGGCGTACGCCGCGTCGCGGGACAGACCGGCTTCCACGAGCGCAAGCAGCACGCCTTGCGAGAACGCCAGCCCGCCCCCGGCTTCGAGGTTCGTGCGCATCCGGTCCGGGTACACGCGGAGATCCTGCAGCACGTCCGTGAGCTCGGCCAGCATGAAGTCCACGACCATGGTCGAGTCGGGGAAGATCACCCGTTCCGCCGAGGAGTGCGAGATATCGCGCTCGTGCCAGAGCACCACGTTCTCCATCGCGGCCTGGAGGTGGCCGCGGACCACCCGGGCAAGGCCCGTGATCCGCTCGCACCGCACGGGGTTCCGCTTGTGGGGCATCGCGCTGGAACCCTTCTGTCCCTCGGTGAACGGCTCCTGGACCTCGCGCACCTCGGTGCGAGCCAGGTGGCGGATCTCGGTGGCGACGAGGTCGAGCGACGTCGCCAGCAGCGCCAGGGCCGCGAGGTACTCGGCATGCCGATCCCGCGGCACGATCTGGCTCGACGCCTCGGCGGGCCGCAGGCCGAGACGTGCACACACCTCCTCCTCCACCCGGGGATCCACCGATGCGTACGTACCGACCACGCCGGAGATCTTCCCCACCGAGACCGTCTCGCGGGCCCGCCGGAGCCGCTCGCGATCGCGGTCGAGCTCGAAGGCCCAGAGCGCCACCTTGTGCCCGAAGCTCGTGGGCTCGGCATGGACACCGTGCGTGCGGCCGATCATCATCGTCTCGCGGTGCTGCAGGGCGAGGCGTTTCACCGCGGCGAGCAACCGCTCCAGCCGGATCAACAGCAGGTCCGCCGCCTCGCACAGCTGGAGAGCGAACCCCGTGTCCAGCACGTCGGACGAGGTCATCCCGAAGTGCACCCACCGGCCTTCGGGGCCCACCGACTCGCCGACGCATCGGACGAACGCGGCGACGTCGTGCTTCGTGACCGCCTCCAACTCGAGGACCCGCTCCACGGTGAACGCCGCACGCGCTCGGATCGCCTCGGCGTCCGCCTGGGGCACGCGACCGAGGTGTGCCCACGCCTCGACGGCGAGGATCTCGATCTCGAGCCAGTGGCCGAGTCGAGCCTCGTCCGACCACACGGCCGCCATCCCGGGCAAGGTGTAGCGGGGGATCATGCGCCGGCTCCCGGTGGCAGCCGCCGGAGGTGGCTCACAGCCGGAGCCCCTCCGAAAGGTCGTCCTTGAACTTCCAGAGGCGCTTCTGCATGGCGGGGTCGTTCACGCCGACGATCTGCGCGGCCAGCACCGCAGCGTTCACGGAGGCGTCGACCCCCACGGAGGCCACCGGCACGCCCATGGGCTGCTGCACGGTCACGATCAGCGCCTCCGAGCCGGTCATCTCGGGCGGCGACGCGATCGGCACCCCGATGACGGGGAGCACAGTCCGGGCGGCCACCCCCGCCGCGAGGTGCCCGGAGATCCCAGTGGTGCAGATGATCGCCTTCAGCCCGCGCTCGAAAGCCGTCCGGGCGTACTCGTCCACCAGATCTGGGCTCCGAGCCACGGACATCACGCGGATCTCATGAGGGACCTCGAGCTTCTCCAGGATGGCGGTGGCTTGTTGCATGACCGGCAGCTCGGCCGGCGATGCCACGAGCACCCCGACGACCGGTCCTCGATCGCTCATCGCCCCTCCTCGGCCACCCGCTGCGCGATGTCCCTTCGGACGTGCATACCCTCGAACCAGATGCGTTCGTATCCCTCGTACGCGCGGGTCCGGGCTTCCGCCAGATCGTCGCCCACGGCGCTCACGGCTAGGACCCGCCCCCCCGAGGTGACCACTCTACCCTGTCGCTCGACCGTGCCGGCATGGAAGACGACCACCCCCTCCACCTCGGCCGCAGCCTCCAGGCCCGAGATGGGCAGGCCGGTCCGGTACTCGCCCGGGTAACCGCCCGAGGCCGCAACCACCGTGACGCAGGCATACGGGGCCCACACGGTTCGATGGTCGCGGAGGTTGCCCTCCACGCAAGCCAACAGCAGCTCGCCGAGGTCGGAGCGCAGGCGAGGGACGATCACCTCGGTCTCGGGGTCGCCGAACCGGGCGTTGAACTCGAGGAGCTTCGGCCCGTCCTTCGTGAGCATGAGGCCGGCGTAGAGCACCCCGCGATACGTGACGCCTTCCGATGCCATGGCGTGGACCGCCCGGGCCAGCACCTCGTCCCATACCCGCCTCGCGGTCGCGTCGTCCACGAACGGGACCGGCGAGTAGGCGCCCATGCCGCCCGTGTTCGGGCCGGCATCGCCGTCCCCAACCCGTTTGAAGTCCTGGGCCATCGCGAGCGGCACGACGGTACGGCCGTCGGTCAGCGCGAAGGCAGAGACCTCTGGTCCCTCGAGATACTCCTCGACGAGGACCGTCGTTCCGGCATCGCCGAAGACCCGGTCCACCAGACACGCCTCGAGGGCCGCGATCGCCTTCGCCCTGGTCTCGGCGATCACCACACCCTTGCCTGCCGCCAGGCCGTCCGCCTTCACCACGTACGGCGGCTCGAGCTCGTCGAGATACTCGACCGCGGGCGCGACGTCGGTGAACGCGCGAGACCGTCCGGCGGGGATGCCGTACCGGTCGCACAGCTCCTTCGCCCACGCCTTCGATCCCTCGATCCGGGCCGCGTCCTTCGTGGGACCGAAGACCCGGTTCCCCGCGGCCGCGAGCTCGTCGACGAGCCCAGCCACCAGCGGCGCCTCCGGTCCCACCACCGTGAGATCGATGGACTCGCGCTCCACGATCGCGGCGATGCCGCGCACGTCGTCGGCGGCCACGGCGACGCACGTGGCCTCCTGCGCGATCCCGGCATTCCCCGGTGCGGCGAGGATGCGATCGACCGTGGGGTTCTGGGCCAGCCGCCACACCAGGGCGTGCTCGCGGCCTCCCCCGCCGACGACGAGGATCCTCATGGGATCGGCAGGCTCTGCTCGCGGGCGGGCCCGACCGAGACGGTGGCCACGCGCACACCCGCGAGGTCCTGCAGGCGCTCCACGTACCTGCGTGCCGCCGGGGGCAGGTCGCCGTAGGCGCGAGCCTCCCCGAGCGGTGCCTGCCATCCCTCCAGCTCCTCGTACACGGGCTCTGCCTGGTGGAAGAGAGACTGGTGCGGCGGGACTTCGTCGAAGGTCTCACCGCCGGCCCGGTACTCGGTGCACACCTTGACGGTGGAGAAGCCCGACAGCACGTCCAGCTTGGTCAGGAACAGCTCGGTCAAGCCGTTCAAGCGGGCCGCGTACCGGATGATCACGGCGTCGTACCACCCGCACCGCCGCTTGCGGCCGGTGGTCACGCCGAACTCCTGCCCGACCTCGCCGAGACGGTCGCCTTCCGGCCCGGTGTCCTCCGTAGGGAACGGCCCGGCTCCGACTCGCGTGACGTACGCTTTCGCGACGCCGATGACACGTTCGACCTCCATCGGTCCGATCCCGGCGGAGGCCAGCGCGTACCCCGCCACGGGGTTCGATGAGGTCACGAACGGGTACGTCCCGTGGTCGAGGTCGAGCATCGTGCCCTGCGCCCCCTCGAACAGCACATGCTCGCCCGCGCGCAGGGCGTCGTGGATAAGCCTCGAGGTGCCGGACACGTAGGGCCGCAACCGCTCCGCGTGGGCCATGTAGTCCTCGACGATCCGTTCTGCCTCCAGCGGGAGCCGGTTGTAGACCTTCGTGAGGACCAGGTTCTTCTCCCGCAGCACGACGTCGAGCTTCTCCCGGAAGATCTTCGGATCGAACAGGTCCTGGATCCGCAGGCCGATCCTGGCGGCCTTGTCACCGTACGCCGGTCCGATCCCCCGCTTCGTCGTGCCGAGCGCGTGCTTGCCGAGGTACCGCTCGGTGACCTTCTCCAGCTCGAGGTGGTACGGCATGATCATGTGGGCGTTGCCCGAGACCACCAGCCGGGACACGTCGATCCCCAGCTCGGTCAGGCTGTCCATCTCCGCCAGCAGCACGCCCGGATCCACCACCACGCCGTCGGCGATCACCGGCGTGATGTGGGGGTACAGGATCCCCGAAGGGACCAGGTGCAGCTTCAGCATGTGCCCTTCGGCGATGACCGTGTGGCCGGCGTTGTTCCCGCCCTGGTACCGGACCACGAGGTCCATGCCCGAGGCCAGCTCGTCGACGGCCTTGCCCTTACCTTCGTCCCCCCACTGGGTCCCGAGCACGATCGAGGCCGGCATGACGGCAAGAGTCTAGTCGCCGCCGGAAGCGGCTCGGCGCGCTACCGCTGCTGGTACATGTCGACGAACCGCCGGTAGTTCGCGGCGATCCGCTTCGACGCCTCGTCGCGTCCTGCGTTGCCGTCCACGTAGGCCTTCAGCGGATCCCACCAGATCGTCCGGCCGATGGCGAACCCGATGTAGCCGGGCACCCCGCTGCCCATCCGGAGCCAGTGGTCCACCGCGGCGTCGTCGGCTCCACGCCCCAGCACCACACACGCGACGTTCGCCCGACCCTCGCCGGAGCGGCACTGGGCGGCGATGACCCCGCAGTCCTCCCGCCGGTCGATCCCCTCGATCTTCCAGATGTCGGGCTCGACCCCGCCGTCCTGCAGGGCGGCGATGGACCTGCGCATCAGCCCGGGGCGAACGTCCGTGTCGTACGCCGCGGCGTCGCCGCCCACCGCGTCGAGCTGGTGCGGCTCGGCGGGTACGAGGAGCTCGAACAGGAACCGTCGATCCCGCTCGTGGAGCCAGTCCGACAGCCGCTTCAGCCGCTCGGCCTGGCGCGCGTTCATCTCCGCGTCGCCCTCGGGATTGAACCGGACCAGCACCTTCGAGAACGAGGGGTCGAACTGCTCGATGTGCGCGCCGAAGTCCTCTCCGTAGTCGAAGTCGAACTCGTCCTGCCCGCTCTTCTCGACCGGCATCGCGAGTGTCAGCCCGTCGACCTTCGCTTTGCGGGCGATGTCTGCGCCGAACTGCTCGTCCACCAGTGCGCCGGCCGCCTCCCGGTCCATGCCCTCGTCGAGCGCGTGCAGGAGACCCTCGAAGATCACGCCCTTCGCGTCCGAGATCCGTGCGGCCTCCTCGGCCGAGGGCGTCCCGGTCACGCCGAAGAACTTCTTCTGGAACGACCCCCGGTGGTCGAACGCCAGGATGTACAGGGGCTTGCCGTATCCGAGCTCCATCGGTCTCACCCTCCTCGGGTCACGTCCGTCGGGCGCCCCGGCGGCAGCCCTGACTCCACCGTGTTCGGGCGTTCCCCAATAGGCGTTTCCCGGTAGTCTGGCAAACCGCGGTGGCATCGCGCGAGCCGGTCGAGGTCGAAGGGGGGATCCGGGCCAGCGTTTCGCTGCTCCGGCGTAACCGCGATTTCCGCACGCTCTACGTCGCCTCGGTGATCTCCCTGGGCGGCGACTGGTTCCTGCTGGTCGCCCTCTTCGGGCTGGTTCTGGATGCCACCGGCTCGGCGATCTCCCTGGGCCTGTTGATCGCGGCCCAGGAGATCCCGTTCTTCCTCATGTCGCCGATCGGTGGACACCTCGTCGACCGGCTGAACCGCAAATGGCTCATGGTGGTCTGCGACCTGGTACGGGCGGGCCTGTGCCTAGGCTTCCTGTTCGTGCGCGACGCGAACTCCGTCTGGCTCGCCTATCTCCTGCTCGCGACGATCTCGTCGTTCACGGCCGCCTTCGACCCCGCGACCGAGGCCTCACTGCCGAACCTGGTTGAACCGGAGGACCTGGTGACCGCGAACGCCCTCGCCGGCTCGCTGTGGGGCACGATGCTCGCGGTCGGCGCTGCGCTCGGCGGGATCGTGGCGGCCACCCTCGGGCGGAACATCGCATTCCTGGTCGACGCCGGATCGTTCGCCCTTTCCGGCATGCTGATCGCGCAAGTTCGCCGCCGGTTCTCGGAGGAGCGGGACGAGGCCGGATCCGAGCGGCTCGGCATCGTGCAGGCCACCCTCGAGACGGTGCGCTACGCGAAGAAGGATCACCGCGTGCTGGCGTTGCTGTCGGTGAAGGCGGGGTTCGGCCTGGGCGCCGGCGTACTGATCCTCATCTCGGTGTTCGCGCAGGAGGTGTTCCATCGGGGCGAGATCGGCATCGGCATCCTCATGTCGGCGCGGGGGGTCGGGGCGCTGATCGGCCCGTTCGCGGCCCGGCGGATGATGGGTCCCGAGGACCGGCGACTGTTCTCGACGATCGGCCTGTCGCTGATGATCTTCGGCGTGGCCTACGCGGTCCTCGGCGTCGCGCCGTCGCTGTTCCTGGCCTCGCTCGCCGTGGGCGTGGCCCATCTGGGCGGCGGGGCGCAGTGGACGCTGTCTTCGTACGGCTTGCAGCGAACCGTTCCCGACCGGATCCGAGGCCGGATCTTCGCGTTCGACGGAGCGTTGATCACGCTCACCCTCACGGTCTCCAGCATCCTGACGGGCTGGTCGGCCGTCCGGTTCGGCCCCCGCCCCACCGCGATCGGCCTCGGCGCGATCGCCCTCGGCTACGCCGCGGTCTGGGCAGGGTTCACCACGGACGTCCGGCGCGCAACCCTCCTCGAGGGGTGCGGTCCGGCGGTCGTCGGTCCGGAGCGGGCCGTCTAGGACCCTTGTGGCTGACCCGGAGGCCCGGTCCCCGGCGGCGGTGGTGGTGGCGGCGGAGCCGGAGCGGCCGGAGTCGGCGCGGCCGGAGCCGGTGCCGCTTCGGGGCCCGCCGAACGCTCGGAGGCCGGCGTCCCCGGCGCCCCGAACGAGACCGACGGCCCGGGCTGCGTGAAGTTCACCTGCGGCGGCCCCGCCTCGCGCATCGCGTCGGGGATCTCGAAGAAATCGGCCACCTCGAAGTGGAACATGCTCGCCATCGCGTTCGAGGGGAACGACTGGACCCGCTGGTTGTAGTCGCGGACGTTCGCGTTGTAGAAGCGCCGGGCGGTCTGCAGCCGGTCCTCCGTGTTCGACAGCTCCTGCTGCAGCGCCAGGAAGTTCTGGTTCGCCTTCAGGTCGGGGTAGTTCTCGGCTACCGCGAACAGCTGTCGCAGGGCGGCGACGAACGGCCCCTCGGCTGCGGCTTGCTCGGCCGGCGTTCCGGTGGCCGACACGGCCGCTGCCCGTGCCCGCGTGACCTCCTCGAACACGCCGCGCTCGTGCGCCGCGTAGCCCTTCACCGTCTCCACGAGGTTCGGGATGAGGTCGTACCGGCGCCGGAGCTCGGTGTCGATGTTCGCCCACGAGTCCTTGATGAGCTGTCGTTGGGAGACGAAGCGGTTGTACGAGACGACGGCGCCGAAGGCCGCCAGTACCACCACACCCAGAACGATCCAGAGCACGATCATGACGGATCCTTCCTCTTCGCTGCTCGCCCCGAGCCTACCGGCTGGCCCCGGTGCCGTACAGTTCGAAAACCACCCCAGGCACCTGCCCGCGGAACCGCTGGGCCGTGCCGAGCAGCGGAACCAGGTCGAGCGGGCGACGGCGCTTGCTGAAGCACAGCAGCCACTTCGCGCACACCTCGAACTGGAACGCGTGGTCGGTCTGCAGCAGCCAGCGCATCATCCGCTGGTCGATGAAGTCGTTCGCGAACTTGCGGTCCTTGCACTTCACGTTGAACGCCCGATTGAACTCGTCGAGCTCGAACTCGATGTCAGGCAGGCCCACGTGGTCGGCGATCCGCGTCAGCACGTTCTCGCGGGCGATCGTGAGGGGCGAGCAGGCCGCTTCGATCTCGGTGACCGCGCACGAGAACCGGTAGTACGTCTTCGTCCGGTTGCCCTTCGAGTCCGTCGACTCCTCGTAGTACCAGTAGTCGAACTCGCGGATCGGGGTGTCCTGCCACCTCCCCCAGATCACGTTCTCGGTCCCGCGTCCGTCACCCTTGGTGAACAGCGCGAACGGAAGCGCCAGACACCCAAGCCCGTCCTGCGGCGAGTACTCGAGACCGAGCTGGCGGGCCATCGTGGCCAGCTCCTGCCGCCGCTTCTGCTTCAGGTAGTAGGAAAGGTAGGCGGCGGCCGCGGCTACCAGCGCTATCAGGACGAAGAACAGGACCTCCATGTCGGAGGTATCGGACCACCCCGGTGAGGGGTGTAGCAAGCAGCGGCTACGAAGGGCCGGACGAGCGGGCGCCGCGCCCCCCCAGAAGGATCGCGACGCCGAGGGCGATCAGCAGCAATGGGATCAGGTACCGGACCCGGAGGTTCCACACGTCGAGCCGGTCGAGGAGGAATCCCACGCCCGCCACGACGAAGAAGATCCCCCACACGAGCGCCGCGCGGTTCGTGCCCTGGTCAGACACGGCGGACCTCAACTTGACCGATCCCCACCGACAGCTCGAGGTGGAGCAGCGGCGCCGAGTCGTTGGTCCCCTGAGAGCGATAGTCGACACCGAACCCGCTCTGGGTTCGGCCGAACACGTTCGTCTGGCCGATGCCCGCCTTGGCGTGGACGTCCACGGACACGAAGCTGGCCGGCACGATCACCAGGAGCTGGCCGACCCCCACGTGCGCCTCGATCCCGATCCGGCTCGGGACCGGGGTCGGCAGTCCGCTGTCGGTCAGGTCGAGGGTGAGGTTGCCTACCGCCAGCTCGTAGGTGCGACCCGTCGCGGTCACCGGCGTGTAGGTCCGATCGCCCACGCCACCGCGGAACGGCACGTCCACCACCGTGCCCGCCAGGAGCACCACCGTGAGCACGATCCCGAGCGTGATCAGCCCGCCTTGGCCGCCGCCCCACCCGGCGGTAGCGACGAGCACGACCCCGATGAGGATCAGGACCGAGGGCAGGATCACGTCCCACGGGACCTCGGTCACGTCGAAGGCCTGGAGCAGCCACCCCATGCCGACCGCGACGACGATCAGGCCGAACAGCAGCCGGCCGGGCTGGAAGCCCTGTCGCCGCGTAGGAGGCGAAGGCGGGGGCGCCGGAAGACCGGTCATCGGCGGGACGATGCCTGCACGATGATCGCCACCCCGATCGCGATCAGGATGAGGGGCCAGAAGTACTTGCCGATCCGCGGGATCGTGAGGCCGAGGAGAAGTAGCACGCCGATCGCGATCAGCGCCCCCCCGAACACGAGGCGCGCCGTGTCGGCGCTCGGCGGGCGCGACCGGCCGACGTCCTCGCCCTCCCGTTCCTCGGGCATCACGATCCACCCGATGATGTAGAGGAGGACCCCGCTCCCGCCGGCGACGGCCAGGACCACGAATGCGATCCGGATCAGTACCGAGTCGACGCCGAGGTAGCGGCCGACACCGCCGCACACACCCGCGATGACCCGGTCGGTTCGGCTGCGCCGCAACAGGCGCGTGGCCTCGGGGTGAGGCGGAGGCGGCGGGGGTGTCACGGACACGCCGACACCCTAGCGCCTGCCGGTCCCGCTTCCAAGCTCGCCCCGGCGTCCCTCAGGCGGGCTGCCGGACACGGAAGACCAAGGTGCCCGCGTCGGCGTCCACCTGGACCTCGTCGCCCTCGCGGATCTCCCCGGCAAGCAGCTTCACGGCCAGGGCGTCCTGGACCTCCCGCTGGATCAACCGCTTCAGCGGCCGCGCCCCGTAGGCGGGCTCGAACCCCTTGTCCGCCAGGTAGGTCCGCGCCGCCTCGGTGAGCGCGATCGTGAGCTTTCGATCGGCCAGACGCTGCCGGAGGTGCTCGATCTGGATGTCGACGATCTGCGCGATCTCCTCTCGCCCGAGCGGCTCGAACACGATGATCTCGTCGACCCGGTTCACGAACTCGGGACGGAAGCTCGCCCGGACCTCGGCCAGAACCTTCTCCTTCCGTTCCTCGGGGGAGACGCCCGGGTCTATGAACACGAACGAGCCGAGGTTCGAGGTCATGATCACGACCGTGTTCCGGAAGTCGACCGTGCGGCCCTGCCCGTCGGTCAGGCGCCCGTCGTCCAGCAGCTGCAGCAAGACGTTGAACGCATCCTGGTGCGCCTTCTCGATCTCGTCGAGCAGGACCACCGAGTAGGGACGGCGCCGGATCGCCTCGGTCAGCTGGCCGCCCTCCTCGTAGCCCACGTACCCGGGCGGAGCGCCGATCAGCCGCGACACCGTGTGCCGCTCCTGGTACTCGCTCATGTCGATGCGGACCACGGCCCGCTCGTCGTCGAACAGGAACTCGGCAAGCGCGCGGGCCAGCTCGGTCTTCCCGACACCCGTGGGTCCGAGGAAGATGAACGAGCCGATCGGCCGGTTGGGATCCGACAGCCCGGCCCGGGAGCGGCGGATCGCGTTCGCCACGGCCTCGACCGCCTCGCGTTGATCTACCACCCGCCGGTGCAGCGCCTCCTCCAGGTGGAGGAGCTTCGCCACCTCCCCCTCCATCAGACGCGACACGGGGATGCCGGTCCACTTCGAGACGACCTCGGCAATGTCCTCCTCGTCGACCTCTTCCTTCAACATCTTCCGGTCGCGCTGAAGCTCCGCCAGGGCCGCGTTGGCCTCGTCGAGCTGCTTCGTGAGCTCGACGAGCCGGCCGTAGCGGAGCTCGGCGGCCCGCTCGAGGTCGCCGTCGCGCTCGGCCCGCTCGGCCTCCATCCGGGCTCGTTCGGTGTCCGACTTCAGCGCGCGGATCCTGTCGATGTGCTCCTTCTCGCGCTGCCAGTGCGCCTTCATCCCGGACGCGCGCTCCTGCAGGTCCGCCAGCTCCTGCTCGAGCTTCTCCAGCCGCTCGTTCGAGGCCGGGTCGGTCTCCTTCTTCAGCGCGGCGCGCTCGATCTCGAGCTGCTTCATGCGCCGTTCGACCTCGTCGATCTCCACAGGCATCGAGTCGATCTCGATGCGCAGCCGGCTGGCCGCCTCGTCGATCAGGTCGATCGCCTTGTCCGGCAGGAACCGCCCGGTCACGTACCGGTTCGACAACACCGCCGCGGCCACCAGCGCGGAATCTTGGATCCGGACCCCGTGGTGCACCTCGTAGCGCTCCTTCAGGCCTCGGAGGATGGCGATGGTGTCCTCCACGCTCGGCTCGCCGACGAAGATCGGCTGGAACCGGCGCTCGAGGGCCGGATCCTTCTCGATGCGCGTCCGGTACTCGTCGAGCGTGGTGGCCCCGATGGCCCGGAGCTCGCCGCGCGCGAGCATCGGCTTCAGCATGTTGCCGGCGTCCACGGCGCCCTCTGCCCCACCGGCGCCCACGATCGTGTGCAGCTCGTCGATGAACGTGACGATCCGCCCCTCGCTCTCGGCGATCTCGCGGAGGACCGCCTTGAACCGCTCCTCGAACTCGCCCCGGTACTTCGATCCAGCCACCATCGCGCCGATGTCGAGCGCCACGACCCGCTTGTCCTTCAGGGACTCGGGGACGTCGCCGTCGACGATCCGCTGGGCCAGGCCTTCGACGATGGCGGTCTTCCCAACGCCGGGCTCGCCGATCAGCACCGGGTTGTTCTTCGTCCGGCGCGACAGCACCTGGATGACCCGGCGGATCTCGTCGTCGCGGCCGATCACGGGGTCGAGCTTGGCTCGCCGCGCCAGCTCGGTGAGATCGCGGCCGTACCGTTCGAGGGCCTGGTACTTCTCCTCGGGGTTCGGATCCGTCACCCGCTGGCGGCCGCGAACCTCGGCCAGCGCGGCGAGCACCGCGTCGCGCGCCAGGCCGGCATCGCGCAGGAGGCGAGCGACGTTCGTCTCCCCCTGCAGCATCGCGAGCAGCAGGTGCTCGGTGGAGACGTACTCGTCGGTGAGCGCCTCCGCCTCTCCGAACGCGTTCTCCAAGAGCGTTGCGGAAGCCGGCGAGAGCCGGACCTCGTGCACGCCCTGCGCGTACACCCTCGGCATCCTGTCGAGCAAGGCGTCCACGCCGTCCCGGAGCGCACGGGGCGAGGTCCCCAGACGGTGCAGCAACGGGTAGACCACGCCCTCGGGGTCCGAGAGCAGGGCGAACAGGATGTGCTCGGGCTCGATGGCCTGTTGGTTGCGGGCCACCGCCTGTTCGCGGGCCGCGTCCAGCGCGGCCTGCGACTTCATGGTCAGCTTAGGAAGGTCCATGTGTGCTTCGCGTACTCCCAGTCGTTCTTCGTCATCCCGTACATCACGCAGTCGGTGCCTTCCCCGTCGTCCGACGGATACCAGCGCCGGAGGATGCCCTCCTGCACGAATCCGAGGTGTTCCAGCACGCGTCGCATGGGCGCGTTGTCCGAGGCCGTGCCGGCCTCGATCCGCCGTGCCGCCTCCATCGCGAACAGGTGCGAGACCAGGAGTGCCACGGCCTCCCTTCCGACGCCCTTGCCGCGATCCGCGGGATCGAACACGTCGATGCCGATCCCGAAGACGCCGATGGGCAGCTGGTCCCGGTAGGCCTGGATCGATCCGACCAAGCGCTCGTCCGCCTCGATCGCGAACAGGATCTCGCGGTCCGTCATCTGACCCGAGGACGCAACCCGTTCGCGAAGCTCGTCCATCACGACCCTGCCCACGGCCACCGTGGGTTCGGCCGAACGCACCGCACGCCACAAGACGTCGAACTCGTTCGGGCGGAAGGATCGAAGCGTCACCGCGCCGCTCCGGATCGCCGTCACGGCCGAACCACCCCCGGTCCAGATCCGGCTCGCTCGCGCCGATCCGACGAGGTGATCGCATACATCGCGTAGTCACGAGGCATCGCTGCGGTCGGCATGAAGCCGCGCAGCACGCCCTCGAAGGCAAAGCCCAGGCGTTCGAGCACCCTGCGCATCGGTCCGTTCTCGAGATCGGTCGACGCCTGGACGCGGTGGGCCCCCTCGCACTCGAACAGATGGGACGACAGCAGCGAGATCGCTTCGGATGCGTACCCTCTTCCCCGATCCGATGCGTCGTAGACCTCGATGCCAAGCTCGAAGACGCCCGGAGGGAGCGCCTCGGCGGATCGGCGGCCCTGGATCTCGCCGACCAGTCGGCCGTCGGCCTCGATAGCGAAGAAGATCTCGTGGCGGGTCGCGGTGCCCGAAGTCGCGATCCGACGTCGCAGGGCCTCTTCCGGTGTCCGCGAGCCGTCTCCCATGAACGCCGGCTCCCGCTTCCGCACCGCCACAAGGGCCTCAAGCTCGTCGGGGCGGAACGGGCGGAGCACCACGAGAGCGCCGGTCAGCTCGGTCACGTCCGCACCTGCCGGACCCACGGGAAGGACACCACCGTGCGAACCGGAACGATGTCCACGCTGGCCGTAGACGGACCGAGCGGCACCGGCCGCCCCCGTCGCACTCGGCGAAGCTCGATCTCGAGCTCGGCCGTGCGCCGCCGGAGCTCCTCCAGCTCGCGCTGCATCTCCATGATCATCTTCACGCCCGCCAGGTTGACCCCCTGGTCCTGCGTGAGCTCCTGGATCAGCTGGAGCCGCCGGATGTCCCGCTCCGAGTAGCGCCGGGTGTTCCCGGAGGTGCGCTTGGGCCGAAGCAGCCCCTTACGCTCGTAGATGCGCAGGGTCTGCGGATGGACGCCGGCAAGCTCCGCCGCCACGCTGATGATGTAGACGGCTCGGTCCTCCGGCCGTTCCGCTCGTTCGTCGCTCCTCGTCACGTCGTCCTCCCGATCACGCCTCGACGCCTAGCCGCTTCCTCGGCGACTCCGTCTCGAGGTCCTTCAACTGCCGCAGGATCTGCTTCTCCTCGCGGGAGAGCTTCTTCGGCACCTCCACCTCGACCGTCACGAGCAGGTCTCCCCGGCCGGCCTTCTTCGGCGCGCCCTTACCCCGGACACGGAAGATTTGCCCGCTCTGTGTGCCGGCAGGCACCTTCAGGGTGACGACCCCGTTCAGGGTGGGCACGCCCACGTTCGCACCGAGCGCGGCCTCCGCGAACGTGATGGGAACGGTGACCGTGAGGTCGTTCCCCTTGCGCCCGAACAACTTGTGGGGGGCTACGCGGACCACCACGTACAGGTCCCCGGGCTGCCCGCCGGCCGGTCCGGGCTCGCCCTTTCCCGCCAGGCGGATCCTCGCACCCTCCTTCACGCCTGCCGGGATCTTCACCTGGAAGCTCCGGGTGGTGCGGACGTTGCCCGATCCCCGGCAGGTGGTGCACGGATGCTCGACCACACGCCCGCTCCCGTGACAGCGCGGACAGGTCTGCGACATCTGGAAGAAGCCTTGGTTCACGCTCACCGCCCCGGTTCCGCCACACTGCGGGCAGGTGACCGGAGACGTTCCGGGCTCCGCGCCGGTCCCGCCGCAACGGGGGCATGGGGCGGGGCCCTGGATCCGCACCGGGACGGTCGTGCCTTGGATCGCCTGGTCGAACGAAACGCGGACTTCGGTCTCCAGATCAGCGCCTCGGGCGGGGCGGACTCGACCACCGGCCCCGCCGGTGAACACGCTGAACAGATCGCCGAGGTCTCCGGCTCCGCCGAAACCGACGTCCTCGAAGCGCACCCGGCGCCCCGAGCCGCCCGAAGCGCCCGCCCCCGAGAAGCCTCCCGGGCCGAAGCCCGAGGACGCCATCTCGCGGACCTGGTCGTACTGCTTGCGCTTCACCTCGTCACCCACGACGTCGTAGGCGGCGGAGATCTCCTTGAACCGCTCCTCGGCGGCCTTGTCCTCGGGATTCGCGTCTGGGTGATACTTCTGCGCAAGCTTGCGGTAGGCCTTCTTGATCTCGGCATGCGGGGCGTTCTTCGCGACGCCGAGGACCTGGTAGTAGTCCTTCTCGAACCACTCGCGCCGGACGTCGCCGTTCATGGCGACCTCCTCAGCCCTCGTGGCTCACGCGGACGCCCGAGGGGCGGATGACGCGGTCCCGAAGCGTGTATCCCTGACGCAGCACGTCGGCCACCCGCGGATCGCCCTCGCCGCCGGCGGAGCCCATCAGGGCCTCGTGCAGCTCCGGGTCGAACGGCTTGCCCTCGGCCTCGATCCGCTCGAGGCCCTCGGCCTTCAGGGTGTCCATCAGCTTCGCGTACACGAGCTCCACGCCGTGCAGGAACTTCTCGAAGTCCGGCTTCTGCTCGGCTGCCATCAGCGCGAGCTCGAACTCGTCGATCACCTCGAGCAGCCGGCGGATGAGCGGCTCGGCCGCCATCTCGATCGCGCGCGTCTGCTCCTTCAGCACCCGCTTGCGGTAGTTCTCGAACTCCGCCTGCAAACGGACCAGGTGGTCCCGGTACTCAGCCGCCTGACGGCGGGCCGTCTCGAGCTGTGCCTCGAGCGACGGCTCGCCGGGCGCCTGCTTTTCGGCGCCACCACGCGGCTTCGCCGCTTCGGCGGTGGCCGCGCCGGCCCCCGGGGCCGGCGCGGCACCGCTCTCGTCCTTGACCCGACGCTTGTCCGTGACCCTCACGCGCGGGCGCTCGGTTCGGTCTCGTTCGTCGCGTCCGTCGTCGGTCACGTCGCCTTCACCGTGATCTTCTTCGGCTTGGCCTTCTCGATCTTCGGCACCTGGACGGTGAGCACGCCCTTGTCGAACGACGCCTCCACCTTCTCGGTGTCCGCGGTCTGCGGCAGCCCGATCGACCGGCTGAAGGAGCCGTACCGCCGTTCGATGCGGTGGTAGTTCTCCTCCTTCACCTCGGACTCGAACTCTCGCGTGCCGCTGACCGTCAGGGTGCTGTCCTCGACCGAGACCTCCACGTCCTCCGGATCGATGCCCGGGATCTCGAGCTTGGCCACGATCTCGTCCTGCGTCTCGTACACGTCCAACGCCGGCATCCACGTCCCGCCGGCCAGGGGCCTCATCGGCTCGATCCCCGTGAACGTCCGGCCGAACAGACGGTTCAGCTCGTCCTGGATGGACACCAGATCACGGAACGGATCCCAGCGAACCAGTGCGTCCCTCACTTCGCACCTCCTTCGTCAACGATCTCGCCCTCCACGACGTCTCCGTCGCCACTCTCGGACGAACCTCCGCCCGCGGCCGCGGCCTCCGACCCTGGCCCGGGCTGGGTTTGGACCTGCTGGTACATGGCCTGACCGATGCGCTGGAAGGCCTGCATCGCCGCATCGGTGGCCGACCTGACCTTGTCGACGTCGTCCCCCTTCAGGGCCTCCTTCAGCTCGTCGTTCGCCTTCTTCAGGTCGTCGCGGTCGCCCTCGGGGGCCTTCTCGCCCCACTCCTCGAGCGCCTTGTCGATCTGGTAGGTGAGCTGATCGGCCGCGTTCCGGGCCTCGGCCGCTTCACGCCGCTGGTGGTCTTCGGCCGCGAACTTCTCCGCGTCCTTCACCATGTGATCGATGTCGTCCTTCGAGAGCGCCGTCCCACCGGTGATGGTCATCTGCTGCTCCTTACCGGTGGCCAAGTCCTTGGCGGAGACGTTCACGATGCCGTTCGCGTCGATGTCGAACGCCACCTCGATCTGGGGCACACCGCGCGGGGCCGGGGGGATGCCCATGAGGTGGAACTTGCCCAGCGACCGAACCCCCGGCGAGAACACCGTCTCGGCCTCGCCCTGCAAGACGTGGATCTCGACCGTGGTCTGGCCGTCGTCGGCGGTGGTGAAGATCTCGCTCTTGCGGGTGGGGATCGTGGTGTTGCGTTCGATCAGCTTCGTGAAGATGCCGCCCTTCGTCTCGACGCCGAGCGTGAGTGGCGTCACGTCCAGGAGCAGGATGTCCTTCACGTCGCCCTTCAGGACGCCCGCTTGGATCGCGGCACCGACCGACACCACCTCGTCCGGGTTCACGCCCTTGTGCGGCTCCTGGCCGCCCGTCAGCTTCCGCACGAGCTCCTGGATCATCGGCATCCGGGTGGCACCGCCCACCATGATCACGTGGTCGATAGCCGACACGTCCTTGCCCCAGTCCTTCACGGCCTGGTCGAACGGGCTGCGGCACCGCTCCACGAGATCCTCGGTCATCCGCTCGAACTCGGAGCGCGTGAGCTTCATCTCCAGGTGGAGCGGACCCTCGGCGGTGGCCGTGATGAATGGCAGGTTGATGGTGGTCTCGGCAACCTGAGACAGCTCGATCTTCGCCTTCTCGGCGGCCTCCTTCAGCCGCTGGAGCGCCATACGGTCGGCTCCGAGGTCCACACCGTGGGCGTTCTTGAACTCCTTGACCATCCAGTCGATGACGCGCTGATCCCAGTCGTCGCCTCCCAGGTGCGTGTCGCCGTGGGTGGCCTTGACCTCGAACACGCCCTCCCCGATCTCCAGCAGCGACACGTCGAAGGTGCCACCGCCAAGGTCGAAGACGAGGATGGTTTGGTCGTGCTGCTTGTCCAGGCCGTACGCGAGGGCGGCGGCCGTGGGCTCGTTGATGATGCGAAGGACCTCCAGGCCGGCGATCTGCCCGGCCTCCTTCGTGGCCTGCCGCTGCGCGTCGTCGAAGTACGCCGGAACCGTGACGACCGCCTGGGTCACCGAGTCCCCGAGGTACGCCTCGGCGTCGCGCTTCAGCTTCGTCAGGATCTGAGCCGAGACCTCCTGGGGCGTCCACTTCTTCCCGTCGATCTCGACGGCCCAGTCGTGCTCTCCCATGTGGCGCTTCACCGAGCGAACGGTCCGGTCCGGGTTGGTGATGGCCTGGCGCTTGGCGACCTCGCCGACCAGGATCTCGCCGTTCTTCGAGAACCCGACCACCGAGGGGGTGGTCCGGGCGCCCTCGGCGTTCGGGATGACCACCGGCTCGCCGGCCTCCAGCACGGAGACCACCGAGTTGGTCGTCCCGAGGTCGATTCCCACGGCTCGTGGCATGAGCATCCTCCTCGTCTGCTTGCTAAGTCAAAACTGACGATAAAGCTTGAGTGTCATACTGTCAAGCTCGAAGCTCGGACGCCTGGTCTGAGCTGCCCTTTCGTCTCGGGTTCACTCCCGCGTCCCGGCCTGGCATCGCCCACCGGAGGGCGCGTCCTCCACCCGCGGGCGTTCCTCGCTCCGGACTCGCCGCACGGGTAGACTGCGCCCCATGGTGATCCGCGCCCTGGTGCTGCTCGCGCTGGTCGGGGCGACGATGGGGTTGTTCGCACGGCGGGCGCGCCTGTTGCTCGGACTCCTTTCGCTCGGAAGGCCCGTTGAGCGGCGCCGGGACCTGCCCGTCAGGCTGGAGCGCGAGGTAACGGTCGTTCTGGGCCAACGCAAGCTGCTCCAACGCCTTCTGCCCGGCCTCATGCACGCGTTCATCTTCTGGGGCTTCCTGGTGCTGCTCACGACGATCGCCGAGGCTGCCGGCCAGGCCGTCTCTCCAGGCTTCTCCCTGCCCCTGATCGGGCACAGCGGATGGCTCGGGCTCCTCCAGGACGTGTTCGCCGCGCTGGTCGTGGTGGGCATCGCGATGGCGCTGTACATCCGAAAGGTCCAGCGACCGGAGCGGTTCGTGGGCAGCCACATGCAGGAGGCCGACCTGATCCTCGTTTGGATCTTCGGCGTGATCCTCACCCTCTTCGGCCTGAACGCCGTCCGCATCGCACGGGGACTCGCCGAGGCCCCTACCGCCTGGACCCCCATCTCCACCGCGCTCTCCAAGCTGTTCGAACCGATGAACCCGCCGGTGCTCCGTGTCTACGACCACGTCTTCCTGTGGGCTCACCTCGTGCTGATCCTCGGGTTCCTCGTCTACATCCCCTATTCGAAGCACCTCCACATCTTCGTGAGCTTCTTCAACGTGTTCTTCTCGAACACGAAGCCTCGCGGGTACCTCACACCGCTCAGGATCGACCTGGAGGCCCTGGAGACGGAGGAAGTCACCCTCGGCGCTGCGACCGTGGAGGACCTCTCGTGGAAGGAGATGCTCGATCTCTACGCCTGCACGGAGTGCGGACGCTGCCAGAGCGTCTGTCCGGCCTGGAACACGGGCAAGCCGCTGTCCCCCAAGCTCCTCATCATGAACCTCCGCGATCACCTGTTCGAGGAGGGCCCGACGCTCCTCCGGGCACGAGCAGACGGAACGCCTCCGGCGACGGTCGCCCTGAATCCCGGGGTGGTGGACGACGACGTCCTGTGGTCGTGCACCACGTGCGGAGCGTGCATGCAGGAATGCCCGGTCGATATCGAGCACATCGACCACATCGTGGACATGCGTCGCAACCTGGTGATGGCGGAGTCGCGGTTCCCGCAGGAGGCTGGAGCGCTCCTGCGGAACCTCGAGAACGCGGGCAACCCGTGGGGCGAGCCGCAGGCCGACCGAGCCGCATGGGCCGACGGGTTGGACGTGCCGGTCCTGCGCCAGGACGAACCCGCACCCGAGTACCTGTACTGGGTGGGCTGTGCGGGATCCTTCGACGACCGAGCGAAGAAGGTCTCTCAGGCGGTGGCCTCGCTCCTCGCGCTCGCGGGAGTCTCGTTCGCCATCCTCGGTCCGCGAGAGCTCTGCACCGGCGATCCCGCTCGGCGGATGGGCAACGAGTACCTGTTCCAGACGATGGCCGAGCAGAACGTGGGCACCCTGTCCGGGGCGGGGGTCACGAAGATCGTGGCCAATTGCCCCCACTGCTTCAACATCCTGCTGAACGAATACCCGGATTACGGCGGTCGTTTCGAGGTCGTTCACCACACCCAGCTGCTCCGCGAACTGGTTGCCCAGGGCAGGCTGCGGCCGACGACGCAGGTCCGGATGCTCCTCACCTACCACGACCCCTGTTACCTCGGGCGGCACAACGAGGTCTATGTCGCCCCCCGCCGGCTCCTCGAAACCGTGCCTGGCGTGTCCACCGTGGAGATGCCGCGGCACGGACCCCGGGGACTGTGCTGCGGAGCCGGCGGCGCCAGGATGTGGATGGAGGAGCGCATCGGCAAGCGCATCAACCACGAGCGGGTGGACGAGGCCACCTCGACCGGCGCCGACACGATCGGTGTGGCCTGCCCTTACTGCCTGGTCATGCTGGACGACGGCGCCCGGGCACGAGGTGATGCGACGCAGGTGGCCGACGTCGCGCAGATCCTGGCCCGCTCCGTGGACGGCGGACGCTAGGCATCCGACGTACCCCGGGGGGCGGCGATCCGCCCCCACGAATGGATGAAGGCACCGCGCTCGGTGGGACCCGCCCCCCATCCCTGCACCTCATCTGCGCGACCTGCGGTCAAGCAGGACCTCCGAGCATCCGAAAGAAGAACTAGACCGAACCGCTTGGGGTGGCCCATCGGCCGTCCCCGGGTCGGGGTCAACCATCGGAGGCAGAGGCAGGCGGCGCGGGATCCCCGCGCCGGCGGAGGGACGTGACGGGGTGGAGAAGACCCTGGATCCATCAGCGCAGGTGGCCGAGTGCCGGCATCTCGCGGAGGTTCTCCGGCTCGATGCCGTGGGCATCGCGCACACGGACGAGGGCGCACGGCGGATCGCGTGGTGGGCGGTTCCGGAGGGACCTCCTCGACCGCTGGACGTCGACGAGGTCCTGGCCGGGCGCGTCGACGGCTGGGTCGTCTGCCCACGGGGCGACGATCTGATCTTCGCCCGTCTCACCCCCGATTCCTCCGTCCGTTCTGCCGCGACCCTCAGAACGATGCTGGCGAACCTGACCGGAACGGAGACCGTGGCGACCGCAAGGGGTGGCGTCGCCCCGGATGACCCCGTCGCTAGGGACCGTACCCGGTGGGCCTACGCGGTCCACGACGGCCTGACGCAGGTGGTGACGGCGGCGGTGCTCGACCTCGAGTGGAAGGCGCGGAAGGTGGAATCCCAACCGGACGAAGCCATCTCGGCCCTCTCGGAGGCCGCCGTGGGCCTTCGAGCCGCGCTCGGGGAGATCCGGGGCGTGCTGGCCGTCCTCACTCCCGAGCAGGAGGACGACGAAGCTCCGTTGGAGGAGCTGGTGCAAGACGTACTGGGTCGCTGGCAGCTGCCGGCATCCTGGACGATCGAGGGTGATGTGGACGCCGTGCCCCGGCCGATCCTGGAGGCCGCGTCGTCGGTGATCCGCGAAAGCGTGGCGAACGCCGCGAAGCATTCGTCCACCCACGACGTCAGCGTTCGGATCCACGCGTCGCGCGGTGCGATGGAGGTGAGCGTCGAGGACCGGGGGCGGGGCTTCCGCCCAACGGAGACCGGACTCCATGCCGGACATCTCGGGCTCGAGATGATGCGGCGCCGAGTGGCCGAGGTGCACGGGTCGCTCGATATCCGGTCGGAGCCCGGTCACGGAACACGGGTGGTGGCGACACTGCCCGTCGGGAACCAAGGAGACGAACCGTGAGGATCATGATCGTCGACGACCACGCCTTGGTACGCCGCGGCATGGCCCACGTCGTTCGCGAGTGCTTCGCCGACGCGGACGTCGTTGAGGCGGCCGATGCCGACGAAGCCATGCGCGTCATGGAAGAGCGATCCGCGGACATCGCGCTGGTGGACGTCCGCCTTCCCGTCCACGACGGGCTGGAGCTTCTGCACGACATGAAGGCCCGCTGGTCGGAGGTCCCGGTCATCATGCTGACGACGTTCGATCACGCACAATACGTCCGGCGGGCGCTCTCGGAGGGGGCTGCCGGCTACCTCCTCAAGGACGCCACCCCAGAGGATCTGGAGCAAGCCATCAAAGTGGCATTGTCCGGTGGTGGGAACGTGCTGTCGCCGCGAGTGATCCAGAACCTGTTCGAGGCCATGGAGATGGGCGACGCCGACGAGCAGCCGCACCGCCGGCCGGCCGCCAACCTCACCCAGCGCGAGACGGATATCTTGGCGCTGCTGGCTGAGGGGAAGAGCAATCGGGACATCTCCCGGTCGCTGTTCCTCTCGGAGAAGACGGTGAAGGCGCATCTGGCAGCGATCTTCCGCAAACTCGGCGTCACGAACCGGACACAAGCGGCGATGGCTGCCGTGTCCATGGGGATCGGACCCGCGCGGTTCCCGTTGGAGCAGCAAGACGTCCTCGACCCGCAGGGCGCCAACAGGCGCTGAGGAGGCGAGGCAACGAGCTTCTGCCCGGATGAGGAACAGCCGGCGACCGGATCGCCGGCGAGGGCATCGGAGGTGAACGGAGTGCGGATCGGGCGTCGAGCCCAGGTTCGCACCGCGGGACTGGAAACCGGTGACCGGCCCGCGACCAGTGGAGGGAACACGTGGCGGAGAACGACAGATACCTGTCCGGCCCGCGGACGACGACCCTGAGCGGCGACGGGGGGCAGGCGTCCGGCCAGGGAGGCTTCGGCCAAGCCGGCCAGGTCGAGGCCTATGAAGAAGACTGGTACCGCAGCCTGAAGGCGCTCGCTGAGCGGCGACGGGACATCTCCGAGGACGACGAGCCGGAAGAGACCGCGGACGATCAGCCGGCGGAAGATGGGGATCGGCCGAACGAGATCGGCCTTGCACCGGAGCCAGAGGCGCAGGCCGCCGCCGAGGCCGAACTCCCCCTCGAGCCGGCGCCGGCGTCGCAGGCCGGGGAGCCATCGACGCCGACGCAGGAACCGCAACTCCCCGGTCGGGCCGAGGAGATCCCGATCGTGGAGGCATCGACCAAGGAGCCCGGCGGGGGCATCCCAGCGCCGCAGGAAGGTCCATCGGCCGACGTCACGACACCGCAAGCGGCCGCTTCCCTCACCTTCGAGATGCCCCTTCCGGAGGCCGAAGCCTCACCCGCAAGGATCTCCGAGGCGTCGCCGGATCTCGAAGCGCCAGCACGCGAGCCGGTGCCGATGGCGGCGACCCCGGAGCCGGCGCTCGAGGGGACTTCCCCAGGCCCCGCCCTCGAGCAGTCGGACGCCCCCGTATCGCAGGGTCCCTTGCTGTCCTCCCGAGACCCGCAGGAACGCCGCCGAGCCCTGATCGAGCTGTCCACCCGGGAGCCCTCGGACGAGGAGCTCGAACGGATCTGCGGCCTCCTGCTCGATCCCGATCGTGAGGTGCGCCTGCTGGCCGTCCAGACGCTCGCGGGCTTCCCCGAGCGCGTGGACGACGAGGCAGTCCGCCGCGCGATCCAGGACCCCGACGACGAGATCCGGGCTGCGGCGGTGCGGTTGGCGGCCCACCGGGAGCCTTGCGAGGTCGCCCTCCTCTCACCGCTCCTCGCGGTGCGCCGGCATCCCCGGACGCAGCGAACGGTGATGGACATCCTTCCATCGGTCATCTCCTCGAGCGGTCCCACCGACCAGGACGTCGCAGCCGTCGTCCTCGCGGTCGCGGAGATGGAGCCGGCGCCGGACGCCGGGGAGCGCGAGGGCCTGGCCCGGGTCGCACACGCCCTGGGCCCGGACCGTCTGACTGGGGCGCTCTCCCTGGGGGAGCCGGAGCGGCTGGGTGCGGTCCGCCTGCTGCTGGACGAGTCCTCCCCAGCGGTCCTCCAGGCGCTTGCCGGATTGGTGGGCGACCCTCTCGAGGAGGTCCGAGTCGTCGCGCAGCGTGCGGCCGATGAGGTCGCCCGTTCTTCTGGGTCCGCGACGGACGGCTCGGCGACAGAGGGCGCCCTCCAAGGGGAGCCTCTGGGCTCCGTGGCCGCGGGCCTGACCGACCCGGACCCGATCGAGCGCGAACGTGCCGGCGAGGAGTTGCGCCGACGAGACCGTGACGAGATCCTCGCGTGGGCCCTCGATCGTGTGGTCTCAGGAACCTCCCGCGAAGCCGAGCTGGCAGCCCTCGTCGCCGGCCGAGTGGAGCTTCCCGAAGTGGCTCCCGCGCTGCTCGACCGGACGATCGGTCTGCCCTCACAGGAGCGCAGGGTCTTCCTGGAAGCACTCCGGTCGGTGCACCCGAACCCGGCGGCCCTGGTGGACGCGCTCGACGCGATCGAGCCGGCCCGCCGGCCGCAGGCCGTCGACCTGCTGTGGGAGACGTGTGGGCAGGAGCTGATCCCCCACGTCTCCCACCTCCTCACCGATGAATCGCCGCCGGTCCGTGTGGCCGCCCTCGATGGCCTGGCGGGGACGGCCAACCCGCTGGGCGTCGAGGTGGCCGAGGCCGCACTCGCGAACGACCCGTCGCCCGCCGTGCGCGCCGCGGCGGTGCGCACGCTCGGCAGGTGCATCCAGGGCTCTCCCGCGCACGCACCCGAACGGGCGCCCGCCGACCCCGATCCGGACGTGCGGGCGACCGCGCTGCAGACGTTCCCCACGGCATCGGACGTCCAGATCTCCGACCTCGTTTCCCGGTCGCTGTCCGATCCGGACGAGCGCGTTCGGCGGGCGGCCATGCATCGGTTCGCCGAGCTCGTGGGCACGGATCGCGAGGGCGCGTGGGCGGCCCTGCGCTCCTGTCCGCCGAGGGAGCGAGGCGAGCTCGTCGCGGCGCTCCAGCAGACGGAATCTGGGCTCACCGAGTTGGCGTTCGAGCGGCTCCGCTCGCTCGACGAGCAGGAGCGTGTGCTGGCCGTCGAGGTGGTGGGCTGGGGTGGCTCGCCCGGGTGCGTCGAGGCCGCCATCCATGCGCTGGGGGATCCTTCGGCCCAGGTACGACGCTCCGCCGTAGCGTCGTTGGGCCGGCTCCGCGACCCTTCGGCTGCAAGCGCATTGGGCAAGGCGCTCGTCGACCCGGATCCCGACGTCCGCATCGGCGCGGTGGGCGCGCTGGGCGTGATCGACGACGAGTCCGTTCTTGGAGCACTCGTCACGGCGCTGAAGGACCCTGAGCCGCGGGTCAGGGAGACCGCGAGCCAGGTGCTGACCGAATGGAGCTCGCCGGCGGTCGCACGGCGCCTGGCCAGCGTGCTCGCCGTGCCGAGCCTGCGCGACTCCGCCGCCGACCTGCTCACCGGGATCGGGCCGGCCTCCGTCGAGCTCCTGATCGACGTGCTCCGGCAGGGGAACCCGGCACTTTCCTCCATCGTGGGAGGGCTGCTCCAGCAGGTGGTGGGCATCGACGACCTGCTGGGCCGGTTGAGCGCGCCCGATCCCGAACGGCGGCTTCGCGCGGTCGAGGCGGTCGGCGCCGTGGGTGGTTCGTCCGCCGTGGACGCGTTGATCCGAACGCTCTTCGACCCGGACGAGCGCATCCGGATCCGCTCGGCGCAGCTTCTCGGCACCCTCGGCGACCGCCGGGCCGAGCAACCGGTGAAACAGGCCGCGCTGGAGGATCCGGATCCCGAGGTGGTACAGGCTGCGAGCGAGGCGCTGGCGAGGCTCGGAGCCGAGGACGGGGGCCGGGCCGCGGCGAGCGGGGCGCGCTAGGTGCGCGAGCCCCCGAACTCCTCGAAGAACCGGCGGAACGACCGGTCTACGTGCAGGTCCACCGACTAGGGTTGTACACAGACCTCGTCGAACGGCTCGATCACGATCCACCCGGCCGCGATCTCCTCGCGGATGGTTCGGTCCGACAGGATCATCGCGGGGATGCTACCGGGTGCGGCGCGGGGCCGTTCGCCTGCTCACGTCGACGCGGCCTGGGAGATCTCCACCCACCGCTCGAGCGTCCCGGCCGCGGCGCCCGAGTCGATCGATCGAGCCGCGAGCTCGATGGCCTCCGGCAGACGGGGGGCTCGTCCGGCCACCTCCAGGGCCGCTCCGGCGTTCAGGAGCACGACGTCGCGCTGAGGTCCCGGCTCGCCTCCGAGCACCCTTCGCGCGATGCCCACGTTCGTGGCGGCGTCACCACCACGAAGATCGTCGGGAACCGACCGATGGAAGCCCAGATCCCTGGGTTCGAGCCCTCGCTGCGACAGGATGCCGTTCCGGGTTTCGTAGACGATCGACGGACCCGTGGTGGTGAGCTCGTCCAGCCCGTCCTCGCCGCGGAAGACGAGCGCGCGAACGCCGCGCCGGGCAAGGACCTCCGCCACGAGCGGCAGCATCCGGGCATCCGAGACCCCCACCACCTGCGCCGCCGGACGGACGGGGTTCGTGAGCGGACCTAGGAAGTTGAAGATGGTCGGCACCCGGAGCTCGCGACGGATCCCGGCCGCGTAGGCGGTGGCCGGATGGAAGACCGGCGCGAACATGAACCCGATGCCCGCCTCGGCGAGGCACCGCTCGACACCGTCGGGCTCGAGGTCGATCTTCACGCCGAGCGCCTCGAGCAGGTCGGCCGAGCCGCATCGCGACGAGGCGGCGCGGTTCCCGTGCTTGGCCACCCTCGTCCCCGTACCCGCCACCACCACGGCCGCAAGGGTGGAGATGTTGAACGTGCCCGACCGGTCGCCCCCTGTCCCGCACGTGTCGACCACCGGATCGGGACTGGTCACGGGCCGAGCGAACTCGAGCATGGTTCGGGCGAACCCCTCGACCTCGTCGACGGTCTCGCCCTTCGTGCGAAGCGCCATGAGGAACCCTGCGACCTGGGCCGGCGTGGCCTCCTCCCGCATGATGCTGCGGACCGCCTCAGCGCTCTCCTCGGCCGAGAGCGATCCCCCGGCCACGAGGCGCGTGAGGATGGAAGGCCAGAAGTCCGGGTCCTGCATGGGGCAGGAACGCTAGCAGGTCGCGCTTCCCGGCGGCGACTACACTTGTCCTCCGCGGCCCGCTCTGGCCGGTCGCGGCACGCGGGCGTGGTTCAATGGTAGAACGCGAGCTTCCCAAGCTCGAAACGGGGGTTCGATTCCCCTCGCCCGCTCGTTCGTTCGCTGGTATCGGGAGTCTCAGGTCGTGCCGAGGTAGAGCGGTGCCGTGGGGCACACGTCGTTCAATGGGCATCCCTCGCAGCGAGGACGTCCCGCCTTGCAGATCTCGCGGCCCAGCCGGATCAGGCCCACGTGCAGCTCCACGCGGAGGTCCGGCGGAGCCAGATGCTCCAAGATGCCGTGGGCACGCTCGGCGGAGATCTTCTCGGGTACCAACCCCAACCTGCGGGTCACGCGATGGACGTGGGTGTCCACCGGAAGCGTCGCGCGGCCGAGCGAGAACGCCATGACCACCGCGGCCGTCTTCGGACCCACGCCCGGAAGGGACGTGAGGTAGGTGCGGACCTCCGGATCGGACAGGCCCCTCAGGGCGGACAGGTCGTAGCGCCCTTCGCGCTCGAGGACCTCCCGGACGATCGCCTGGATCCGAGGGGCCTTGACATCGGCGAGACCGCCGGAACGGATCGCGTCGGCCACCCGCGCCGCCGGCGCGGCCATCACGCGGCCCCAGCTCGGGAACCGCCGGCGGAGGCTACCGAATGCGCGCTCGGCATTCAGGTCACTGGTGTGCTGAGACAGAACGGTGAGCACGAGCTCCTCGAGTGGATCGCTCCGGCGTGGCGGCTCGATCGGGCCGAACCGCTTCCTCAGGCGCCGGTGGATGGCCCGAACCCTGCGACGCTCGGCCGTCGGCACCGGATGCACCACCCGTTCGTCCTTCATGCAGAGAGATCGTACGAGGGGTGGCGCGGCGGGCCGGTCACGCCGTGGGGGGAGCGAAGTTGCGGAACTGGGTGAGGTGAGGGAGGAACGTGAGGGGGATCGTGTCGGTGGGGCCGTTCCGGTGCTTGGCGACGATGACGTCGGCCAGGCCCTTCTTCGCCGGATCGGCGTCGTCCCGGTGGATGAACATGACCACGTCGGCGTCCTGCTCGATGGCCCCCGACTCCCGAAGGTCGGAGAGCTGCGGGCGCTTGTCCTGGCGGCGTTCGGGGTCGCGGTTCAGCTGGGAGACCGCGATGACTGGGATCTGGAGCTCCTTGGCCAACATCTTCAGACCGCGGCTGATCTCGGCGATCTCCTGCTGTCGGTTGTCGACGCGGCGCGTGTGGGACATGAGCTGAAGGTAGTCGACGATGATGAGCCCGAGGCCCGCGCGCCGGGCGGCCAGCCTTCGGGCCTTGGCCCGGATGTCCACGAGCGTCACGTTGCCGGAGTCGACGATGAACAACGGAGCCTCGTGCAAGACATCGGCGGCCTGGGCGATACGGGACCAGTCGTCGGCCCCTACCCGCTTGTTCCGGATGCTGTCCCAGGGCACCCGGGCCTCGGCGCACAGCAGCCGCATGCCGATCTCCCACCGGGACATCTCGAGGGAGAACATCGAAACCGGCTCGCCGTGCTCGACGGCCACGTTGCGGGCGAGGTTCGTGACGAACGACGACTTGCCGATGCCTGGGCGAGCCGCCACCACGATGAGGTTGCCCGCCTGCATACCCGAGAGCAGCGAGTCCAGGTCTCGGAATCCGGTGGGCAGGCCGGCGAATGCCGACTCGCGGTTCTGGATCCGCTCCAGATCCTCCATGGCCTGATCGACGAGCTCGCGGAGCGACGCGACCTGCTCCTTGTCCTCGTGCCGCGCGACGTCGTAGATCCGCTGCTCGGCCTCGTCGGCCACGCGCTCGGGCTCCTCGGGCGCCGAGTAGGCCATGTCCATGATGTCGGCGGCCGCGGAGATCAAGCGCCGAAGCAGCGCCGTCTCGGCCACGATCCGGGCGTAGGAGGCTGCCGCGGCCGGCGTCGGCACCTGCTCGACCAGCTCGTGGATGTAGAGGTGGCCGCCGATCTCCTCGAGGATGCTCCGCCGCTTCAGCTCCTCGACGGCCGTGATCGCGTCCACGGGATCGCCGCGCCCGTAGACCTCCCGAAGAGCCTGGAAGATCTTCGCATTCGCGGACCGGTAGAAGTCGTCGGGTCGCACCACCTCCACGACGTCGGCGATGGCCTCCGCCGAGAGCATCATGGCGCCGAGGACCGACTCCTCCGCCTCCAGGTTGTGAGGGGGAACCCGATCGGGGCGCAGACGTCGAACGTCGTCAGCGGTACGCGCCAAAGAGTCCCCCTCGAATGGACGTGCTTGCGGGCCGGTGCCCGCGAGAGGCTAGGGCCCAGGGGCTGTGAATCGCTAGAAGGACAAGTGCCAGGCTGCTGGGGAAACGCTGTTGATACCGCCCCTGGCCTGCGACAACCGCCCCACCTCTTTGGCGTACTTTCTCGGGTCGCACTCTCGCCAGCGAACGCATGTTCGCATCATGTCGGTTACCGGTGACACTGGGCCGGGGGGCCATTTCCGCTGGTAGATGCGCTGAAGCGGGGCGGCGTCGCCGGCGGAATCGCGCGCAGGTGCCCCGCGCCCGTAACCCCTTCGGTTCGCGGGCGCCCGGCGCCGAGCACGTTGGAGCGTAGGCGAGCCCCGCCCCGCAGGTGTGCGACCTCTTCCGGAGAGGCCAGACCTGACGGATCAGCTCTCGGGCTCGACCTCGACCGAGATGATCGGGTCCACCTCCGCGAACAGGTGGACCCGCACCTCATGCACTCCGACGCTGCGGATCGGCTCGTCCAGGTGGACGTCGTGGCGATCCACGACCACGCCGGTCTGCTCCTCGATGTGCGCAGCGATCTCGGCCGCCGTGACGCTGCCGAAGAGCTTGCCCTCCTCACCCACCCGGGCCGCCACCCTGATCGGGGTGCCGGTGAGCTTCTGCGCCACCGCCTCGGATTCGGCCTTGGCCTTCGACACGCGAACACCGTGAGCTCGCTTCAGGCTATCGATATGCCGCATGCCTCCCTTCGTGACCTTGACCGCGAGGCCCCGAGGCATCAGGTAGTTCCGCGCGTAGCCGTCGGCGACCTCGACGACGTCCCCGGGGAGGCCGAGCTTGTCGACGGGCTTCTGCAGGATGATCTTCATCGGGTCGAGTAGGGCAGCAGCGCCATCTCGCGAGCGTTCTTCACCGCCGCGGCAACGTCACGCTGATGCTGCGCGCAGTTTCCGGTCACGCGCCGTGCTCGGATCTTGCCTCGTTCGGAGACGAACTTGCGCAGCGTCATGACGTCCTTGTAGTCCACGTAGTCGATCCGGTCCTTGCAGAAGATGCAGACCTTCTTCTTCTGCTTCTTCTGCCAGCCCTTCTCGTCCTTCTCTCGTTTCGGCCTTCTCTTCGTCTTAGCCGGCATCCAGCGGGGTCTCCTCGTCCTTCCCAGTGCCAGCGCCAACCGGAGCGGGGGCAGACCAGTCGCCGCCGGAGCGGCCCTGCCGCTCGACCTTGGCGGTGGCCCACCGCAGGCTCGGCCCGATCTCGTCGGCTTCGATCTCGACCACGGTGCGTCGATCGCCCTCCTGGGTCTCCCAGGACCGCATCTGGAGACGGCCGGCCACCACGACCCGGGTTCCGCGGGTGAGGGACTCGGCCACGTTCTCGGCCAGGTTGCGCCAGGCGTTCACCGTGAAGTACGAGGTCTCCCCGTCCTTCCAGTTCCCCGCCTCGTCCTTGAACCGGCGGTTCACCGCCACGCGGAACTTCACCACGGCCGCGCCGTTCGGCGTGTACCGGAGCTCGGGGTCGTCGGTCAGGTTGCCGACGACGATGATCTGGTTGTCGCTCGCCATCTCCATCACCTACCCATCGTGTCCACTTCCCGACGGATGGCGGGTCGGGAAGGGGGAAGTCGCCTGAGTCGTCCCATCATGCGGCTTCGCCGCGGACGACCACCTTGGATCGCAGCACCTCGTCGGCCAGGTGCAAGGTCCGCTCGAGCTCCGTGATCACGGACGGTTCGGCCGTGAACTCCGCCACGACATAGTAGCCCTCGGTCTGGTTCGCGATCTCGAAGGCGAAGCGCCTGCGACCCCACCGGTCGATCTTGCCGACCTCGCCTCCACCCTCTGAGACGATCCGGGTGATGCGATCGACCGCCGCGCCGACGACCGACTCGTCGGCCTCGGCGGGCAGGATGAGCATGATCTCGTACTTCCTCAGCTCTCCACCTCCTCTGGTCTGGACGGCCCCCACGAAGGGGAGCAGGAGTGGGACCTCCAGAGTGTACCGGCTGCAGATGGACGCTAGCACGGGGGACTGACACGCTCAGACGCGGGGAGCACACGCGCGCTGCTGGACGCTACACTGCGCGGACAGCCGTGCACTCGAACGGAAGGAGGCGCGAGCGATGACCGTGACCGTCCACGATCTGCGTGCGTGGAAGGCCGAGGGCAAGCGGTGGGCGATGCTCACGGCCTACGACTTCCCCACCGCGCGGATCCTCGACGAGGCCGGGATCCCGGTGCTCCTGGTCGGCGACTCCGTGGGCAACAACGTCCTGGGGTACACCACCACGCTGCCGGTGACCATGGAGGAGATGCTCCATCACACCCGGGCGGTCGCCCGGGGCGTCGCGAACGCCATGGTGGTGGGCGACATGCCCTTCATGTCCTACCAACCCTCGATCGAGGAGGGCATCCGGAACGCCGGCCTGTTCCTGAAGGCAGGAGCCCACGCCGTCAAGATCGAGGGCGCGCAGGTGGAACTCACCCACCGGTTGACCGACCTGGGGATCCCCGTCATGGGGCACATCGGGCTCACTCCCCAGTTCGTCCACGCGATGGGCGGGTACCGAGTCCAGGGGCGCACGGAGGACGCGTCGCTGCGGCTCCGGGAGCAGGCAACCTCGCTGGGGAAGGCGGGCGCGTTCTCGATCGTGCTTGAAGGGCTGCCCGCGGATGTCGGCCAGGCCATCACCGACGAGACGTCCGTTCCCACGATCGGCATCGGGGCCGGACCCCACTGCGACGCACAGGTCCTCGTCGTGAACGACATGCTCGGCTTGAACGAGCGGGTCCCCAAGTTCGTCAAGGCGTACACCAGCCTCCGCGAGGAGATCGGGCGAGCCGCCCGAGCCTTCGCCGACGACGTGGCGACCGGCGCGTTCCCTGACGAAGCGCACTCCTATCGCTAGCGTCCGACCGGCCGGGCCCCGGATCCGCAGCCGGGTCCGCAGCGGGTTGCGGGGCACCCGACGCCATAGACTTCGAGGCGGTGAACCAGACCCTCGCGTTCCTGCTGGGCTGCGCGGCCGGCATCGCCCTCGCGTCGGCCGGGTGGGCGTTCGCCGCTCGGCGCAGACGGTCCGGCTCGGCCGCCGAGGACCTCGAGGGCGTCGAGGGACGCGCCCAGCTGCTATCGAAGATCGCGCACGAGCTGAAGAACCCCATCATGTCGGTGAAGGGCCTTGCGGCCACCGGCGCCCGCCTGTACGGCTCGATGAGCGACGACGAACGCAAGGAGTTCTTCCAGCTGATCGATTCCGAGGCGGGCAGGCTTCAATCGATCGCCGAGGCCACCTCAACGGCGCTCAAGATCGATGCGGGGGTGATCCGCTACGACCTTCGTGCGGACGACGTCGGAGGGCTCGTCGAGGAGGTCGCCTGGCGGGCCCGTGTGGGCCAGCACGCCATGGTGGTGAGGGCCGAACAGGAACTGGTGGCCGACATCGATCGGGCGCGTCTCACCGAGGTCCTCGGCCATCTCATCGAGAACGCGGCGAAGTACTCGCCGCCGGACGCACCCATCGAGGTCCGAGCCCACCGGTCCGGGGACGGGGACGTCGTCGTGGACGTGGTGGATCGAGGCCCGGGGATCCCTCCGGAGCAACGGGAAGCGGTCTTCGAGAAGTACGCCAGCTGGCGCCCGGCGGGGTACGAGGAGACCCCGGGGGCCGGCCTGGGGCTGTTCATCTGCAGGGAACACCTCAAGGCACACGGTGGGCGCATCGATATCGAGGACGAGGAGGACAGCGGTACGATGCTGCGGGTCACTTTGCCCGCTGGGGGGTAACGAGGGGTGTCCGAGCACGCGATCGACCCGATCACACTGCTGATCTGCGACGACCACAAGGTGCTCACGGACGCGCTCGCCATGGTCGTGGAGCGTGATACGTCGCTTCGCATGGTGGCGTCGCCCGTGCACGCGCCCGATCAGGCCGTCGAGCTGGTCCGCGAGCACCGGCCCGACGTCGTCCTCATGGACGTGGTCTTCAAGGGCAGCATGAACGGCATCGAGGCCACTCGGAGGATCAAGGAGGTCTCCCCCGCGACGAAGGTCGTGATCATGACCGCCCATCACGAGGATCGCCTCCTCGTCGAGGCCGTGGAGGCGGGGGCGTCGGGCTTCCTCGGCAAGGACGAGGCCGCCGACGAGGTCCTCGCCGCTGCGAAGTCGGCCGCAGAGGGCGAGGTCTTGATCGACCCCGCGACCCTGACCCGGCTGCTCCATCAGGTTTCCAAGGAGCGGGAAGCCCAGCGGGACGCCATGGCCCTCTTCGACGAGCTCACCGAGCGCGAGCGTGAGGTGCTCCAGCTCCTCGCAGAGGGCATGCGGAACGAGGGCATCGCTCAGAAGCTGTTCATCAGCCCTCAGACCGTGCAGACGCACGTCCGCAACCTGCTGGCCAAGCTCGGTGTCCACTCCAAGCTCGAGGCCGTGGCGTTCGCCGTGAAGCACGGCGCCATCTCCGTCTGACGCCCGGATCACCGCGTCCCGCGGATGACCCATCCGGGCTAGGCCCCAGAGGGGTGACATCGGTACCCAGGCCCGGGTACCCGCATTTCCCCTCCGCCGGGAATCGTCCGCATCGGCCCTCCTGCCGAAGCTCTGGGTGACCTCATCGGAAGACCCAAGAAGGGGGATCGGAGATGGCAGAGAGGGACCGGGAGAAGCGGGGCCGCAAGCTGCTGCTCACGCTGCTCGTCGTCGGTGTCGTCGGAAGCCTGGCCGGGATCGGCACGTTCTCGGCGTTCTCCAGTACCACGTCGAACAGCGGCAACTCGTTCGCCGCGGGGACCGTGTACCTCACCGACAACGACGCCAATTCCGCGATGTTCAACGTCTCGAACGCGACGCCTGGCTCGTACTCGTCGTGCATCACGGTGACCTACCTGGGGAGTCTGCCGGCGACGGTGAAGCTGTACGGTTCCGGATTCGGCGGGGCGCTCGCCCCCTACCTCACCATCAAGGTCGAGGAGGGTACCGGTGCCGCGGGGTTCGGCAACTGCACCGGCTTCACGGCCTCGTCGACCGTCTACAACGATGTCGCCATGGCCAGCTTCCCCACCTTGTACAGCGGGGCCACCGCGACGGGAGGCACCTGGACGCTCAACAAGAGCGTCGACTACCGCCTCACGGTCACGCTCGCGAACGACAACAACGCGAACGGAGGGGCTTCACCGCTGGCGGCGAACAACTTCTCGTTCACGTGGGAGGCGCAGAACGTCTGACGACGCCGCGCTTCAAGAGTGAGGACGGGGCCGCCTCCCCCTCGGCGGCCCCACCTCACACGAGGGGGAGAGGCATGAACGCAGAGCGAGGTGCCGGATGGGCCCGGGGGATCGGATTCGTTCTCGGGGTCACCCTCGCAGTCACCGCGGTGTTCGGGTGGAGGCTGCCACGAGGGACGGGGCGGCTGGGGGCTGATGTCGTGATCGGCTTCCTCCAGACGGGAGAGCTCCACCTGTCGGATACCACGCCGCTGATCACCGCCAGCGGCCTGCAGCCCGGAGCGTCCGGGGAGGGCTCGGTCGAGGTCCGGAACATCAGCGGATCGCGCCTGGGTGTGGCGGTCGACGCCCAGCCCTCGATCGCAGATCTCGACCGGCTCCTCTGGATCGAGGTGACCGCCGGCGGCACGCGGATCTTCCAGGGCCCGATCGGCGAGCTACGCGACGGCTCGATCCAACGATTCGCCATCGCGCCCTCGCAGACCGAGACGGTCGACGTTCGGACCTGGATCCCCACATCTGCGGGCGGCGGATACGAAGGCCGCATCGAGCAGGTGAACCTGACGTTCGACCCGAAGGTGAGCCAGCCGTGATGGCGACCCGCATCCGATCGTTCCTGGCCGGTGCCCTGGTGGTCGGGCTGATCGCCTTCGTGACGGGCGGAACGTACTCGGCGTTCTTCAGCCGGACGTCCAACGGTGACGGGACCGGGAACCGCTTCTCGGCGGGCACCGTGCATCTCGTCGACAACGACAGCGGCTCGCTGATGTTCAACATGTCGGGGATGCGCCCCACCGACGCCCCGCGAACGAGCTGCATCACCGTTACCTACAACGGATCGCTGGACGCCGCGGTGCATCTGTACGGCACCGTCTCGAGCACCGGCGTCGAGCAGTACATCAACCTCAAGATCGAGGTGGGGACGACGACGACCGGGTTCGGGGACTGCTCCGGCTTCTCGGCAAGCCAGACGCTGTTCGACGCCACCCTATCTGGCTTCGCGGCGAAGACCGACTGGACCTCCGGCCTGATCGATCCGCTGAGCCCGTGGACCACCGGTCAGTCACGTGCCTACCGGTTCACGGTCTCGCTGCAGAACACGAGCGCCGCGCAAGGCAGGACGGCGACGGTCTCCTTCAGCTGGGAGGCGAGGAACCTGTGAGCGCGATCGCCGTGGCCGCAGCCGGGCGCCGGTTCACCGGGAGGCGCATCGCGAGCGCGGCCCTGTGGACGGTCGGCGGCGTGGCGTTCGGGATCTGCATGGCGGTGACGTTGCCGCTCCTCCTCGGCCTGAAGAGCCTGACCGTGCTGTCCGGGTCGATGTCCCCGACCATCCAGGTCGGCGACATCGTCGTGGTGAAGCAGATGTCGGCGCTCGAGGCGCGAGTGGGCGATGTGGTGACCTTCCGCGAGCCCAGCGACCCGGGCCGCCTGATCACGCACCGCGTCCGCAAGATCTCGGTGGCCGACGGCGTGGTCTCGTTCGAGACGAAGGGCGACGCCAACACCTCCGTCGAGGAATGGACGGTTGCGAGCGGCGGCTCGATCGGCGTCGTGCTGTACCGCGTGCCGAAGCTCGGATACGTCCTCTTCCACGTCCGGGGCCCGTTCGGACGTCTCCTCTTGGTCGTGCTCCCCGCGCTCCTGCTAGGCGGGTACGAGCTGTGGCGGATCTGGCGTCCGGAGCCGACCACGACCGCGGAGGCGACCGATGCGGCGTGAGCGTCCTCGCCGCATGACGCTCCTCCTCGTGCTCGGCCTGACCCTGGGGCTCGCCGGCGGCACGACGTACGCCGCCTTCTCCTCGACCACCTTCAACGGCTCGAACACCCTCGCCACCGCCCCGGACTGGACGCCGCCGAGCGCGAGCGCCTCGGTGATCGCACCGACCGCTGGGACCCCGGTGGGGCAGATCCAGGCAGGCCAGACCTACTACGTCTATGCGCTCGCCGGAGATACCGGCAACCCCGCGAGCGGGGTGAGCACGGTCACAGCCGACGTGAGCAGCATCACCCCCGGCCAGACGGCGGCCCCGCTCTCCGCCGGCTCGTACACGGTGGGAGCGACCACCTACAACTTCCGGAGCGCCTCGCTCACCTCGAGCTCGAGCCTCTCGAGCGGCACGTACTCGTACTCCCTGAGCCTCACAGACGGAGCGGGGAACACCGCAACACAGAACGGCTTCACCGTCGCGGTCACGGCTGCACCACCGGCCGGAGTCGACATCCAGACCACGAACGGCGGCGCGGCCAACGGCAAGCCGGAGGCCGGGGACACGATCATCTACACGTACTCGAAGGCGATGTCGCCGAACTCGATCAAGGCTGGATGGAACGGGACCTCGACGAGCGTGGACGTGACGTTCGGCAACAACGCGTGCGGCCCCTCCAACGACTCCCTGTTCGTGACCCTGGCGAACAGCTCGACGGCTGTGAACCTCGGAACCGTCTGCCTGGGCGCCAACTACGCCAACGGCAACAACAAGACGTTCCAGAGCTCTTCGATGGTGATGTTGGGGAGCAGCGTCGTGATCACCCTGGCCGGGTCGGTGCCGTCGATCAAGACGAGCACATCCACAACCACGATGCAGTGGATGCCGAGCGCCAGCGCGACCGACACCTCCGGGAACGCGTGTTCGACCGCCGCAGTCGCGGAGTCGGGCCCCGCGGACATCGACTTCTGATCACCTGAGCGTTCGCCGAGGATAATCCTCGCGTGGCCGTCGTCGCGAAGCGCACCATCGGGTTGGGGCTCGTCCTGGCGTGCCTGGCTGGGACCCTGGCCCTGGGCCTGGCGGTGAAGGCTCCGTGCGCCTCCGGCGACTGGGCCGACGGGCGGCAGTACCGGCGCTACTGCTATTCGGACATCGTGCCGCTCCTCGGGACCGAGCAGCTCACGGGCAACCGGCTCCCCTACCTGAGCGCGTGCGCGCCCGGCCGGGCCGAGTGCGACGAGTACCCGGTGCTCTCGATGTACGCGATGCGCCTGGCCGCCTGGATGTCCGACGGCTTCGCCGGCTTCTTCTACGCGAACGCGCTGCTACTGGCGATCGCCGCCTCGGCGATCGCCGTGTGCCTGTACCTGCTCGTTGGAGCGCGCGCGCTGTACTTCGTCCTCGCGCCGACGTTCCTCGTCTACGGCTTCATGAACTGGGACCTGCTCGCCGTGGCCCTCGCGACCGCCGCTATCCTTGCCTACCTGAACCGGCGGGACGTCTGGGCCGGGATCCTCTTGGGGCTCGGCGCCGCCGCCAAGATCTACCCCGGCCTGTTGCTGGTCCCGTTCGTGCTGGGGAGGTTCCGCGAACGCCGGCCCGACGACGGCATCCACCTCGCGTGGGCGGGCGCGGGTGCCTGGCTGGCGGTCAACCTGCCGTTCATCCTGGCGGCTCCGCGGAGCTGGTGGGAGTTCTTCCGCTTCAACGGCCTGCGGCCCGCGGATTGGGACAGCCTGTGGTTCATCGGGTGCCACCAGTTCACCGACCACCTCGGGTGCTCCCAGCCCGGCACGATCGGCCTCGGCATCATCAACCCCGCGTCGGCGCTGTTGTTCGTGGGATCGAGCGTCCTCGTCTGGTTGGCCCGCCGGCGCCGCGAACCGGACTTCCCGCGGTGGACGTTCGGCCTTCCGCTCCTCATCGTGTTCCTGCTGACGAACAAGGTGTACTCGCCCCAGTACGGGCTGTGGCTGCTCCCCTGGTTCGCCCTCGCCCTTCCGGACCTCCGGCTCTTCGCCGCGTTCCAGACCGCCGACGTCGCGGTCTTCCTCACGCGCTTCTCATGGTTCGGGCGGCTCTCGGGGTTCGATGGGTGGCCCATCGACGCGTTCGAGATCGCGGTCGTCGTTCGTGACCTGATCCTGGTGGCGTGCGTCGTGGTGTGGATCCTGCGACGCTCCGAGCCCGTCGGGGAGGCAGCCAACGTCACCGCTGCGCCGACCTCCGCGGGACTGGCGGCGTGAGAGCCCAGACCCGTCGCGGCATCCGGTACAGCCTGACCGTCTTCATCTGGGTGCGGGTCGGGCTGTTCGCGCTCGGGCTGGTCGGCGTCGGTCTGTTCACGCCGCTTCGCCCGGTGTCCGTGCCCGGGTGGCCGGCGCATCCGTTCCCCGATCCGGGCTGGCACAACGTCTTCACGTCGTGGGA
>DASWAT010000130.1:0-4753 GCA_036390995.1 Actinomycetota bacterium | reverse complement strand
CAGCGTGGGACAGGCGCTGGCAGATCAGCTGGACCTCGACGCGCTGATCGAGCGGCTCGGCGATCAGCTTCGCGGGGTCTTCTCGGCGGACCTGGTCTACGTCGCCCTGCACGACACCCGCACGGACACGATCGAGTTCCCCTACTACAGCGAGAACGGCATCCGCGACCCGGCCCGGCCGGCCATGCGGTACGGCGAGGGGCTCACGTCGCGGATCCTCCAGCAGCGCGAACCGCTCCTCCTCAACCGGGCGGAGGCCTTCGAGGAGGTCGGGGTCCGGGCGGTGGGGACGCCCGCCCGGTCATACCTGGGCGTCCCGATCCTCGTCGGCGCGCAGGCGATCGGCGTGATCAGCGTCCAAAGCACGGAACAGGCAGGCCGGTTCGGCGAGTCGGACGTCGGGCTCCTGTCGACCATCGCCGCCAACGTCGGCGCGGCCATCCAGAACGCCCGCCTGTACCGGGAGACCCGTCGCCGGGCGGGCGAGATGGCGGCGCTCGCCGAGCTCGGTCGGGAGATCGGCGGCATGCTCGACCTCGATGCCGTCCTCCGACGGATCGCCGAGCGCGCCAAGGAGCTCCTCGAGGCCGACACGAGTGCGGTCTTCCTCGAGGAGGGCGAAGGAGGGGTGCTCCGTCCGATCGTGGCGCTGGGGGATCTGGCCGAGTTGATCATGGTCGACACGATCACCCTCGGGGAGGGCATCATCGGGGACCTGGCGAGTCGTGGGACCGCCGAGGTCGTGAACGACGTGGCCGGTGATCCGCGGGGCGTCCGGGTCCCGGGTTCGGAGGAGGAGGAAGAAGAGCGGCTGATGGCCGCTCCTCTGCTCGCGGGCGGTCGTGTGATCGGGATGATGGCGGTCTGGCGCACGGCGCCCGCCGACCCGTTCACCGAGGACGACCTGAGCTTCCTGGTGGGACTCTCCCAGCAGGGCGCGATCGCGATCGAGAACGCGCGCCTGTTCCGCGACGCCGAGCAGGCTCGGGAGGTGGCCGAGCAGGCGAACGCCGCGAAGAGCGCGTTCCTCGCGGCGACCAGCCACGAGATCCGCACCCCCATGAACGCGATCATCGGCATGGGCGGCTTGCTCATTGGGACCGAGCTCGACGACGAGCAGCGCGAGTACGCCTCGGTCATCGCGAGCAGCGCCGAGTCCCTGCTGGCGATCATCAACGACATCCTGGATTTCTCGAAGATCGAGGCCGGCCGGGTCGAACTCGAGGAGTCACCGTTCGACCTGCGGGAGTGCGTCGAGGCGGCCGTGGACCTGATCGCACCCCTGGCCGCCAGGAAGGGCCTCGACCTCGCCTACGACATCGAGGAGGGCTCGCCCGAGGCGGTCGTCGGAGACGTCAGCCGGCTGCGGCAGATCCTGCTCAACCTGCTCAACAACGCGGTCAAGTTCACCGAGCAGGGAGAGGTGGTCCTGACCGTCGGAGCGGAACCGCACGAACCCGGGAGGATCCGTCTCCATGCGAACGTGCGCGACACGGACATCGGGATCCCGGCACACCGTATGGACCGGCTGTTCCGGTCCTTCAGCCAGGTGGACGTCTCGACGAGTCGCAGGTACGGAGGGACCGGTCTGGGCCTAGCCATCAGCGAGCGCCTGGCCGAGCTGATGCACGGGACGATGTGGGCGGAGAGCGACGGCATCCCCGGGAGGGGCTCGGTCTTCCATCTCGAGGCCGACCTCGGCACGTCACCCGTGCCGGTGGCACGAGAGGAGATGACCCCCGAGGCGCTGCGCGGCAAGCGTCTCCTGCTGGTCGACGACAACGTCACCAACCGCCGGATCGTCACGCGGCACGCGACCGGCTGGGACATGGTGGTCGCGGAGGCGGCGTCCGGCGGCGAAGCGCTCGACGCCTTCGACCGCGGTGAGGCCTTCGATGTCGTGGCCGTCGACCTCGTGATGCCCGGGATGGGCGGCATCGAGCTCACCCACCGGATCCGCGCGCGTCCTGCGGCCGGCCCGCCGGTGGTCCTGCTCTCGTCCGTCGGCATCAGCGAGGTACGCGAGGACCCCATGTACGTGAGCGGCATGTTCGCCGCGATCCTGTCGAAGCCGGTGAAGCCCGCCGCCCTGCGATCGGTGCTCGTCACGGCCTTCGGCGAGGAGGAGCACGTGGCCGCCAAACCGCGGGAGGAGGGGGACGTGGACCCGAACCTCGGCGCCCGGCATCCGCTCCGGATCCTGCTGACCGAGGACAACGCCGTGAACCAGAAGCTGGCGCTCCGACTCCTCGAGCGGATGGGATACCGGGCCGACGTCGCCGGCAACGGGCTCGAAGCCCTGGAGGCGCTCGAGCGCCAGCCATACGATCTGGTGCTGATGGACGTGCAGATGCCCGAGATGGACGGCCTGGAGGCCACCCGCCGGATCGTGAGGACGTGGCCCGAGGGTGAGCGCCCCTGGATCGTCGCGATGACCGCCGAGGCGATGCAGGGTGATCGCGAGCGCTGCCTCGCGGCGGGCATGGACGACTACCTGACGAAGCCGATCCGCGTCGGCGAGCTGGCCGCCGCGATCGAGCGGACCCCGCGTCGCGGAACGGCGACTGGCGGAACGGTGACGGAGGGAACGGCCGCCAGCGCAACCGTCGGGACGTCAGATGATACCGAGGGTTCGATCGATCCCGCAGCACTCCGACGGCTGCTGGAGAACATGGGTGGCGACCGGGAGCTGGTCTCGGAGCTCGTTGAGCAGTTCCTGTCCGATGCGCCGGGTCTGGTCGCGGCAGCCCGCCGGGGACTCGAGGCCGGCGACGCCGACGAGGTACGACGCGCCGCCCACACCCTGAAGTCCAACGCAGCGACCTTCGGAGCCAACGAGCTCGCCGAACGCAGTCGCCGGCTCGAGGCATCCGCGAAGCAAGGGTCGCTCGAAGACGAGCAGGCACAGGTCACAGGGCTGGCCGAAGAGCTCGAGCGGGTACAGGGTGCGCTCACCACCGCCTGGACACAGATCGACGGCTCGGCGCCGTAGGCGCTCAGGCCCTCGTCGGGCTCGGCCGCTCCGTCACATGTACCGCGTGACGAAGCCGCGACGGAGCAACGTCCCGAACATCCTGCGGGCGAACCCGAACCCGGCCGCCAGGTAGACGACGTCGAGCGCGGCCGCCACCCACAGGCTCCCCCACGCGGCCTCGCGCCCGGCCAGCACGCCGCGCATCGCCTCGAACACGTGCGCGGGCGGCACGAGCGTCGCCACGGCCTGGGCCCACCCCGGCAGGGCCGACACCGGGTAGAAGACCGCCGAGAACGGGACCACCACCGCGGCGAGCGCCCACGTGAGCTCGTCGGCCGCGTACCCGAACCGGAGGACGCACCCGATCACCACCAGCGCGAGCGCCACCCCGAACACGACCAACACCAGCGCGTAGAGGGCCATCACCGGCCCGATCGTGAGGACGCCGAAGGCGAAGAGCGCCCACGCGAGCAGCGCCATCACCGTCCACGTGACGGCGAGCTTGCCCAGTCCGAACGCGACGGCGCCGGCCAGGTACTCGCCGGGCGTGACCGGCGATGCCAGAACCGAGATGAGGTTCCGCGAGTGGTTCTCCTCGAGCAGGCAGAGCGCCACCGAGTTCTTCGCCCGGAAGACCAGGTCCCACAGCAGGATCCCCCCGAGGAAGACGCTGACCGGCAGCGGCAGGTCCGTGCCGGACCGGCGGAGGAAGGTCGTGATCATCCCCCACAGGACCAGGTCCACGATCGGCCAGAACCCGAGCTCGATCAGGCGGGTCGGCGAGTGGATCGTCACGTAGAAGTGACGGCGGACGACGGCATTGATGCGCGCTGCGCTCATCGCCGGGCCTCCTCCGCGATCGACAGGAACGTCCCCTCCAGGTCCTCACGGCCGTAGCGTGCGGCGATGTCGGCGGGCGATCCGTCGGCCACCGCCCGGCCGTGAGCCAGGAAGATCACGCGACGGCACAGCCGCTCGATCTCGGCCATGTTGTGCGAGGTCATGAGGATCGTGAAGCCCTCCCGCTGCTGCTCCTCCATCAGGACGCGGCGGACCTCCGCCCCGACTTCGGGGTCGAGCGAGGCGGTCGGCTCGTCGAGCACCAGGAGCCGAGGCCGGTTCAGCATCGCCTTCGCCAGGCCGATCAAGGTGCGCTGGCCGCTCGACAGGTGCGCGGTCTGATGGTCATACAGGTGGCCCACCCGGAAGAGGTCGAGGACCTCTCGCGTGCGGGAGCGTGGGACGCCGTAGATGTCGGCGAAGACCCAGAGGTAGTGGCGCACGCGCAGGTCGCTGGGGAGCGACACGTAGCTGGCAGTGAAGTTCACGTCGGCGAGGGCCAGTGCGCGCTCCTCGGGCAGGGGACGGCCGAGGATCCGAACACCCCCGGCGTCGGGTTCCATCATCCCGAGGAGCATCATCAGCGTGGTTGTCTTCCCCGCCCCGTTCGGCCCCAGGAGCGCCACGACCTCTCCTTCCTCGACCAGCACGTCGAGGTCATCGACGGCTCGGACCCCGCGGAAGGACTTGGACAGATGCCTGGCTTCGATGGCGTACAAGCGTCACCTCTCGTTCGCGTTCGGTGCTGCGTAGAGCGATCGACCGACCGTGTGGCTAACCGGTCGGCGGCGGAGGGCCTCGGGCGAGGCGCGGACCCCGCGAGCGAACTCAGAGGTGGGATCTCATCCCGGCGATGCTACCCCAGCCATCCCGCGGGTGGGAACCCCTGAGGCGGGACGGAGTCGCGCCCATCGCTCAGGGCTCGCCCGGCGGATTCGG
>DASWAT010000129.1:0-14472 GCA_036390995.1 Actinomycetota bacterium | reverse complement strand
TCAAGCGCTGGTCGCAGGTCCACTGAAGCGTCGCCGTCGCGCAGGCCGTAGACATAAGTTCGGATCTCGCCGATCAGGCCGCGGAGTTCGCCCTGCGTCTCCTGCATCAGCGCCGCTGCCTCGGCCGGCTGGTCCGACACGAGCTCGGCCGCGTCCTCGACCTTGAGCCCGAGCGCGTAAAGCTCTTGGATCAGCCCGTCGTGCAGATCCATGCCGATCCGCGCCCGCTCCCTCGTCGCCACGAGTTCCTGGACCTGCTCGAACAGACGGGCGTTCTCCAGAGCGATACCGGCTTGGGTCGCAAAGGTCTCCAGAGCACCGCGGTCCGAATCTCGGAACCGCCGGCCGCGAGGACCCGCCAACACGAGCTCACCGAACCGCTCCCCCTTCACCACGATGGGAAGCACCAGCCGAGGACCGGCCGCCGGAGGGGCACCTGAGGCGACGGTCCGCACGGACTCGCGTTCGACCTGCACCGAGGCGTAGGAGGCCCCGGCCACCTTCCGTGCCAGCTCGGCCACACGCTCCAGGACCCGTTCCGCCGACAGATCGGCAGTCACCGCGATGCCTGCTTCGTTCAGTGCCATGAGCTGGTCATGCAGCCGCTCGAGCAATCGGAAGATGACGAAGGAGAACGCGGCCACCGCCACCGTGAGCACCAGCGCAGAAACGATGTGCTCCGCGAGGTGGGGAGAGGGCTCGCCCATCGCGGGCTGCAGCACGAAGTGGCGGAGGAGCTCGAAGCCGAAGAGGCCCGCGGTAGGCACGATCACCGCGAGAGTCTTGATCCGACGCAGATGCACGCATCCTCCCTTTCGGACCATGGAACGGCGGACCCGGCGCATGGAAGAGGGTCGTGTGGCCCCCACTGCGGGCGTCGATGGTCCTGAAGTCGAGAGTCCTCAGCTCAGGTAGGGATCGATGGCCGACATGATCTCGGAGGCCGAGGCGTACATCGACGGGTACTCCTTCTGCCAGCGGATCTGACCCGAGGCGTCGATGAACACGAAGCCGTGACCGGGCAGGTTCGCGTGCATGCCATGGCCGAGCATCCCGTACTCGTTCGAGACGGAGCCGTCGCCATCGATCAGGTAGGGCACCTTGATGCCGAACCGCGCCAGCTCGGGCGTGACCTGATCCGCAGGATTCATCACGATCGGCAGGACGGTCACCCCGGCGGCAGCGAGATCGCCGGCTTTCTCGAGCTCCACCGTCTGGTAGAAGCACGCGTCGCACCCGACGCCCTCGTTGAAGTACAGGAGGACGTTGTGGCCGCGGAGACCCGAGAGGGAGACGTTGGACCCATCGGTGGAGGCCAGCGTGAACGGCGGTGCGTCTTGGCCGGACGCGACGGCACCGCCTCCCGGGTTCCGGCCACCGAAGAACAGCATGGCGGCGACGACGGCAAGGGATCCCGCCGCGACCAGCGAGCCCCACGACGGGTTGAAGCGTCTACGAGCGCGCCGGGGCCTTGGCTTCCGGTTGGGATCCCGCTTGAGCTGCCCCGTTCCCTTCGGCCGCGGGGTCGTGGCAGGACGGGCGTGCTGCTGCCACTTGGCCTGCGACCTCGCGTGCTGCTGACGCTTGGCCTTGGTGGTCTTCGTGCTCATGACTGGTTCCTCCCATTGCCGGAGCTCCGCGGCCCCGAACGGCGACGATGAAGAACGAGGCGGCCAGGACCAGCAGGCCGAGGCCGAGGATCGGGTCGGGTACGGGGTCGAGGAACCGGACGATGTCGATGGACGCGCGCGAGAGCCATCGCCCGATGACAAGCTGGAACCCGGGTGCCCTGGTCGTGTTCCCGTTCGCGGCGAGGACCAACACGAAGCCGCCCATGACGGCGAACGCGATGGACACCGCCACGTTCACCGTGTTGGTGTCGACCGTGCGTCCGGCGAGCCTGAAACGGACCGGCTTGGCCTGGAAGATCCGCCGCCGACCGAGGTCGAGCCGGTCCCACAGCAACCCCATGACGAACAGCGGGAAGACCATCCCGAACACGTAGGCCAGGCCGAGGGTTCCGGAGCCGACGACCGACCCGGACAACGCGGAGAGGGCCATGACGCCGGCCATGACCGGAGCGCAGCACGACGAGGCCACGCCGGAGAAGACGCCGAGCGCGAAGACGCCGGCCGTGTCGCTCCGCTCGACCGACGGTGACCGGACGAACGAGGGCATGCTCCAGGACTTGCCGATGAGCGCCAGGACGGCGAGGGCGAGCATGAGCATGCCGCCGACGGCGTACAGCGGCGTGTGGAATCGCCGAAGGGTCGTCATCACGAGTCCGACACCGAGCGTGACCGGGAGTAGCACGACGGCCAGACCCAGGGCGAAGACGAACGTGAGTGGCAACAGCTTCCACCGGCGGTTCTTCACCGCCGAGGCCAGGTACGCCGGGAACAGGAACACGATGCAACAAGGGCTGAACAGTGCCACGGCCCCGGCGAAGAACGCGGCGAGGATCGATCCGGTGGTGAGGAGACCGCCCACGTCACGCCACCCTCACGGCGGCGCGTTCCAGGTAGCGCCTGAGCTTCTTGCGCGGCAAACGACCCGAACTGAACAGCGAGCCGTCGATGATCACGCCCGGCGGCGTCGAAGGCCGGAAGCGCTCCACCAGTTCCCTGCCCTCCGGGGAGAGCATCTCCACCTCCCGCACCGATAGGCCGAGCTCGGCAGGGAGCTCTGCGAGAGCCTGCAAGGCGTCCTCACAGAGATGACAGGCGGGGGACGTCAGGACGATCACGTCATGGGTGAGTGCCATAGCCACGCCTTTCGGGGATCGAGTCGTCGAGTGAGCGCCCCTCGAAGCGGAACGGCACCCACAGCAGTAGGGGACACAGGAGCAAGAGACCCACGACGAGGATCGAGACGAGCGGTGCGCCGAGGACGATCGCCCCGACGAGACCGAGAACGGCGAGACCCATCAGGGCGCAGACCATCACGCGGCCCACAGGGGCCGAACGCACATTCCAGACCGAGCGTCCCGCCCTCTGCATCGCGGATCACCTCCCGTCGCTCTCTAGCTTCGGAAGGTGATGTGAAGGAACGGTGAAGATGGCGGGGAATCGCCGTGAGGCTACGTCACCCGCAGATTCACCCGAAACGAGTCCCGTCTTCAACGGTCCTTCACACAGGGACCCTAGCCTGCCACCAGCCTGGAAAGGGGGCTGGGATGGATCACCAGACGATCGGGCGATGGAAGATCCGGCCCGGGTGGATCGTGGCTGCTGGGCTCGCCGTGCTGGCTCTCGTCGCGGTGGGCGTTCCACTCGTCAGTCTTCTCTCGGTCGGCGTCCTCCTCCTCTGCCCCTTGCTGATGTGGAGCATGCATGGGGGTGGGCACGCCCAGGAACGACTCCATCCGCGAACGGCGGAGCACGAGCACGATCCAAGAGACGCGGCCTCAGCCCCGCACCTCCGCGAACCAAGGCCGACTCAGCAACCGGACGAACAGGGCCAGCAATGACTTGGGACCTGCTGGTAGTGGGCGGTATCGTCGCGGCCGTTGCGGCCGCCGTCCTGGGGGGCCTCTTCTCTCCAACGAAGCTCCTCTTGGCGCTCCTGGGTATGGGAGCTGCGGCGCTTGTCGCCATCGTGGCGATCGTGGCGCTGAGCTCTACGACGCCATCCCCGCCGATGGGCGACTTCTCCCACGCACAGCTCGAGGCAGACCGGCTGATGACGCAGGAGATGGCGTCGGTGGTCGGCCCTGGGATGGATGCACAGATGACGACGAACGGGATGCTCGCTCGTTCGGCGAACGATGCCTACCTGCGGGCCTTGGAGGAGCACATCCGCCAGGTGGATCGGATGGTTGGCCTTGTCCCGTAGGCACACATCTCCCACACCAAGCGGTGCAGGAGCCGGCACCTCGTAGCCCCTGCGTGGGCCGGTCCACGTAGCATCCGAGACGGGCTACGGTGGTGGGGGAGGACCGGTGGACGATCACGCGACACACACGCACCACGGGTCGGTGGGCCCCAGCGATGAGGATCGAGGGCGGAAGCTCGCGACGGTGGTCCTCCACGTTGGGGGCCTGAACTTCGCCAGCGAGAAGGAGGTCGTGGAGCGCGTCCTGCAACGACGCCCCGGGGTCGTCCGCGTGGAAGCCAACCCCGTGTCGCAGACGGCAACGGTCACCTTCGACGCTGACACGACGTCCGTGGCCGAGCTCCGCCGCTGGATCGAAGGATGTGGGTACCACTGCGCGGGCCAGTCGGTACCGACCCACGTGTGCGATCCGATGCTCGAGCCGGACCCATCGGCTGAACCCGCGATGCGCGATGGTCCCGAAACGACGGCCGTCACGGAGACATCTGGCCACGAGGTGCACGGGGCCGCCGTGCGCGAGGCTCGGGTCGAGGAGCACGCCGGGCACGCCGTGCCCATGAAGCACGCAGGGCACGAGATGGCGGAGGAGGCACCACTTCCATCCCCGCACGACGTGATGGGTCACGGCGGGCATGCCGGGATGTCGATGGAGGCGATGGTCCGCGACATGCGGAACCGGTTCCTCGTCGCGGCGGTCCTCTCGATCCCCATCCTGCTTTGGTCACGGATCGGGCGAGAGGTCCTGGGGTTCACCGTCGCGGCGCCGTTCGGGCTCTCCGACAACTGGTTCCAGCTGCTGCTCAGCCTGCCGGTCGTCTTCTACTCGGGCTGGGTCTTCTTCGATGGCGCCTATCGGGCCCTGCGTAACCGGACGCTCGACATGATGGTGCTGGTCGCAGTCGCGATCGGGGCGGGGTGGGTGTACTCCGTCGTCGCCACGCTGGCCGATGGCGAGGAGGTGTTCTTCGAGGCCGCGACGGTCCTCGCGGCGTTCGTCCTCCTCGGTCACTGGTTCGAGATGCGTGCTCGTGGGGGCGCGAACGACGCCATCCGGACGCTGCTCGACCTCGCGCCCACCATGGCCACGGTGATCAGGGACGGCGAACCGGTCGAAGTCCCAACGGCCGATGTTGCCGTCGAGGATCTCATGCTGGTCCGCCCTGGCTCCAGGATCGCTGTGGACGGGATGGTGGAGGAAGGCCAGAGCGAGGTCGACGAGTCGATGGTCACCGGGGAGAGCCTCCCGGTGCACAAGGAGCGGGGCTCGGAGGTCATCGGGGCCACCATCAACCGGAACGGGACCCTCCGGGTCCGGGCCACCAAGGTCGGTGCCGATACCGCCTTGGCTCAGATCGTCAAGCTGGTTCAGGAGGCGCAGAACTCCAAGGCTCCTGGACAGCGACTGGCCGACCGCGCCGCCTTCTGGCTCGTGCTGGTGGCGCTGATCGGCGGGACGGCCACGCTCCTCACGTGGCTCGCCGTGGGCCGGCCGTTCTCTGAGGCCATCCTGTTCGCCATCACGGTGGTCGTGATCACTTGCCCGGATGCCCTGGGCCTGGCCACGCCCACGGCCATCATGGTGGGCACCGGGCTGGGCGCGACACGGGGCATCCTGTTCAAGAACGCCATCGCCCTGGAGACCGCCGCCCGGGTACAGGTCGTCGTGATGGACAAGACCGGCACCCTGACCAAGGGGGAGCCAGAGGTCACCGACGTCCTCACGGACGGCTTCACCGAAGAGGAGCTCCTCCGCTTGGTCGCCGCCGTCGAACGCGAGTCCGAGCACCCGCTTGCCGATGCCGTCGTCGAACATGCGGACGCTCGCGGTGTCCCGAAGGTCCGCGCCGAGGCCTTCGAGAACGTTCCCGGCCATGGGGCCGTGGCCAAGGTCGATGGCCGTCAGGTGGCGGTCGGCAACGTCCGTCTCATGGAGCGGCAGGGCATCGACATGAGCGCGTTGGAGGCGGGCCGCGAGCAACTCGCCGCGGGCGGCCGTACCGCGGTGGTGGCTGCGGTGGACGGGAAGGCTGCCGGCGTCATCGGGATCGCGGATGCCCTCCGTCCGACCTCGCGTGCGGCGGTCGCCGCCCTGAAGGAGACCGGCGTCGAGGTGGTCATGCTGACCGGCGACAACGAGGCGACCGCCCGCCGGATCGCCGGCGAGTTGGGCCTCGACACGGTCATCGCCGAGGTCCTCCCGGGGGATAAGTCGAGCAAGGTGGCCGAGCTCCAGGCAAGCGGTCGGAAGGTGGCCATGGTCGGCGACGGTGTGAACGATGCACCGGCGTTGGCCCAGGCCGACCTCGGCATCGCGATCGGCGCGGGAACAGACGTCGCCATCGAGACCGCCGATGTCGTGCTCATGCGGTCCGACCCGCTGGATGTGCCCAGGGCGCTAGCGATCGGGCGAGGAACACTCCGGAAGATGCGCCAGAACCTGGGGTGGGCCGTCGGTTACAACGCGATCGCCCTGCCCATCGCGGCCGGGGTCTTCGAGCCGAGCATCGGGCTGAAGCTCAGTCCCGAGATCGCTGCGCTCTCGATGTCCGGGTCGAGCTTCATCGTGGCGTTGAACGCCCTGCTGTTGAAGAGGCTCCGGGTTCCGGAGCCCGACACCAGCGGAGGGGTTGGATGAGACCCAGGGTAAGGGTGGTCATGGGGAACCGGCGTGGATGCGTCCCGAAGACGATCATCTCAGCAGCGGCAAAGACCAGGACTGATGACGCCCATGGCGATCCAGTCACCGATCCCGCGTCCTCCGCCGGAGGAGGCACAATCGCACGGGGCCTTCACATCGTGTGCAAGGGCCCATCACACACCTCCTCCATGCTCCAGGCATGCTCGCCTCCATCACGTGGAAGGTCTCCACCGAGCTCCATGTCGGACCGTTCATGATCCGACCCCACGGCGTGCTGATCGCCGTGGGGTTCCTGGCCGGGGCCCGCCTCATGAAGCGGTACGCCTCGCCAAAGGGCATCTCCGACGAGACGCTCTGGCGGATCCTCACCTGGGCCCTCGTCGGGGGCCTGGTCGGGATGCGGGTGGCGTGGGATCTGGGCCACTGGCGCGAGATGCGCTCCATCCTCGACTGGATCGCCGTCTGGAACGGCGGCATGAGCCTGCTGGGCGGCCTGATCGGGGCGGTGCTCGTGGGCGGGTTCGTGGCCCGTCGGGAGAAGCTCGCCGTCCTTCCGCTGCTGGACATGGCGGCGCCCGGGCTCGCGCTCGGCATCGCGATCGGTCGCCTGAGCGACCTGATCATCGGCGATCATCTGGGGAAGCCGACGACGCTGCCCTGGGGATTCGAGTACCTGGGCAGTAGCCATCCTCTGGCCGGTGCACCAGCGATCGGGGCCGTGGTCCATCCGGTCGCGCTCTACGACCTGATCCTCACGACCATCCTGCTCGTCGTCCTGCTCCGGTTCATGCGGCGCCCCCGAGCCACCGGGTCGGCGATCGCACTGTTCACGCTCTGGTACGCGGCGAGCCGGGTGCTTACCGACTTCCTCAGGACGGACCCGAGGCGCTTGGTGGGCCTCACGGGCAGCCAGCTGACGTCGATCCTGGCGATCGCGGTCGTGGGAACAGCCCTCCTGTTCCGCGCTCGGCGCGCAGCGACCCCATCCGTTCGCCGGGAGATCGACTCACCGACGGGAGGAGCACAGGATGAGCAGCTCCAACCGACGTAAGCAGCTCGCGAAGGCCAGAGACAAGCGCAAGGAGGCACGCGCCAGGCAGACCCAAGCAGCACAAGCACAGGCGGCCAGCAAACGGAATACGTCGCTCCGAGCCTATCGGGCCCGGCGCGTGATCGGCTGGTCGCTCGTCGCCGTGGGCGTGCTCGTCGGAGTGACCCACTGGCTCGAGGATCTCCAGCTGTTCTCGATCGCTCCCAAGCATATGGAAGACCTCCTGCTCGGCTACCCCATGGCTCTCCTGCTGGGCATCGCTGGGTCGGTCGTCCTATCTCGATCCTGAGCTTCGACAGCCGGACCGGTTGCTCCTATGTGACGGCCGGGCTCTGTTCCCGCTGGCACGTGGGGCAAGACGGGGGGAACGGGCTGGCGGAGCCGTGGGGAGCGCACTGATCCTTCAGCTTCCCTTCACACCCCCTTCACAGCCGCTCCTTAGTCTATGGGATACCGGGGTAGGGTATGCCTGGCCTGGAGGAGGACACGATGAACGTGACGGATCCCATCTGCGGGATGGAGATCGAGACGGCCACCGCCGCCGCGTCGAGGACGCGAGATGGCGTCGACTATCACTTCTGCTCGGCCGGCTGCGCCTCTCGGTTCGACGCCGCCTCCGGCGCGGACGCCGCCGTCGAGACGACGGATCGTGAGGAGGAGGCCAGGCGGCGCGAGTACCGGACGTTGGTGCGCAAGTTCTGGGTCGCGGGTGCCGTCTCTGTTCCCGTGATCCTCTTGTCCTACCCATGGCTGTTCCCGGGGCTGAAGGAGGTCTCCTGGCTGGCCCGAGGATCGAACGGCCTCCTTTGGGTGTGGCGCGGTCTCGGGCTCGTCACCCTGCCCGTCCTCATCTGGGGTGGGAGCCAGTTCTTCACCGGACTGTGGGCAGCGGCGAGATCGCGCTCGGCGAACATGCACACGCTGATCGGCGTCGGGATCTCGTTCGCATGGCTGTACTCGACGGTCGCCGTCATCTGGCCCGGGATCTTCCCGAAGGCTGAGCTGGCGGAGACCTACTACGACGTCACCTCGGTGGTCACGGCGCTCGTGGTGCTGGGGATGGCGCTCGAGGTCAAGGCTAGAGGGAAGACGAGCGAGGCGCTGAAGAAACTGATCGGCCTGCAAGCCAAGACGGCTCGCGTCATCCGGGCAGGGGTCGAGCTCGACGTTCCCGCCGAGCAGGTCGTGGTCGGCGATCTCGTGCTGGTCCGCCCCGGGGAGAAGGTCCCGGTGGACGGCGTGGTGGTCGAGGGCGCGTCGGCCGTCGATGAATCCATGGTGACGGGGGAATCCATCCCCGCCGAGAAGGTCGCCGGCGACGAGGTGATCGGGGCAACGATCAACAAGACCGGCTCCTTCCGGTTCGGGGCGACCCGTGTCGGCAAGGATACGGCGCTCGCGAACATCATCCGGATGGTTCAGGACGCTCAGGGGTCCAAGGCCCCTATCCAGCGGACCGTGGACCGGGTCGCCGGCTATTTCGTCCCGGCCGTGATGATCGTCGGGGTCCTCGCGTTCGTCGTCTGGTACGACCTCGGGCCCGCGCCGGCGACGGCCTACGCGGTGATCGCCTTCGTGACCGTGCTGATCATCGCGTGCCCATGCGCGCTCGGCCTTGCGACACCAACCTCCCTCACCGTAGGGATCGGCAAAGCCGCGCAGAACGGGATCCTGATCCGCTCAGGCGACGCGCTCCAGACAGCCAAGCGTCTCGACGCCATCGTGCTGGACAAGACCGGCACGATCACGGTGGGGAAGCCCTCGCTGACCGACGTTGTGGCCGGAGAGCTGGGCGAGGAGGAGCTCCTCCGCCTTGCGGCGGCGGTCGAGCATGGCTCTGAACACCCGCTCGCAGAGGCGATCGTCCGGGGTGCCCGCGACCATGCGATCGACCCGCCGGAGGCGCAGGGATTCGAGGCGGTCCCCGGCCAGGGTGTTGAGGCCATCGTCGACGGCCACTCGGTGGCGCTCGGCAACCTCAAGCTCATGCAGACACTTCTCGTGAACACGGAGGACCTTGCCGACAGGGCGGAAGCGCTCGCCGCGGCCGGCAAGACCCCGATGTACGTGGCCGTCGACGGCCGGCCGGCCGGGCTCGTGGCCTGCGCCGACACGGTCAAGGAGGACTCCCGACGGGCGATCGCCCGTCTCAAGGAACTCGGGGTCCAGGTCGCGATGATCACCGGCGACAACCGACGGACCGCCGAGGCGATCGCTCAGGAGGTCGGCGTCGACCGGGTGCTGGCAGAGGTCCTGCCACAGGACAAGGCCCACGAGGTCCGGAAGCTCCAGCTCGAGGGGAAGACGGTGGCCATGGTCGGTGACGGCATCAACGACGCTCCCGCCCTGGCACAGGCTGATGTTGGGCTGGCCATCGGTACGGGAACCGACGTGGCGATGGAGGCCTCGGATGTGACACTGATCTCTGGAAGCCTGAAGGGCGTCGTGACCGCCATCGAGGTCTCGCGGGCCACGATGCGGAACGTCTACCAGAACCTCGTGGGGGCCTTCTTCTACAACTCCGCTGGGCTGCCCGTGGCGGCGGGCCTCCTCTATCCGTTCTTCGGGATCCTGCTCTCGCCGCTCATCGCAGCTGCCGCGATGGCGTTCTCCTCGGTCACCGTCGTCTCGAACGCGAACCGGCTTCGCCGGTTCCGTCCTCAGGAGGTGTGAAGCATGCTCGACAACGTCATCGTCACGGTCCTAGGGATCGCGTTGATCGGCGGCATCGTCTGGTTCTTCTGGGGCCCCAGGAAACAGGGCTACCGCGCCGCGCTCGGTTCGGCCGGCTACCAGGAGGCCATGGTGCTCGTGAAGGGAGGCTACGCGCCCGACACGATCATCGTTCGTGCTGGGAAGCCGGTGCGTCTCTCCTTCCAGCGGGAAGAGTCCTCGCCCTGCTCGGAGATGGTGGTCTTCGCTGACTTCGGCAAGAGCGCGAGGCTCCCCGAGGGTGAGCTCGTTCCGGTCGAGCTCATACCGAAGGAGGTCGGGACGTTCGAGTTCACCTGCCAGATGGGCATGCTCCGCGGCCGTCTGGTCGTCGAGCCGAGCTAAGGCGGTGAGTGTCATGCGAGAGAGCCTGGAGGTCATCATCGCCCGGCCCCGCACCGACTCGTCGGACGCCACGACGTGATGGGCCGAACGGAGCGCTTCCGCTCGGAGCGCTGCCTGGCTGGTTTCCTCGTTTGGCCGCTGGCATTCACCCGGCCGCCAGATGGGAGCCCCACCTCGCGAGATGCAGACGCGGGAGACATGCGCGACGAGGGTGGGGTCCGATGAGGTTCGCGGTCCCTCTCGCCAGACGGAACATCCTGGCGGATCGCCGGCGGCTCGCGATCAGCACGCTGGGGGTGGGTCTGGCCGTCGCTCTGATCCTGCTGCTCGCGGGCCTGTGGGGTGGCGTCCTGTCGGGGGTCTCCGCGTACGCCGACAGGGTGGGCGCGGACCTGTTCGTGCGGCAGCCCGGGACCATGATCCTCACCGAGGGGGCGGTGCCGCTAGCTGCGGCCGACGCGATCCGGACGATCCCAGGCGTGGAGGGGGCCGACCCCGTGATCGCGAGGTACGTGATCCTCGACCTGCATGGAACGAAGGAGGCCGTCAGTGTCATCGGGTATCGACCCGGGGCGATGGGAGGACCCTGGATGCTTGCCGCCGGGCGAGCGGTACGGACCGGCGGTGAGATCGTGATGGACGAGAACCTCGGCGCGAGTCACGGGATCGGACTCGGAGACACCTTGGGTCTCCAGGGTGAGCGCTTCCGGGTGGTCGGACTGTCCTCGGGCACGGCGACGTTTGCCGCCGGGGGCTTCCTGTTCGTGTCGCTGGAGGAGGCAGAGCGCCTGTTCGGCGAGTCCCGGACCGCGACGTCGCTTCTGGTCCGGGCCTCCCGCCCTGCTTCGGTAGCTGAGGCCATCAGGCGACGCACCGGGCTCGCCGTGGACCCGGCGACTGCGGTCGCCGCCGGGCAGCGAGAGGTCTACGCGGGGAGCCTCGGACGGATCGTCGACCTCATGATCCTGATCGCCTTCGCCGCCGGCACCCTGGTCGTGGCCCTGACGGTGTACTCGGCGATCGCCGATCGCCTCCGCGAGTACGGGATCGCCAAGGCGATCGGTGCTAGGCGACGGCGCCTGTTCCGGATCGTTCTCGGCCAGACCGTGGTGGTCTCTGCGGTCGGAACGCTCGTGGGCTTCGCCCTGTACGCGGTCAGTTCCCGTGTGCTCGTCGCCTTGCGACCGCAGTTCCCAAGCTCCCTGTCGCTCGAAGCAGCGGGGGGCGTGGTCCTTTCGGCTGGCGCGATGGCGTTGCTCGCGGCGATCGTCCCCACGCGCCGCGTCGCCAGGCTCGATCCCGCATCGGTGTACCGAGGGTGAGGCAGATGGGTCGAGTTCCCGTAGGGCGCAGGAACCTGTTCGCGGAGCGGCGTCGGGCGGCGCTCGGGATAGCGGGGGTGGCGGCGAGCTTCCTGATGGTCCTCGCCCTGGACGGGATCGTGAACGGGGCCACAAGGGAGCTCACCCGCTATATCGACACCTCGCCGGCCGATGTGTTCGTCGCCCAGCGGGGCGTCACCAACATGCACATGGCCTCTTCGTGGCTGCCCCTTGCCAACGTCAAGGAGATCCGCGCGCTCCCGAGCGTGAGCTGGGCGGACCCGATCCTGTACGCGCCCGACGCTTTGACGACCCCGACCGGTCAGCAGCTCACGTACGTGATCGGCTACCAGCCGGGGGGGCGAGGCGGCCCGATCACGCTTTCGGCGGGGTCCGACCCCGGACCGGGGGAGATCGTGATCGACGCACAGGCGGCGCAGGACCTGCGGCTCGCTGTCGAGGGTTCGGTGTCCGTCCTCGGCAGGACCTGGCGGATCTCCGGGCTCACCTCCGGCCTCACCAACATCGCCAACACGGTGGCCTTCGTCCGGTTCGAGGACTTCGCCGGATCACGGAGGGTGCCGGACATCGCCAGCTACATCCTGGTCGGCGGCTCTGTCTCACCCGATTCGCTTGCCCGGCGGATCGAGGCGAACACGGAGCTCACCGCCCTGCCCAGGGCGGGCTTCTCGGAGCAGGAGGGAGCCCTGGCCAGAGACATGAGCGCGCAGGTCCTTCAGATCATGACCCTGGCGGCCTTCCTCATCGGGCTTGCCATCATCGGACTCGTCCTGTACACGGCAACCCTGTCCCGGCTGCAAGAGATCGGTGTGATGAAGGCGCTGGGAGCGATGCCGCGACGCCTCGCGGTAGTTGTGCTGTCGCAGGCCCTGTGGACGGTGGGGATGGCCCTGGCACTGGCGCTGGTGCTGGCGTTCTCTCTCTCTTGGGTCCTCGCTCGATCGGCCGGCAACATCACGATCGCGTTTGGGGCGTCGGCCGTCGTTCCGGTTGCCCTCGGAGGCGTCGTGGTCGGCGTACTCGGGGCCGTCGCTCCCGTCATCCGGGTGCGGCGGGTCGATCCGGTCAGCGTCTTTCGGAGGTAGCGATGGCAACGTCCGCGATCAGAGTGGAGAAGCTGGAGAAGGTGTTCGGAGAGGGTCAGACCGAGGTGCGTGCCGTGCGGGGTGTCGACCTCGAGGTCGAACCCGGAGAGGTCGTCCTGATCATGGGGCCCTCGGGCAGCGGCAAGACCACCCTGCTTTCCATGCTGGGTGCGATGCTCCGTCCGACCTCGGGGCAGATCTGGGTGGACGGGACCAACCTCACCGCGCTGCCGGAAGCCAAGCTCCCCGAGTTACGGGCCAGACGGTTCGGGTTCGTGTTCCAGGACTTCAACCTGCTCTCGGCGCTCTCGGCCCGGGAGAATGTGGAGCTCGCGCTGAACTTCGCCGGCTGGTGGGGCCGACAGGCCCGTGAGCGGGCAGAACGGCTCCTCGGGGATTTCGGGCTTGGAGAAAGGCTCTCGTTCCGGCCTGACAAGCTCTCGGGCGGGGAGAAGCAGCGGGTCGCCATCGCCAGAGCCCTGGCGAACGAACCGGCGGTGATCCTGGCCGACGAGCCGACCGCCAACCTTGACTCGAAGATCGGGCACGAGATCGTTCGGCTCCTGCGGCGCGCCGCGACGGAGCAGAAGCGAAGCGTCGTGATCGTGAGCCACGACACGCGGCTGAAGGAGGCCGCGGACCGGGTGCTCTGGCTCGAAGACGGTGAGTTCCGCGCGATGAGCCAGATGGCCACCGACCCCGTGTGCGGGATGAGCGTCGAGCGAGAGGGAACCTTCCACTTCGTGCATGACGGGCAGACCTGGTTCTTCTGCTCTGCTCAGTGCAGGGACGAGTTCGCGGGCGTTCCGGAGCGGTTCCGGCAGGGCGCCGTGGTGGCGGGAGCGGGGAGAAGACCATGAACCCTCGGCGCGAGATCGTCACCCGCCTCCGTCGGGTGGAGGGACAGGTCGCCGGCGTGAGCCGCATGTACGGAGAAGGTCGCTACTGCATCGAGGTCCTCGACCAGCTTGCCGCGGCCAGGGCCGGGCTGGAGGCGGCGGCCCTGCTGATCCTGGAGGACCACGTGAACGGATGCGTCCGCGATGCGATCACCGAGGGAGAAGACGGGATGGCCAAGGCTGACGAGCTGGTCACTGCCGTCAGGCGCTTCGTGAGGAGTGTGTGATATGTCGAGCACCAGAGGATCCTGGACACCGACGGACCCTTCGCCCGCGAGGGCGACACCCGACGCGTCCCGGGTGGCGATATGGTCCAGGGAACATGGTGGCCAGGTACATCGCCGGGGTGGCGGGAAGGCCGGTCCGAGCCTTCATCTTCGACATGGACGGGGTGGTCACCGACACCGCGTCCGCTCACGCCGCGTCGTGGAAGCGCCTGTTCGACGAGTACCTCCGTGAGCGATCCGGACGCACGAGCGAGACGTTCCGTCCCTTCGGGGAGAACGACTACCTCCAGCACGTCGACGGGAAGCCCCGGTACGACGGCGTCCGCGACTTCCTGGCC
>DASWAT010000128.1:0-19082 GCA_036390995.1 Actinomycetota bacterium | reverse complement strand
CCCAGGTGATGACGTCGACGGGGTCGGACCACACGGCGGCCGCCGCGCCTCCCAGGGCGTCGGCCACAGCCCGCCAGCCGGAGAACTTCAGTCGGTGTACCGCGGAGCGCGCCGGCCCCGTGAACAGGAACGCCGACCGCGCGCGGTCCACGACCCGTGGCGGGCACTCCGGGCACGACGAGGCCCCCCGCTCCATCGGCAGACCGCACCGGCCGCACCAGGGCGGTTCGAGGGGGATCAGCTGCTGCCGGCAGGGTCCGCAGAACGGCCAGCGATCGGACCCGCAGGCCACGCACCGCCGCGGGTACAAGACGTCGAGCAACGGAGCGAGCATCGGGTGAGCCTAGCGCCGGCGGCCGACATCCCGGCTCGCCGGAGACCGGTCAGGGCAGGGCGACGTCTAGACCGCCCTCGGCGCCCCGGCCGCGCCCCCGGACATCCACCCGCAGCCCTCGGTGGGTCTTCAGCAGGGGATAGGCGATCACCTTCCCACGACCGGTGGCATCGTCCAGCTCGACGTCGAGCACCTCCAGGTGAGCGCCGTCGACGCTCAGCTTCACCGTCACGGGCTCCGGCGGCTCCACCGACAGATGGAGCTTCATCGAGTCCCCGCCACAGTCCAGCTGCTCGACCAGGACGCGGACCGCGCCCACCTCCACGTCTCGCCCCACCTTGACCTGCCCCCGGCGGACGGAGGCTCTGGGCCAAGCCACCGCGAACCGCCGCCCTCCCGGATAGATCCCCGGGACACCGTCGACCTGGAGGCCGCAGACGAGGTCGTACCACCCGGGCTCGAGGTCCGAGACGCTCAGCTCGAACGGGACGAAGACGTCCTGCTTCGGCACGATGTCCAGCGTCGTCGACTGCATCGGGATCGGGCGGACCGCCCTCCCGTCCACGGAGACGGCCCGCGCGTCCTGCAGGACCACCTGATGAGGGTCGCGGTCCTCGCCCCGGATGATGAACGCGCCCTTCACCGTGGCGGGGAAGCGCTCGAACCGGGCCCGCACCGACACGGCACCACTCATGCCGCACCCCGAACCCGCGCCGCCCGGGCAAGGCCCTCGGCGTAAGGGGGCCGGATAACACCGGCGTCCGTGACGATCGCCGAGATCAGTCCGGCCGGGGTCACGTCGAAGGCCGGGTTCGCCGCTACCGTTCCGGGCGCGGCGATCTGGAGGCCGAGCGGCGCGAGGACCTCGGCGGGATCGCGCTCCTCGATCACGATATCCGTGCCGGTTGCCGTGGCCGGATCCACCGTGGAGAGGGGCGCCGCCACGTAGAACGGAACGCCGTGGTGCTCGGCGAGCACCGCCAGCGAGTACGTGCCGACCTTGTTCGCGACGTCTCCGTTCGCGGCGATCCGATCGGCCCCCACGATCACGAGGTCCACCTTGCCCGCGGCCATGAGCGAGCCCGCGGCGCCGTCGGCGACGAGCGTCATCGGGATGCCGAGCCGCTGGAGCTCCCAGGCGGTGAGCCGTGCGCCCTGCCACACGGGCCGCGTCTCGTCGACCCAGACGTGCACCCGCGCGCCGGCCTCGTGCGCGGTCACGATGACCCCCTGGGCCGTGCCGATGCCGGCCGTGCACAGGCTGCCCGTGTTGCAGTGGGTGAGCACGTTCGCGGGGTCGGGCACCAGCTCGGCGCCCGCCTTCCCCATGGCCGCGCACGCGTCCCGGTCCTCCGCCTCGATCCGCAACGCCTCCGCCACCAGGGCCTCGTGGACGCGCTGCTGGGTGCCGCCCACCGAGCAGCACTCGCCCCGCGCCGTCTCCAGCATCCGGTCGACCGCCCATCGGATGTTCACCGCCGTCGGCCGGGTGGCCTTCAGCACGTCCCCGGCACGGTTCAGCTCCCGGAACAGGGCGTTCGTGTTCCGAGCCGTGGACGTTGCCGCCGCAAGCGCCACCCCGAAGGCTGCGGCGATCCCGAGGACCGGGGCGCCGCGGACCGCGAGCGAGCGGATCGCATCGGCGATCTCCGCGACCGTCCGGCAATCCAGGTGCTCCTCGCGGTGCGGCAGCGCGCGTTGGTCCAGGATCTTCACCGAGTCGCCGCGCCACTCCACCGGCGCCGGGATCGGCCTCACGGCGCCCCGCCCCCGCCCTGGCCCGGCCGCCTGGCGGATCGCACGATCCCTGACACGGCCGCGAGCAGGGTCTCCCCGAACGCGTAGCTGCCGTGGTCCTGGCCTTCCAACCACCCGTCCGGCACGGTACCGGCGGGATGCGCGTGCGCCACCGCGCCGGGCCCTCGGTCTCGGTACCAGCGCAGGTGGATCGACAGGTCGGACGAGGCGTTCGCCGGCGGCTGGTCCAGCGTGCCCTCGAGCACGTCCTCCTCGCGCAGCCGGGCCAGCTCGCACCCGGTGCGCGTGATCCGGAGCCGCTCGCCGTCCCACGTGGACAGGTTGCCCTCGCTCTCCTTCACCAGCCCGAGCGAGAACAACGTCCCCCCCGCCGTCCGGAAGGCCTCTAGGTCCCCTGCTCCCACGATCGCAGATACTCCTCCTGCTCCGCCGTGAGCCGGTCGATCTCGATCCCCATGGCCCGCAGCTTCAGCCGCGCGACCTCGGCGTCGATCTCCTCCGGCACGCCGTAGACGCCGGGCACGAGCGTCCCCCTGGCCTTCACCACCCACTCCGCCGACAGTGCCTGGTTCGCGAACGACATGTCCATCACCGCCGCGGGGTGTCCCTCGGCCACCGCGAGGTTCACCAGCCGTCCTTCGCCGAGCAGATGCAGCCGCCGGCCGTCGGCCAGGCGGTACTCGTCGACGAACTCACGGATCCGCCGCTGCCCGACGGCGAGCCCGGCCAACGCCGTCTTGTCGATCTCGACGTCGAAATGACCGGAGTTGGCCATGACCGCGCCGTCCTTCATCAGCTCCATGTGCTCGCCGCGGATCACGCCCTTGTCGCCCGTCACCGTGATGAACACGTCGCCGATCCGCGCGGCCTCGCGCAGGGGCATGACCTGATACCCCTCCATCGCGGCCTCGAGGGCCGGCAGCGGATCGGCCTCGGTGACGACGACCTTCGCGCCGAGCCCGCGAGCCCGCGAGGCCACGCCACGGCCGCACATCCCGTACCCGCACACGACCACGGTGCGGCCGGCGAGGAGCAGGTTCGTCGCCCGCATGATGGCGTCCATCGTGGACTGGCCGGTGCCATACCGGTTGTCGAACAGGTGCTTCGTGTTCGCGTCGTTCACCGACACGATCGGATAGCGGAGCGCCCCGTCGGCGGCCATGGCGCGCAGGCGGATCACGCCGGTCGTGGTCTCCTCGGTGCCCCCGAACACCTCCTCGATCTGGTCTGGGCGTTCCCTGTGCAGGAGGCTCACGAGGTCCGCGCCGTCGTCCATCGTGATGTGCGGGCGGTGGTCCAGCACGGCGTTGATGTGACGGTAGTAGGTCTCGTTGTCCTCGCCCCTGATCGCGTGGACCTGGACGGCGCTCTGCTCGCAGAGCGCGGCCGCCACGTCGTCCTGCGTGGACAGCGGATTCGAGGCGCACAGGGCCACGTCCGCCCCGCCGGCCTTCAACGTCTCCATGAGGTTCGCCGTCTCGGTCGTGACGTGCAGGCACGCGCCGATCCGAACCCCGTCGAACGGCTTCTCCTTCTCGAAGCGCTCGCGGATCTGCGCCAGGACGCGCATCTCGCCGCCGGCCCACTCGATCCGCTCCCGGCCCTTGTCCGCCAGGCCGAGATCCCTCACGTCGCAGTCCATCCCGCTCCTTTCGCCAACACCTCACGGATCACCTCGCCAACGGCCGGGGCCATCGCGTCGGTGGCGCGGATCACGTCCTCGTGCCTCACTTCCACCCCCACCGGGTTCGAGACGAAGAACAGGCCGAGCACCCGCATCCCCATGGCGCGGGCGGGGACCGCCTCCGGCACCACCGACATCCCCACGACCGTGGCACCGGAGCCGCGAAGCATCTCGATCTCGGCCGGCGTCTCGAAGCTCGGTCCCGGCATCGCCGCGTACACGCCCGGTGAGACCGGCATCCCTCGCGCCCGCGCGGCCGCGAGCGCCAGCTCGGCGAGCTCGGGATCGTACGCGTTCACCATGTCCACGAACGGGGGCGACCCGTCCGGGTTCCGCCAGGCCCGCAATGGGTTGACCCCCATCATGTTGAGATGGTCGGTGCCCACGACGAGGTGGCCCGTGGTGAGCCCCTCGGCGATGCCGCCGGTGGCGGCCGTGAGGATCGCCGTGCCCGCCCCCAACAGGCGCGCCAGGCGAACCGGCAGCGCGCACACCGGCATCTCGTTTCCCTCGTAGTAGTGGATCCTGCCCCGGAACACCGCCACGGGCACCCCGGCCAGCTCGCCGAGCGTCAGCCTGCCGGCATGCCCGGGCACCGTGGGCCGGGGGAAGCCGGGCAGCTCCTCGAACGAGAACGACGTCTCCTCGCGGAGGGCATCGGTGGCGGATCCCAGCCCCGATCCGAGCACGATCGCCACCGCCGGCGAGAACGACGTCTGGGACCGGACCGCCTCGGCGGCGAGATCCGCCAGGCCGTCCCCCGGGGAGGGGATCGCCCCGGTCATGCCTCGGCGAGCGCCTGCTTGAGGCGCGCGATCGCGTCGATCGGCGTGGGATCGAACCCCCGGGCGATCCCGAGGTACACCGAGGCGAAGTCGCCGATCATGACCAGCGACAGGAGGCGGTCGAGAGGTGTGCCGTCGGCGGCCCACACCTCCTCGGCCTGGGCGCCGGCGTCGCGAGCGATCTGCATGGATACCGGGAACCGGACCGCGACGTCCCGGGGCTCGGCCTCGTGGCGGAGCGCGATCAGGAAGAACCGCGAGCCCTGCCCCTCGGACCAACCGACCACCTCGTTGTGGTCCAGCTCCGGAAGCTCGGCGGACCACGCAGGCGCCTTCGCGTTCTCGTTCATCTGCGTCCTCCAGCGCGCAGCCGCGACCGCTCCGATCCCCGCCGCGCCCCAGATCACCGGCACGCGGTTGCCCACGGCGCGGGCCAGCCGCTTCGCGGGGTTCACGGACGAGGGAACCGAGGGAACGAGCGTGGCCGCGAGGGTCTCGAGCTGTTCCGCGGCCGCCGCGAGGTCGGACCCCGCGCCGATCTCGAACCCCATCGCCTCGAGGAGGCCGAGGGGACCCATCGTGAGGTAGCCGAGCGCCGCCCGAGGCATGAACCCCGCCGGCACCCGGACGACGGGGGATCCCTCTACGGGGGCGCGCTCGAGGAGACGGCCCCCGGAGGTCACCGCCGCCACGCGACACCCCCGTCGCGTTGCGTCCTCGAGGCAGGCGAGCGTCTCCGACGTGTTCCCGGAGTAGGACGACACCACGACGAGGGTGGAGGCACCGCAGTGCGCGGGCAGGCGGCCCCCCCGGACGACCACCACCGGCAGCGCAAGTCGGTCTGCCCCCAGGGCCGCGATCATGTCGCCGGCCACGGCGGAGCCCCCCATACCGCAGAACGCGATCGCGCCGATACCCTCGTTCGAGGGCATCGGCGAGGCGTTCCGTCCCAGCTCGTAGCCCTCGCGACAGTGCGTGGGGAGCGCCGCGACCACGTCGAGCATCCCGGCCGGGTCCGCCGCCCGGACCGCGACCTCGTCGTCGAGATCGATCACCGGCGCTTCTTCTTCCCCGGCGGCTTCTCGGCCTCGTCGATCAGCATGACCGGGATGCCGTCGCGCACGGGATACCGATACCCGCACTCGCGGCACACGATCACTTGCTCCGCCTCCAGGTAGTCGATCTCGCCGCGGTCGTTCGGACAGACCAGGATCTCGAGCAGCTGCGGATCCAGGCTCATGCGTCGCCTCCTTCGCCTCGGATGAGGTCGAGCACGGCCCGCGCCTTCTCCTCAAGGAGCTCCGGCGTGCGTGCCTCGACGTTCAGGCGCAGCAGCGGTTCCGTGTTCGACGGCCGCACGTTGAACCACCAGTCGTCGAACTCCACCGTCAGCCCGTCCGTGCGATCCAGGCGACCGTCGGCGAAAGCCTCGGCGAGGCGATCCACCGCCTCATCCTGGTCGTCCACGCGGGAGTTGATCTCGCCCGAGTCCGCGTAGCGGCGCAGGGGCCGCAGCAGGTCGGACAAGGGAACCTCGGCGCGGGAGAGCTGCTCGAGGACCAGCACGGAGGCGATGAGCCCGGAGTCGGCCCGGTAGTTCTCGCGGAAGTAGTAGTGCCCGGAGTGCTCCCCTCCGAAGATCGCACCGGTCTCGGCCATCACCTGCTTGATGAAGGAGTGGCCCACCCGGGTCCGGATCGGCGTGCCGCCGTTCTCCCGGATCACCTCGGGAACGGCCCAGGAGCAGATCAGGTTGTAGACGACCGCGCTTCCCGGGTAGCTCTTCAGCATGCCTTGAGCTACCAGCGCCGTGACCTCGGACCCGCTGACGCCCTCGGCGCGCTCGTCCACCAGGAACACACGGTCGGCATCGCCGTCGAAGGCCAGACCAACGTCGGCCCGTCGCTCCAGCACCGCCCGCTTCAGGTCGCGCTGGTTCTCCGGGTCGATCGGGTCGGCCGGGTGGTTCGGGAACGTCCCGTCGAGCTCGGCGTACAGGTGGACGAGCGTGACGGGAAGCCGCTCCATCACGGCGGGAAGGACGAGCCCGCCCATGCCGTTCGCCGTGTCGGCCACGACGGTGAGAGGCCGGATCGCCGAGGGATCGATGAACGACAGCACGTGTTCCACGTAGCCCTCGAGGAGGTCCCGCTCCTCGACCGACCCCGTGCGGTCGGCCGGTGGGTACTCGTCACGCTCTGCGAGCGCACGGATCTCGGCGAGACCGGTGTCCTGCCCCACCGGCTTGGCCCCGGCCAGGCAGAACTTCAGCCCGTTCCACTGCGGTGGGTTGTGGCTGGCCGTGAGCATGGTGCCGGGAACGTCGAGCGACCCCGACGCGAAGTAGAGGAGGTCCGTCGACGCCAGCCCGAGGTCCACCACGTCCACGCCGCGCGCCGATGCGCCCTCCCGGTAGGCGGCGGCGATCGAAGGGGACGAGATGCGGCAGTCGTACCCGACCGCGATCTTCGGCGCGGCTGCCCACTCGGCGAACGCGGCTCCGATGCGCCGGGCGACGTCCTCGTTCAGGTCGTCGGGGACGACGCCCCGGACGTCGTACGCCTTGAAGATCGATCCCAGGTCGGGCTGCGATGACACGGTCACCGCATCCTACTGGAGAGGAGATGGGTTCAGTTCTTCGGAGACAGCACCGCGCCGATGACCGACCGGAGGGGAACGGCCTCCCCGTCCCGGTACCACCATTTCGCCTCGCACAGGTGGCAGGTGGTGAACGCAAGGTCGCTGCCGCCGACGGCCATCGTGATGGTGATGAGGTCGCCGTGGTTGCAGACCGGGCAGGGTCCCGTGTTCTCGCCGGACCCGTTCGTCTGGCTGGTTCTGCCGTCCATGGAGGTATGGTCGCGCGGCATCCGCCGTTCGCCCATAGCACGGCGGCCTCATTTCCCTAGGTCAATCCGGGCCGGGCGGATGCTCGGACGCCCCGTCGCAACGCCTCCCCCGATGTTCGGCTCGGCTTCCCCTTCCGGGGGACGGCGAACGGACCTACGGGCGGGAGGCGAGGGCAGCGGCGCGCTCGTCCCGCATCCGCCACCCGATCGGCGGGGTCAACCGTTCCACGTGCTCGGAGCACAGGTCGAGCAGGTTCGGGTTCGGCTCGCGGGACAGGTCGCCGACGACCACGACCTTGGCTTCGTACGAAAGCCCGATGGTCGCGACGGCCTCCCTGCTGCATCTCATCTTCGCGCAGACCCGCACGCGAAGATGCTAGATCACACCGATGTGATTCACAACGACCGCTACGGCTTGATGATGACCTTCGTCCCGATCGGGATGAGCGGGTACAGCACCTCGGAGTCGGAGATGTGCATGCGGATGCACCCGTGCGAGGCGTAGGTCCCGATCGAGCTGTCGGCATAGGAACCGTGGATCCTGATGTCCGGGGCGTTCAGGTACAGGGCGCGGGTTCCCAGGGGGTTGCCGGGCCCCGGCGGGATGACCAAAGGCTCGCCTGCTCCCCAACCGTCCGGGGCTGGGTTGTACCAGGTCGGGTTCTCGGCCTTGTTCACGATCTCCCACGTTCCCACCGGCGTCGTGTACCCAGGCGCGGCGGTGGCCACCGGGAACTCCTTCACCACCTTGAAGCCGTCGTACAGGTACAGATGGTTCTCGGACAGATCCACCACGATGGTCTTGCCGAGGGTCGCGGCGGTCACCTGGGGCTCGACCGTCCGTACGGGCATCCGCACCGCGTCCAGGTGTCCTTGGAGGGCCAGGACGACACGCTCGACGGCCGCGTTCGTTCGGAGCTCTTCGCCGGTCCGGGAGTGGCGCACCACCAGCTCCCCCTCGACCAGGGACATGTCCGCGTCCACCGCGGGCTTCGCGACCTCGTCGAACGCCTGCCGCACGAACGCCTCGACCTTCGCGCGGTCGTACGTGTACCCGAGCGGGACCGTCAGCGGGACGGGCTTGTCCGCGATGCGGTGGTAGACGCGGGAGGCCAACGACATGGAGTCCGCTTGCGCGAACGCGCGATCCACGGCGCCCTCCACGTCGGCCCGGGTGCCGAGCGAGGCGGGGGTCACCGTCCACCGTGAGCCGCCGGCGCGGACGGCGAGCTGCGCTTCGAGGGTGAGGTCGGCCTCGCGCTCGACGGCACGGATGGCCTGGTCGCGGGTCATCCCGCTCACGTCCACGCCGGCCACGGCGACCCCGGGAAGGATCCGCGCCGCGCTCGACCGGTCGTACCGGTACGCCGCGTACGCCGAGCCGCCCCCGAGGGCTGCCAGCAGGGCGATCGTGGTCGCGACGACGATCCAGCCGCGCCCGAGCACTCGCTTCGTATGTCTGCCCTTCGCCATCGTGCTCCTCACCGCAGGCAACGTGCGGATCGTCCGGACGTTGCGGGAACGACCATCATACGTGTCCTACCCCGAACGGTCCGGGCCCGAACCGACGCATCGGCGCAGCGTCGGTCACCTCGGGATCCAGGCTTCCGGGATGGGCACACCGAGGGATACGGCATAGGTCGCGTAGCCCTCGCGCCCGAGGGAGTACGACGCCGCGGCGGGGACGAAGGTCCCGCCCGGCGCGACCGCCAGGATCGCCGAGAACGGCTTGGCCTCGAGGAAGCTCCGCGGGGGTCCGAGGACGCGGCCCGCCGGGACCTGCACGGTGACCGGCGAGGGCACCGGGCCCTCCGCCGCGGGCAGGTACGAGAGCGTGACCTCCACCGGCTCGGTCCCGGGATTCGCCAGCACGAGCCCGGGGTGCGTCGGCGGCCCGGCAACCGCCGGGAGGATGACCCAGGCCTGCCCCGGGGTGCCGGTCCCCGACGTCGACCCCTGGTCCGAGGTCACGCCGAGCGACCGGCGCGCCACGGCGACGCCGGCCGGCGACCGAACGACCAGCGCCGAGGGGCCCTCGGTCGTGACCGGGTACGTGGCCGCGGAGCCCGGGTTCGTCGAGGACTCCACCAGGCTCGGCACGGCCTGCGACGTGTCCTTCGACAACAGGAGGGCCTGGACGGACGCGGCCTCCTCCGTCGGATCCATCACCACAAGGTCGGTGGCGCCCTGGTCGAAGCCACCCGGGAGGATGGACGTGGTGGGCGGGGGGCCCTCGATGCCGACGCTGCTGCGGATCCCCCCCAGACCCGACACTCCCAGGCTCGACGTCGCCACCCGCCCCACCTTGACGTCGATCAGGGTGGACACCGTGGACTCCCCGAGGGCCTTCGGGTTCAGGCGGAACGCCTCGCTCCGGTGGGGTCGAAGGACCACGTTCGTCCAGTCTCCGGGCGTGATGGGCGCCGGACGCCTCGTCGTGTAGAGGGTGAGCGTGAACACGGCCTCGGCCGCGAACGGATTCATGACGACCACGTAGTCGTCCTGGTTCTCCTCGGCGGTGCCATCGGGCACCAGCCACCGGCGGCCCCCGCCGGAAAGGCACGGCTCGGCGGCGACGCCCCCCTCCCCGCCACCCGCGTGGGCGACCCATCCGGCGGCCACCCAACCCCCGAAGTACTCGACCATCGTGCTCGACCCGCGCTCTCCCGCGGGAGCCGGCAGCTGCAGCTCGGTGTCCGGCGCAACGGTGAGGACGTCCGGGCTCGAGGGCTTGCCGGAACCCAGCCGCGTCACACGGACGCGAACGGGGGTGGGCCCCGGGTTGGCGACCTCGATCGTGACCTCCCAGTCGGTGCCCCCGCCGTGAGGGCAGAACCACGCTCCGGAGGGAGCTTCCGGGAGAGGAGGGGCTGCGAAAGACCTCGGCCCGATCCCGTCCTGCAGGTACACGCCCCCGGCCACCACGAGTGCGACCACGAGGACCGCCGAAAGGAGCTGGCCTCGAGCTCTCACGTGGACGCCGGCCTCCTCGTGACCCAGAGCACGGCGATCCACAGGATGGCGAGGACGGCGATCTCGAGCGTCCGGACCCACTGGCGCGTGAAGGAGATCGTGGCGCCGGCCGCGTCCGAGAACGCCAGCGCCCACCCGAACGCCAGTTCCGGACGGATCGCGATCCGGTCGGACCGCGCTCGCCAGCCCGGGTCGTACTGCTGCGCCAGGTAGGCGATACCCTCCTGATCGGGCACGCGGAGCCCCTCGGCCGTCTGCGCGAGCGCGAAGGTGGTGGGCGGGGGGATCGACGCCACCTGCCGAAGGTCGCTGCCCGCTGCGGCCCGGGCGAACGGGCCGGACCCGGTCAGGAACGCCGGCGGCAGGACCCTCGCGTTCTGGAAGATCACCAGGCCACCGGCGGGAACCAGATCCAGGTCGACCTGTGCTCGTAGACGCTCGTCGGCGGACCGGGGGAGGTCGCCCTCCTCCGCCACGAGGAACCGGACCCCGAGGGGGGCGAGGAGCGCCCCGGCGTGACTCGTCTGCCCCGACAACAGCTCGCCGAGCGTCCGGTCCACGTAGGCGTAGCCGGGCCCGGACGGACCCCGGCCGATGTCGAGCGCGGAGATCCCGTCACGTCCGGTGATGGCGAAGCGGAGGGAGGCCAAGCCCGCCTCCACCACCCCCTGTGGGTCCCCTCCCGGAGCGGGGAATCGCGCGCCGTCCGCGCGGCCGATCCACAGGATCCGGAACGACCCGGGGGAACCCTGGACGACCGGCCAGGCCGACGGAAGGGCCGATCGTCCGATCTCCCAACCGCCGACGATCGCCGCAAGCGCCTGTCCGGCGAACCCGAGGGCCAAGACGGCGGCGAGCACTCCGGCGGCGATCTGCCGGTAGCCGAACGCCTGCCGGGCGATGCCGGTGCCGACCGCTGCGAGCCCGTAGCCGACCACGGTGGCGGCTCCAACCGCCGCAACCGCCAGGTATGCCGGGGCATCCGTGAGCGCTGCCGGCAGGTACCCGGCCGAGGCGAACCACGCCAGGAACATCCCGACGACCCCCACGGTGACCGCGCGCCACCCCCGGGCGCGATCACCCGGGCCCAGCAGGCTGAACGCGACGATCGCCGCCACCGGCAGGAACCAGGCCACGACCCACGTGCCGGGCCCGCCGCCGGGGGCCAGTCGCGCCAACCGCCCGAAGTCGACCGAGCCGATCACCGAGGAGAACGAAGTGCCCGGCGCGTCGATCCACGTGGGGACGAGTGGGAACGCGAGCGCGACGGCGACCGCCAGACCGCCGACCGCGACGAGGGACCCGCGCAGCCGCCGCCGCCCTGCGATCACGTACACGGCAAGGAGTGGGACGAGCGCGGGGACGACCCCGGGGAGGAACAGGACCCCCACCGCGACGGGCATCCCCAGCCCGACGGCGGCCCGCCAGCGGCTCGTAGGCCGGTCTGCACCGAACGCCCTCTCGAGGCGATCCGCCACCGCTGGGAGGACGGCCAGCGCCACGAGGAGGTCGATCCGTCCCTCCGAGAAGGCCCAGAACGTCACCGCGCACAGCACGTAGGCAACGGCGCCGATGCTGGCCGCGACGGCCTGACCCGTCTGCCGCCGGATGGAGCGGTACATGGCCAAGCCGGCCAGGGGGGGCAGGGCGGCCAGCAGGATCTTCTGCCCGAGTGCCGGGCCCGCGAAGGGGAGGCTGGACAGGATCCCGAGCGGCGCGAGGGCGGGGCTGGCCGCCTCCGTGCCACCAAGTCCGGTGGTTCGAACGGCGGACACGAGCTCGCGGAAGAAGGCGCCCGCCTGGGTCGGGAAGGTGGCAAGCGCTCCCCCTTCGAGGGCGCCGGGACCGACGAGCTCGCGGTACGCCAGCGCGCCGACGAGGATCGCCACCGCCCAGGTCACGAGGGCCGGGTGCTCGACCGCGAGGGACGCGGCTCGGGTCCGGATGGGGACCTGCTCGCGTTCCTCTTCGAGCTGTTCTTCGAGGAGACGCTCGGCCGTCTGGAACCATCTCGGTACCCGGAACCACGCGGACTCCATGAATCGGCGCACCGATCGATCGCCGGTGGACCTGACCGATTGAGCGCGGACGCGCCGCCGGATCGTCGATGGAAGGTGGATCAGGTTCCACGTCCATGCCGCGAGCAGCTCGTAGGCGTCCTCGAAGCGGCGGGACAGCGAGAGGTAGGCGAGCCGGATGATGCCGAAGAGGACGTGCAGGGGCAGCAGCCATGCCAGCGAGAGGGCGCTGTAGTTCTTGAGCATGGCCGCGAGCGCCGCCCGCTCCGCGTAGTACTGGTTCCCCCGCCGGCGGGCAGGCTCGCGCCGCTCGCCCTTCGCGCCAGCGCCGAGGTGCCTGGCCTGCGCGAGCGGGGTCATGAGGACCCGGAACCCCGCGACCCGGGCGCGCCAGCAGAAGTCCAGGTCGTCGTGGCGCCCGGCGAACCGCTCGTCCAGGAACCCGGTCCGTTGCCAGGTCGCGCGGGAGACCAGCATGGCGCAGGACGACACGTACAGGACCTCGAGCACCCGGTCGTACTGGCCCTGGTCCAACTCGCCGTCCTGCAGCGGCGTGTACGGATGGCCGAACCGGTCGGTGGACCGGCCGACCTCGCGGAGGACGCGGGGTTGCTCCCAATCCACCACCTTCGGGCCGACGACGCCCACCCGCTCCACGCCATGGATCCCCTCGGCGGCCTCGACCATCCTGGCCACGGCCTCGGGTGCCAGGGCGGTGTCGTCGTGCAGGATCAACAGGTAGTCCGCACCCTGGGCGACGGGCACATCCAGAGCCGCACGCACCGCTCCCGCCAATCCGCGGTCCTCGGACAGCCGCAGGACCCTCCCGGAACCCAGGGCCCGCTCCAGTGCGTCGGCCGAGCCGTCGATGGAGGCGTTGTCAACCGCGAGGACGCCCAGACGGGGATGCGTCTGGGCCGCCAGCGACTGGAGGCACTCACGGAGCCAGGGCAGCCCATTCCTGACGACGAGCACGGCGAGGACGCTCGGCGTGCGAAGGGCGTCGTCCGAGGTGGCGCGATCGGGTGTGGTGGTGACCATGGGGTGCACTTGCGGCGGCGGGCAGCCTAGCACGCTGGAACCCCGGAACCGAGGAGGGGGGCGCGACGCGCCCCCCTCCGTCGATCAGCCCGGCGTGGCCGGGCGAGTCCTTCGGATCACCGCTTCTTCGCGACCATCCGCTTCTTCGCCCCGGACTTCTTCGCCGCAGGCTTGCGTGCGGCGGTCCGCTTCTTCGCCGACTTCTTGGCGGCCGGCTTGCGCGCCGCGGTCTTCCTCTTGGCCGCAGGCTTGCGTGCCGCGGTCTTCCTCTTCGCCGGCTTCCTGGCGGCGGTCTTCTTCTTCGCCGCCGTCTTCTTCGCTGCGGGCTTACGCGCGGCTGTCTTCCTCTTCGCGGCGGTCTTCCTCTTCGCGGCGCTCTTCCTGGCCGCCGGCTTCTTCGCGGCGGTCTTCCGTTTCGCGGTCGACCTCTTCTTCGCGGGAGACATCGGTCACCCCCTTTCCATCGTCAGGACGCCATGCGCTTCAGGCGTCGTCGTTCCCGTTCGCTCATCCCGCCCCACACCCCGTACCGCTCGTCGCGGCGCAGCGCGTAGTTGAGGCACTCGATGCGGACGGGACAATCGGCGCAGATCCGCTTCGCCTCCCTCGATGAACCTCCCTTCTCGGGGAAGAAGGTCTCGGGGTCATGCTCTCGGCACCGCGCCCGTTCCTGCCACGGGATGTAGTGATGCACCGCTCTCTCCCCCTCGAATCACACGCCTGTGATTCTGAAGGAATCCTCCCTCGCTTGACAAGAGGGGATCCATCGATCTGGTGCACCTCCACATACATCTCCCCGTCGAATCGTGGACGGCGGATCGCGTGGATTCAATAGGTTTCCGCGAGAAATCACTTCGTAAAGCTGATTGACCGAAGTGGTCAATCAGCTTTACGGAATCGGCTCGACGGCGGGATTAGCCGCGGCCGTCGGCGACGAGATCGGTTGGATCGCCCGTCGAGGTACCGCGGAAACCCTTGCGCTGTACCCGTTCATAGGTAGTGGATCGTTCCGCAGGGATCCGACCGATCGCGCGGATCGCATCCTCGAACTCCGAGGGCTCCATACGGATGCCCCACTCGGCGCCCGCCATCCTGCTGATGGTTTCTTCCATCAGGGTCCCGCCGAAGTCGTTCGCACCACCTTGAAGGATCATCTGGCACGCCCTGACGCCCATCTTCACCCAAGAAACTTGGATGTTGTCGATCGCGCCGTCGAGCAGGAGCCGGGCGACCGCGTGCATCCGCCGGTTTTCCACAAACGTCGCACCAGGACGGGCACGGCCCGCGAGGTAGATCGGAGCATTCTGGTGGACGAAGGAGAGCGGCACGAACTCGGTGAACCCTCCGGTGTCGTCCTGGATCCGGCGCAGCCGGCGGATGTGGAAAACCCAGTGCGGGGGGGCATCGACGTGCCCGTACATGATGGTGGACGAGGAACGGATGCCCAGCGAATGGGCGGTCCGTACGACGTCCTCCCACGTGTCGGCGGGCAGTTTCCCCTTCGTGAGCACCCACCGGACGTCGTCGTCGAGGATCTCCGCGGCCGTTCCGGGGATCGTCCCAAGGCCGTGAGCCTGGCACTCCTGGAGGAACTCGCGGAAGGTTATCCCCAGCTTCGAACTGCCGTTCAGGATCTCCATGGGGCTGAAGGCGTGGACGTGGATGTCGGGTGCGGCCGCCTTCACCGCGTCGAGGAGGTCGAAGTAGAACGTGCCGGGGAGGTCCGGATGGATCCCTCCCTGCATACAGATCTCGGTGGCGCCCCATGCCGAGGCCTCGCGGACCCTGTCCGCGACCTCCTGCAGCGTGAGCGTGTAGGACTCCGCATCGACCTCGCGCTGGGCGAAGGCGCAGAAGCGGCACCCCACGTAACACACGTTCGTGAAGTTGATGTTGCGGTTCACCACGTACGTGACCTCGTCCCCCACGGCCTCGCGACGGAGATCGTCGGCAACGCGACACAGGGCCTCGAGCGCCGGACCCTCCGCCTGGAACAGCGCCAGTACCTCGTCGTCGCCGATGGGCCTGTGGGCCTCGGCTTTCGTGAGGGCCTCCTTGACGTCTGCGTCGAGCCGCTCCGGGGCCGCCTGGCGCTCGGCCCAGGCCCGGGTGACTTCGTTCTCGAGCGACCCGAAATCGCCGTAGACGGCGGCCGCGTCCTCCCGCAGGGGTGCGCCCGCGCCTTTCGCGAAGGTGAGAGCGATGCTCCGGGGCTTCCACTGGACGTCCGGGTCCTGCCACGCGATCGGTTCGGGACGCCGGTCCAGGGCGGCCAGGCCGTCCGCGCCCATCAGCGCGGCCACGGGCTCCCGCATCTTCCCGGCCAGGTAGGGATCGGGGCGGAGCGCGAACTCCGGGTAGATCGTGAGCCGCTCCCGGAGCTCGAGCCCGCGCTCGGCGGTGCGTGCGGCCAGCGTCTCGATCTGCGGCCAGGGGCGCTCGGGGTTCACGTGGTCTGGCGTGAGCGGCGAGACCCCACCCCAGTCGTTGATCCCCGCGTCCAGGAGCCGGAGCTGCTGCTCGGGATCGGACAGGTTCGGCGGCGCCTGGACGTTCATCCGAGGACCCAGGACCACCCGCGCCGCCGCCACCGCGGCGAGGAACTCGTCCTCGGACGGCTCCGGCGCCTCGTGCATGGCCGTCCGAGGCTTCGCTCGGAAGTTCTGGACGATGACCTCCTGCACGTGGTGGTAGGTGCGGTCGGCCTCCCGGATGGCGAACAACGACTCGGCGCGCTCGCGCGCGGTCTCGCCGATCCCGACGAGGATCCCCGTTGTGAACGGGATCGCTAGGCGTCCGGCGTCCTCGATCGTCCGCAGCCGGACGGCGGGGGCCTTGTCGGGCGAGTTGAAGTGGGGCATGCCCCGCTCGGACAGGCGATCGGAGGAGGTCTCGAGCATGAGGCCCATCGAGGCGCTCACGTGCTTCAGGCGCGCCATGTCCTCCCACGTCATCACGCCCGGATTGAGGTGCGGGAGCAGGCCCGTCTCCTCGATCACCCTGATCGCGACGGCGCGGACGTAGTCCAGCGTGGTGTGGTACCCCCGTTCCTCGAGCCAGTCACGCGCCGCCGGATACCGGTCCTCGGGCTTGTCGCCGAGGGTGAAGAGCGCCTCCTTGCAGCCCATCCCCCGGCCGGCCTCCGCGACCTCCCCCACCTCCTCCGGCGACAGGAACGGGCTGTCGAGCCTGGCCGGCGGCTTCGCGAACGTGCAGTAGTGACAGTGGTCCCGGCACAGCATCGTGAGCGGGATGAACACCTTGCGCGAGTACGTGACCGTCGAGCCGTGGCCGAGGTCGCGCAGACGCGATGCCACCGCCATCAGACGCTCCAGGTCGGGGCCGCGCGCCTCGAGGAGCGCCTCCGCTTCCTCGACCGCGAGCGCCTTCCCCGCTTCGGCCCGTGCGAGGGCCCGCCGGATGCGGTGGGAGCTGGCGTCCGCCATCGCGCTGCAGCCTACTACGCTATCGGCCATGGACGTGGTGGCGCTGGCGGGCGGCGTGGGTGCCGGCAAGTTCCTCCGGGGGATGCAGCGGGTCGCCCGCGACGACGGCCACGGACTGACCGTCATCGTGAACACGGCCGACGACATCGAGATGTGGGGGCTGCACGTCTCGCCGGACCTCGACTCGGTCGTCTACTGGCTGGCCGGCGTGATGGACCGCGAGCGGGGGTGGGGCCGGGCGGACGAGACGTTCCACGCCCGCGAGGAACTCCACGCGAACAACATGCTCCCCGCGTGGTTCGCGCTGGGCGACCGCGACCTGGCCACGCACCTGTTGCGGACCGAGCTGCTGCGGCGGGGACGGAGCCTGTCGGCTGCGACGTTCGGCGTCGTCGAGGCGTTCGGGCTCCCGTGGACGATCGTGCCCATGACCGACGACCCGGTCACGACGATGGTCCAGATCCAGGAGCCGGACCGGCTCCTCAACGACGTCCACTTCCAGGAGTACTGGGTCCGGCGGCGCGCCGAGCCGCCGGTTCGGGCCGTCCGGTTCGAAGGCGTGGTTCGCGCCCGTCCCGCGCCCGGCGTGCTCGACGCGATCCGGACCGCGGACGCCATCGTGATCTGTCCCTCGAACCCCGTCGTCTCGATCGGGCCGATCCTGGCGGTCCCCGGCATCCGGGACGCGATGTGGAATCGCCGGGATCGCGTGGTGGGTGTCTCCCCCATCGTCGGTGGCACGGTCCTGGCAGGGATGGCGGACAAGCTGATGCCGGTGGTCGGGCTCGAGGTCACCGCGCTCGGCGCCGCGAGGGCGTACGAAGGGCTGCTGGCCGGGTGGGTGATCGACGAGGCGGACCGTGATCTCGCCCCGAAGATCGAGGAGCAGCTCGGGATCCGGGTGGCCGTGACCGACACGGTGATGCGCGACGACCACGTCTCGGCCGCCCTGGCCAGCACCGCCCTGGACGTGCTGCGGTGAGGGCGTCGTGAGCGTGGAGCTCCTTCCCGTCGAGGGACTCCCCGAGGTCCGCCCGGGCGACGACCTCCCCGGCCTCCTTTCCCCGGCGCTCCGCGAGCTCGGGGTTCGAGACGGTGACGTCGTCGTGGTCACACAGAAGGTCGTGTCGAAGGCGGAGGGCCGTGTGGTCCCCGAGGGCGGCGAGGGACGCGCCTCGTGGGTAGAGCGCGAATCCCGACGGGTCGTGGCCCGCCGAGGCGATCTCGTGATCGCCGAGACCCGGCACGGGTTCGTCTGCGCGAACGCCGGCGTCGACGCCTCGAACGTGGAGCCGGGCCTGCTCACGTTGTTACCCGAGGACCCCGACGGCTCGGCGGAGCGCATCCGAGCCGACCTGGAGGCGGCGCTGGGGCGCCGGCTCGGCGTGGTCATCACGGATACGTTCGGCCGGCCCTGGCGACGGGGCCTGGTGAACGTGGCGATCGGCTGCTCCGGGCTCCCCGCGATGGTCGACCTCCGCGGCACGCCCGACCACACCGGCCGGGTGCTCGAGGCGACGATCGTGGCCCTTGCGGACGAGGTCGCGGCGGCCGCCGGCCTGGTCATGGGCAAGGCCGCCCGCGTGCCGGCCGCCGTCGTCCGCGGCGTCGCCGTCGAGGCCCCCGCGGGGCGGGTCGCCGACCTCGTGCGGCCGCCGGAGGAGGACCTCTTCCGCGAGTCGCCGCTGCTGTCGATCTCGGCGCGGAGGACGATCCGATCGTTCGGGGACGGCGAGGTGGCGCGCCACGCGGTCCGCGAGGCCGTCGAGGCCGCATGCACCGCGCCGGCGCCGCACCATACGAGGCCGTGGAGCTTCACGGTGCTGGAGTCGGCGGCGGCCCGCAGGTCGCTGCTCGCCGCGATCGGTGAGGCCTGGCGGGCCGACATGCGTGGCGACGGCACGCCCGAGGAGACGACCGAGCGCCGGATCGCCCGGAGCGATGCCGTGCTCGGAGCCGCGCCGGTCCTCGTGGTGCCCTGGGTCCGGTTCCGCGGCGCCCACCCCTATCCCGACGACGAACGCGCCACGGCCGAGCGGGACATGTTCCTCCTGTCCGGCGGGGCCGCCATCCAGAACCTCTTGCTGGCGCTCCACGCTCAGGGTCTCGCGTCCTGCTGGATCTCCTCGACCCTGTTCTGCCAGGAGGAGACCCGTCAGGTCCTCGGGATGGACGACGAGTGGCACGCGCTGGG
>DASWAT010000127.1:0-37154 GCA_036390995.1 Actinomycetota bacterium | reverse complement strand
AGCGATCACAGCGGCATTGTCCGAGGACCGCAAAGAAGAGGTCCTGTTCTGCGGAACCACTGAACACGCGCTCGTGTAGGTCTCTCGGTGGGGAACGATGTCGCGTCCTGCCGAAGGAGGTACTCCTGGCAACAGGTGTCGTTTTCTCGACCGCCAGCGCGTGGGGAGTTCGAGAGATCGCCCGACCGTGCCTGTGGGGACAAGACGGTCCCCAGGGAGGTATCGTTCTACCTGGTCACGGCCCTAACGGGCATGTGCTTGATGCCGTTCACGACCGTGCGTTCAAGAGCTCCTCGACTCCCTCCTTCCACGTGATCGAAACCCGGCGGGAGACGGGTGCCGGTCGCGCTGGACCGATAGGCTTTCCATCCCCGCCTGCCGGTCGCTTCGCCCAGCGACCGTTCTTGCCGACCGCCCGCACGCTGATCTTGGCGACCTTGCGTTCGAGCTCGGCTCGGACGTCGGCACGGACGGCGGGATCTGAGAGCCACTCGCTGAAGGTCACGTCAGGGATCGCCTGAACCTCGGCCCACACAGCGGACCATGTCTCCGCCGGCGGCCCCGTTGTAGCTGCCAGCTCGGCTTCGAGCGCCGCGAGCCGCTCGCGGATCGGCGTGGCTGCAGCCTGATACTCGACGTCGCCGATGACACCCCGGTCGTAACGATCGCGCGCCAGTTGTGCAAGCTTGGCCTCCTCCGTCTCGATGGCCTTCACAAGGCGCTTCTCCATCTTGTGCGGCTCGGGCACGGACCGTGTCTCAGCAAGCGCGACCTCGGAAGTGCGGCGGCAGACATACTCCTCGAGCTGAGCTGCCATGATCCGCGCTTGGCTGCAGCCTCCGTGGCCACGCAGGCATGCATAGGCTGCGACTCCGCGGACTGGCTGGCCGGTCATCCTCGCGCCGCACTTACCGCAGATCAAGAGGTTCGTCAGCAGGTACTTACCGCGGGTGTGCGGCTGAAGGCGACGCGGATCCTTCAGCAGGTCTCGAAGGGCTCCCCAGGTCCGCGGGTCGATGATGGGCTCCCAGGTGGCTGGGTATACCTCACCTCGGTGCTCTCGGAGCCCGGCAATCCTTGGCTGGAGGAGCAGCCGCCGGACGACCTGCATCTTCCACGGGTTCCCTCGGGTTGTGGTAAGGCCCTGAGCGTTCCAGACGGCCGTGACCGAGGACAGCGACTCCCCGTTCAGCAAGCGCCGGGCCGCGTCGCGGATCGCCTCGGCCTCTAGGGAGACGATCGTGATCCGGTCCTTCGCGTACCCGAATGAGCGTGAGCCCCCATGCGGCAGTCCGGCCCGGGCGTTCGAGGCAGCTTTCCGTCGGGCGCGATCAGCCAGGACCTCGACCTCGCGCTTGTTCACCGCGGCAAGCTGCCGTGCGATCATCCTGCCGTCAGCGCTCGACAGGTCGATGACGCCGGAGCGTACGGTTTCCAGTGGTACGTTGCGCTCTTCGAGGAGGGTAATGAGGTCCTCCAGGTCGCGCGGGTGGCGATACAGCCGGTCGGTGGCCCAGACGAGGATCGCGTCGATCCGGTCCTCGGAGACCGCCTGGAGTAGGTTCGCGTACCCAATGCGCTTGCGCTTGCGGATGGCTTGCGCCTCGCTTGCCGGGACGTCGTTGTCTCGGTACACCTCGACTACCGTCCAGCCCTTGCGCTCGGCCAGCTCCCGGCACTCGCGTTCCTGGTCTGCGGTGGAGGTCGAGAGCCCGTCCGGGTCACGACTCAATCGGACGTATATCGCGGCCCTGACCTGCTTCCTCGGTGTCAAACCGGCCTCCTCAACTCCTCGGCAGCAGTTGTAGTGTACATGAAAGTTCTGAGATTCTTCGAGAACCGCTACTACAACCACTCCGACCATCGCACCGCCGGCGTGATCGGGCTGGACTCGGTGTTCCCCGGTGCCGGCAACCCGCACTACTTCGCCGAGCACCTCGCCGAGGGCCTGCCGACGCACGACGTCGTGGACGTGTGGCTGGGGTGGACGCTCGAGCCGAACCACCACGAAGACGTCACGGGGTTCATGGACGCGAAGCTCCGGGCACTCGCCGAGCACCGGAGCCAGCTGGAGAGCGACGGGATCCGCTTCTTCGAGGACTGGTTGCCGAAGGAGGCCGAGGAGGCCGGAGCGAAGATCGGCGTCACCCACGCCGAGTCGTTCCGCGTGCTGGATCTCTCCTAACGCCGGGGCGAGCTCGCCGCGCGGCCCTCAGGCCTTCGTGCCGACCGCGAGCCACACGTCGCGGAAGTCGTTGACGGGATCGGAGAAGCGCTCCGCGAACACGTCGCGGGCGCGGCGGTGGAGGCGCTCCCAGCCGTCCCCGCCCAGCATCGACTTGACGAACCGGCCGCTGGTCCAGGTCGCCAGACCCTCCACGTACTCGTCGAGCGAGTACGTGAACCGGTACTCGTGCGGCTCGGTCCGGACGTGCCGGAGCCCGGCGTCCAGCAGCACCTCCTCGAGGAACGACCGATCCGAGAAGCGCTCCGCCCACGGCGCGGCCTGGCTCCGCACATCCTGGAGCAGGCCCGGGCCGACCACGCTCTCCACGATCTCGAGCCAGGTCTTCGTGAGCTCGTCGGGACCGTCGGCCCAGCTCGACAAGGCGAGGCGGCCGCCGGGCTTCAGGACGCGGATCATGTCGAACAGCGCCGTCACGTAGTTCGTGAAGTGGGAAACGACGAAGTTGGCGATCACGGCGTCGAACGTGCCGCTCCGGAACGGCAGGTCGATGGCTTCGGCCGCCACGAGCGAGAGACCTGGTCGGGCCCGATGGCCGACGACGAGCATGCCGGAGGAGACGTCCGCCCCCACAGCAAGTCCGATCTCGCCCACCTGCTCCTGAGCGATCTGCGCGGCCACGCCGGTGCCGGTGCCCACGTCGAGCACGCGTCCGCCGGCGGGTGGTCTCGCCAGGGTCACCAGATCGCGGGCCGGCTCGCGTACGCGTACCGCGTGGATCCGCTCGTAGGTCTCGGCGACGCCGTCGTAGGTCCGCCAGTCGTCCACGGACGGACAGCCTATCGGCTGATGCTCCGTTCGCCCCGGTAGGCTTACCCGCGGCATGGAGCGGCGAGGATGAAGGGCCCGGCGGGCGTGGTCTGCCTCGTGCTCGGCGAACTCGTGGCCGGCGGGGTCATCCTCCTGTTCGCGACGCCGCTCTGGCGCGAGGTGAAGCGGGGCTTCTTCAAGGTCGCCGGGATCGTCCTGCTGACGCTGGCCATCGCAGCCTGGCGATCGGGAGCCGCCGGCCTGGTCGAGGGGAGCGATGCCGGAGCCTGGTCGGTCCGCCTGGCGGGGGCGCTCTCGGCCCTGACGCTCGTGTGGGTGCTCCTGCTGTTCGTCCGGCGGCACGCTGCCGCTCGGGCGATGGGGATCGCGTCGGCTCCGTTCTCCGTGGTCATGCTCGGGGCGATGGCCGGCACCGCCGAAGGCTCGGCGCTCGTCGGCTTCCTCCAGCTCCTGGCCGGCGCGGCGTTCCTCGGCGCCGTGATGGACGGACTCCTGCTGGGGCACTGGTACCTGACGGACCGAGGCCTTTCCCGGACGCCGATCGACCGGTACACGACCTTCCTCATCGTCGCCGTGGTCCTGGAGGCGGCGGCGGTGATCACGGGAGGCTTCGGGCCGACCACCGATTCGTCGAGCTTCAACCCGCTCCTCACGTCGGCGGGGCTGGCGTCCTGGATCGCGCTCGGCATGGTCGGGACGACAGCCCTCATCGCGGTCCTGATCCGGGCGGCGCTCCGGGGGACGCGGTCCTCCGCTGTGCAGGCCGCCACAGGCTTCTTCTACCTGGCCGTGATCACGGCGTTCACGGCCGAACTGGCCGCGAAGGTCCGGTTCCTGCCCTGAGCCATGGAAGGCGCCGTCATGGTCCTCGGGCTGGTGGCGGAGATGGCTGCGTGGTGGACGGTGTTGGCGCGGCGGCGCTCCGTGTGGCTGGTGATGACGCCCACGTTCGTCGCGATGGGGGTCGCCGCGGTCCTCGTCGGGTCGCCGGAGCCGTCTCGGGCCGTCCCGGCGGGCACGGCGGCCGCCGTCGGGGCGGCCGGCGGCGTGGCCCTGTACCTGGCAACCCGGGTGTTCGTCTCGGTCGTCCAGGGCTGGCGAGCCTTCCGCGAGCACGCGATCCGGATCTACGGCAGGCAGGCAGGCGTGCCGCTGTGGGCGGCGGTCCTGCTCTCGGCGGCGGTGATGGTCACCGGGGAGGAGCTGTTCTGGCGTGGTGTGTTCCAAGCCCGGTTGAGCGCGGCGCTCGATGCTCGCACGGCGGGCGCCGCGTTCACGTGGGTCGCGTTCGTGGTGGCGAACCTTCCGTCGGCGAACCTCGCCATCATGGCCGGCGCCGTGGTCGGGGGAGCGGTATGGACCGTCCTGGGCTGGTGGACCCGCGGGTTCCTGGCCAGCCTGGTCTGCCATGCCGTCTGGACGGCGCTCATGCTCTCCGCACCGGTGGTTCGCCTCGCAGGGGAGGCGCCGTGACCCACCCGATGCCCTCCGACGTGGTGGGGACGCTCGAGCGCGGGTCCTTCTGTCACGTGGCCGCGGCGACCCGGTTCGGCCCCCACCTCACCCCGATGGTCTTCGTGCTCTCCGGTGATCGCCTGTGGGTGACTACGTCCCGAGGGTCGGTCAAGGCACGGGCGTGGCGCACGGAACCTCGGGTAGGTGGCCTGGTCCGCGCCGGGGACGCGTCCGTCGCGTTCACAGGCCGGGCTCGGCCGTACGACCTGCTGGACGTGGACTCGTGGGAGCGTGGGATCCGCAGGACGCCCGCCCTCGCCGCCGCGAGCATCCGCTTCACGCGGAAGAACGCCCGATTCTTCGCGGGCTATGCGGTGGACGCGCACCGCGTACCGTTGTCATGGACCCCACCGGGGCGTGTGTTCGTCGAGATCGAGATGGAGCGGGGGGCGCTCGTCGACCGAGGAGGTCTTCGAGTCACGTGGGGCGGGTGGCCGACGTCGCTCGTGTCGCGCGCGTCCTTCCGCGCCAGCCGGAGCGGCGCGCACGCGCTGGGCGGGCTCCCGCAGGAGATCGTGGAGGCGTTGGGCCGCAGTGGACGCGGGGTGCTCGCGGTTGACGGCGAGCAAGGCCCCGTGGCACTTCCCGCGTCATGGGCGCTCGACGGGCCCGAACTGTACGCTTCGGCGCTGACGTCCGTGCTTGAGCTCGCGACCCTCTCGGATGCGGCCCCGGAGGTGGCGCTGGCGATGGATCGGCCCTCGTGGTGGCGGGCCCGCCGGATGGTGGGTGCGATGGTGCAGGGGAGGGGCGAGATCGCCGTGCCCGAGCGTCTGCGCTCGGGAGCAGGATCGGCGATCAAGCGCCTCGCGCTGATGGGCTCGGAGCCCGGCCGGAGCCTCGTGCGGGTTCGGCCGCGTCGCCTCGTCTGGTGGCAGGGCTGGACGAGCGGGAGCTCGAGCACGGCATGACCGTCGTCAGGGCCTCGGCGGAGGTGCAGGCGTCGCCCGAGCGCGTCTGGGCGATCGTCTCCGACCCGCGGAACCTCCCGCACTGGGACCGGCGCATCGAGGCCGTCGAGGATCTGCCCGCCGACGGCCTCGAGAGGGGAGCGACCTACACGACCGTGATGCGGTTCATGGCTGTGCACGGCCACGTGCATGCCGAGGTCCTCGAGTGGGATCCCCCACGCCGCTCTACGATCCGGCTGTCGGGCCTGCTGGAGGCCACGGTGACCACCACGGTGACCGGCCTGGACGGCCACCGCAGCCGGCTGGAGCACGAGATCGACTACCGCTTCCGCGGGGGCGCCCTGGGAGAGCTGGCCGCCCGGAGCCTCCGGCTGGTGGGCGGCGCGCAGTTCGCCCTCCGACACGGCACGCTCGCCCAGGTCCGCGAGATCGAGCGCCGCAGCCGTTAGTCCCGGTCCCGGTCCTCCCGGAGGCGCTTGCGCTCCGCGCGGGCGGGACGGCCCACGAGATACCCGACGACGAAGCCGAGGAGCCCGGCGACCGCGATCACGGTCACCACCCGAGCCTGGGTGGTGAAGAAGAGGAAGTTGACCTCCACGCTCTTGAAGTTCGCGGCGGCGAAGATCACCAGCACGAGGACGACGATCGCCCCGAGCACCTGCCGGGGGGCCACGCTGCGGCGAGCAGGCCCCGCCGATCCTGCTTGCGGTTCACCCTTCGGACCATCGTCGTCGTGTCGTTTCATCTGCCTGCGCGTGACGGCGTCCTCCGGATTGTCGCATCATTCGCGGCGATGCTGAAGCGAGCGATGCGCGTCGGCGGTCTGACCAGCCTCTGCCTGGCTGCCGGTATCGCGGCCACCGGGAGCCGCGCGCGGCGCCTGGACGAGGCCGTCTTCCAGGCGGTGAACCGTGGCTACGGGCCGTGGGCCGATCGCGTCTTCTCCGGCGTCACCGAGCTCGGGTCGATCTGGGCCTCGGTGGGCGCGGCAGGCGTGCTCGCGGCGACGGGCCGGCACCGAGCTGCGACACGGGGACTCGCGGCCGCATCGGCGGCCTGGCTTGCCGGGCAAGGGTTGAAGAAGCTCTTCCTCCGCCCTCGGCCGTACGAGGACGATCCGAGCGGTGTCCGGCTGCTCGCCGATCCCCCCCGAGCCACGTCGTGGCCGAGCAGCCATCCGGCGGTCCTCCTGGCCTTCGTGACGGTGGCCGGTCGGGAGCTCGGCCTCACGGTGTCCGCCCGAGCCGCCCTCACCGGGCTCGGCGCCGCCGTGGGTGTCTCGCGGGCCTACGTCGGCGTGCACTACCCATCGGACGTGGTCGGCGGGCTCCTGCTCGGCCGCGCGATCGCGGACGCCCTCTCGACCGACCCCCGATAGACTCGGCCCGTGGGTTCGCTCGCCACCATCGGATGGCCGGTCCTCGACCGCGTCCACGTCTTCGGCGAGTTCGCCATCTCACCCCATGGCGTGGGCATCGCGGTGGGGTTCCTGTTCGGCGCGTGGATCCTCACTCGCGAGGGGCAGAAGCGGGGGCTCTTGCTCGACCACATCAACTCGATGGTCTTCTGGGCGCTGGTCGGGGCCATCATCGGGGCCCGGCTGTTCTGGGTGATCGCCCACTGGCGTGAGCTGAGCAGCTTCTGGGACGCGTTCGCCGTGTGGCGGGGCGGGATCAGCCTGCTCGGTGGGATCGCCGGCGCCGTGCTCCTGAACGTGCCGCTCCTTCGCCGGTACGGGTACCGCTTCTTCCAGGTGATGGACGGCGCCGCGATCGGCCTGGCGTTCGGGATCGCGTTCGGCCGCATCGGCGACCTCATCATCGGCGACCACTTCGGCAAGCCGGCGAGCTGGGCGCTGGCGTTCCGGTACGAGGGCGGGATCCCCGCCGGGTACAGCTGCGTGGCGGGCGTGTGCCGCGAGGCGTTGCAGGGCGGACAGTCCATCGAGCTCTCCCGAGCGGGGGCGAAACTGTTCTCCGCGAACGGCACGCTGCTCGCGAGCGGTGCCGGGGTCCACCAGACGGCTCTCTACGACATGATCGGCGCGACGGTGCTGTTCCTCGTCCTCTATGCGCTGAGCCGGAAGCCGCGGCGGCTCGGCGTGCTCACGCTCACCTTCGGCGCCTGGTACGGCGCGATGCGCGTGGTCGAGGACTTCCTCCGCGTCGATAAGCGGTTCTTCGGCATGACCGGCAGCCAGTGGACCGGCCTCACGGTCTCGGTGTTCTGCGTGGTGACGTTGATCGTCTGGACGTTCGCCCCCCACCCCGATCGGACGGGTCCGGCGGCGGACCCAGAGGTCGTGCCCGAGCCAGCCGTTGCCCCCGAACCCGGCGACGGGCCTCCGACTTCACGGTCCTGAGGGAACCTCCGGCGCCCAACCGGTGTACGGATGGGCGGATGCGGTCGCGAGGAGGCGTCATGCGGCGGATCGCGGTGGTGTTGGTGCTGGTGGGCGTGACCGGCTTGACGTCCTCGACGGCCTGGGCCAAGGAGGGCTACGCGGCGCCCACGGCAACGGCGGCGATCACCGGTCCTCGCCTGGAGGCGCCGATCATCCTGGGCGGCCGCACGGTCTGGCGGATGCTCTATCTCACGACCTTCCGTGGGTACAACGTCCCGCTCGCCGAGCCTCCGTCCCCGGATCGGCGCGGCTCGCCATACGAGGTGACCTACTACGTGGCCTACTCCGGCGAGCCTGTGCGGATCCTGCACCAGGACCTGTACCCGTACGCTCGAGGGGACGCCGCGTGGGCCTACACCGCGCCCGGGCAGCCGTCCTTCGACAACCCGGTCGGCGGCAGGGTGCAGGCAGGCTGGTGGCACTCGGTCGCGCTGTGGAAGCTGCTTCCGCGGTGGGGCTTCCCGGAGCGCGTCCCCCTCCTTGCCCCTTCCTCGACCGTCACCGCCCCGACCCAGGCCTCGGCGGTATGGGCGAGCCTCGGGATCGTGGCCCTGCTCGTCGGTGTGAGTGCCCTCGCGTCCCGGGTGGTCTCGCGCCGCGAAGGGTGAGTCGTCGGCTCTCTTGCGCAGTCCCGGCAGGTCAGTGCTGGTGGCCGGCGTGGCCGGCCGCCGCGGCGCCGGGCTGGGCCATCAGCGGGAGCGGCTTGCCCACCCTCGTCTTCGTGATCTGCGCCACGCGGCGCGCGGCCTCGCGCAGCGCCTCCCCCGCGGGGGAGTCGGGATCGGAGATCACGATGGGCATCCCCGCGTCGCCGCCCTCGCGGAGCGCCGGCATCAGCGGGACCTGGCCGAGCAAGGGGACGCCGAGGGTGTCGGCGGCCTCCTGCCCGCCGCCCTCGCCGAAGATCGCCGTGTGCTCGCCGCAGTGGGGGCAGACGAACCACGACATGTTCTCGATCACGCCGATCGGGCGCAGGTTCGTGCGCTCGGCCATCTTCCCCGCGCGCTCGGCCACCTTGCGAGCTGCTTCCTGCGGCGTGGTCACGACGAGCATCGAGGCGCCCGGCAGGAACGAGGCCAGCGAGATCGACACGTCGCCGGTACCCGGAGGCAGGTCGCAGAGCAGGAAGTCGAGGTCGCCCCAATACACATCACCGAGGAATTGCTCGATCGCCTTGTGCAGCATCGGTCCCCGCCAGATGACCGGGGTCTCCTCGGGGACGAAGAAGCCCATCGAGATGACCTTCACCCCGTGGGACTCGAGGGGCAGGATCATGTCGTTGAACCCGACCGGCTTGCCGGTGACGCCCAGCATGCGCGGCACCGAGAAGCCCCAGACGTCGGCGTCCAACACCCCGACACGGTGGCCGTCGGCGGCCATCGCCGCTGCGAGGTTCACGGTCACGCTCGACTTGCCGACCCCCCCCTTGCCCGACGCGACGGCGATCACCACGGTCTCCCCGCCCGTGAAGAAGGTGCGCTGCTCGGGAGGCACACCGCCGCGGAGCTTCGCCACGAGAGTGGCGCGCTGCTCCTCGCTCATCGGCGTCATCCGGACGTCGACGTGGCCTACCCCGAGCGGCGTCAACGCATCCGTCACGTCGCCGGTGATCCGGTCCTGGAGTGGGCAGCCGGCGATCGTGAGCAGGACGTCCACGCGGACCACGTCGTCCTCGATCTGGATGTCCCGGAGCATGCCGAGGTCCTCGATGGGGCGACCGATCTCGGGATCCAGCACGTTCCGCAGTGCCTCTCTGACCTGCTCTTGGGTGATCACTCGGGCGCTCCTTGGGGATTATGCTGATTCCGACCGTGCGGACCGTTCAAATACCTATGGTACGGCTCGCGGGGAGGTGCGTCGATGCCGGCCGTTGACCAGAGCCCGCTCGAGGTCCACAAGGCCCTCGCCGACGACACGCGGTTCCGGCTCTACCGATACCTCGGGCTCTCGGGCCGCGCCGTGTCGGTGCGCGAGCTGTCCACCCGTCTGTCGCTCCACCCGAACACCCTGCGTCCGCACCTGCGGCGGCTCGAGGAGGCGGGCTTGGTCACTCGGGAGTCCCGTCGAGGCTCCACGGTCGGTCGGCCCCAGACGCTCTACGCAGCCGTCCAGCGTGAGGTGCCCGAGGGCCGCGAGTACCGGCTCCTGGCCGAGGTCCTCGCAGGGCTGGTCCGGGGGAGGCGATCGGTGGAACGCGCCCAGATCATGGCTCGGGAGTGGGGCCAGTACCTGGTGGCCCAAGGCGGCCCCAAGCCGGGCACGCGCCTGCCGGCGGGCCGCAACCTCGCCGTGCTGCAGGAGGCCATGGCCGAGGCCGGGTTCGACCCCCGGTTCCATCGCCGCGGCCGCCAGGGCATCGAGATCGCCCTGCGGAACTGCCCGGCACGAGACCTCCTCGACGACCATCGCGACGTCGTCTGCGCCGTCCACCTGGGACTGCTGGAGGGCATGCTGGGCGGCCTGAAGCCAGCGCTTCGCCTGGTGGAGTTCTCGCCTTTGGCCGAGCGCTCGACCTGCCGATTGGTGGTCCGCGAGCCCGAGGGCTAGGAACCGGCTCAGGCCGGAACCGCCTCAGGCTCGGTCCCATCCGCTCCGATACCAGGACAGGGCGCTTCGCATCAGGCGGATCGCTTCGGAAAACGCTCACGACCAGGAGGGGGTTCCCCGTTGCTCACCGCGGAAGAGGCCGAGGGGATGCTCGCGGACGAGCATCCGGCCGACGGCATCGTCGGCGAGTTCCACGGCTGGCTGGCCGAGGTGGTCGAACGGGAGGACTCGGATCTCCACGTGAAGGTGGGGGCACCACCGAAGGTTCGGAAGGCCTCGGGCCGCCTGGTACCGCTCGAGCGGGCACCGCTCGCGCCGGACGAGACCACGACGATCGCCGACGTCATCGTCCCGCCCGATCGCCGGGAACGGTTCGAGACCTCGGGCGAGGTGGACTTCGCCTACTCCATCCCGCACGTCGGACGGTTCCGCGTGAACGTCTTCCGTCAGCGGGGGGCCACGAGCATGGTGCTGCGGCGGCTGCGCTTCGGCGGTCCGACGTTCGCCGAGCTCGGTCTGCCCGACGTCGTCCGGACCCTCGCCGATGAGCCCCGAGGGCTCGTCCTCGTGACCGGCCCCACGGGCTCGGGCAAGACCACCACGCTGTCCGCGATGATCGAGCACCTGAACCATACGAAGCAGGTCCACGTCGTGACGATCGAGGACCCGATCGAAGTGCTGTTCAAGGACGACCAGGCCTCGATCAACCAGCGCGAGGTCGGCAACGACACCGAGAGCTTCCTCTCGGCGCTCCGCGCGGCGCTGCGGCAGGACCCCGACGTGATCCTCATCGGCGAGATGCGGGACACCGAGACGGTCCGAGCCGCCCTGCAGGCCGCGGAGACCGGCCACCTGGTCCTGTCCACCCTGCACACCGTGGACACAACCGAGACCGTGAACCGGGTCGTCGACTTCTTCCCGCCGCACCAGCAGCAACAGATCCGCTTCACGCTGGCGGGCTCGCTGAAGGGGATCATCTGCCAGCGGCTGGTCCCGACGGTGGACGGAGGGCGGGTTCCCGGTCTCGAGGTCCTCGTGAACACCGGGAGAGTCGCCGAGCGGATCGCCGACCCCGACAAGACCGCGGAGATCCACGACGTGATCGTCGAGGGTGGGTACTACGGCATGACCACGTTCGACCAGACCCTGCTGAACCTGGTGGTCTCGGGAACGGTGTCCGTGGCGGCCGCCCGAGACGCGTCGTCCGCGCCGCACGACTTCCTGCTGCTCCAGCAGGCCGGCGTGAACCCGAACGCCGGCTGAGCTCCGACGGCTACCCGAGCGATCCGGCCAGCCCGACCGCCCGTCCGCGGTCGAGCGCCGTCTCCAGCCGGTAGGTGACCCCGTCTGCGTCCCACAGCAGCACGTTCCCCCGGACGTACAGTCGCAGATCGCCCGAGTCGGTGGTGAGCACCAGGTCATGAGGGCCCTCGATCCAGGATCCGTGGGCCCCGTCGACCTGCACGGGATCGAGGCGGTTCTGCCCGGCGAGGTCCTTGTACGCCAGCGGTCCCCGGTCCGAGGGCAGCTCCATCAGGAGCGAGCCCCACGGCGTGCCGCCGATGACGGGCAGGCCGGCGCCCGGTCGCCACGCCAGCACCACGACCCGCCGGGCGAACGACGTGTCGATCACGTGGATCTCGTCCGGTGGTCCCAGGTCGCCCGGGATCCTGATGGCGAACCCGGCCAGGCCCTGGGCTCGGGCCACGGTCACGGAGGGTCCGAGCGAGGGCCCGGATCCGGCCGGTGGAGCGACCGAGGGGACCACCCGGACCTGGACGGCGCCCACGACGAGGAGTCGTGCCGCCCCGATCGCCGCGGCAAGGATCAGCAACGCTCCAACGACCAACAGAGCGACCCGGCGCCGGGGCCAGGCCGCGAGCCCCGGGAACGGCGGCCGAGCCGTTCCGCGCTCGATCTGCCCGGCTCGGATCCGCGCCCTCACGGCCGGTCCCATGGGCGGCGGCTCCGGAACCTCGATGCGCGACCCCGTCGCCGCGAGCGCACGCTCCAGCTCGGCGATCGTGACCCGCTCAGCCATCGACGGCCTCCATCCCCGACGGTCGCGCACCTTCGGGCAGGCGCTCGCGGAGCCGGGCGAGCGCGCGGTTCAGCCGCGACTTCACGGTGCCCCGCCGTACCCCGAGGACGTCGGCCGTCTCGGCTTCCGACAGGTCGAGGAAGTACCGGTACGCGATCACGATCCGGTCGATCTCCCTGAGCTCCGACACCGCGACAAGGATCGCCTCCTTCATCGCTCGGTCCATCACCGCCGCCTCGGGGGATGGGGCCGCATCCCCAGGGCGGCGGTCCGCGGACAGGCGGAGCGCCAGGCGCTCGCGCCGCCCGGCCGACCTCCGCCGGTTCCTCGCCTCGTTCGTGACGATCCGCAGCAGCCATGGGCGGAACGCCGCCTCCGCGCGGAATCGGCCGAGCGCGTAGTACGCCTTCACGAACGCTTCCTGCGCGGCGTCCTCTGCGTCCGCGGCGTTGCCGGCGACCAGGTAGGCGGCCCGGAAGGCCACCGGCCGGTACCGGTCCACCAGCTCCCCGTACGCCTCGACGTCGCCGTGCCTGGCTCGATCGACGAGCTCGGCTTCCTCCAGTGGACGGCCCTCCACCTCGTCTGCCACCCGCACCTACACCGCCGGAGGACGTCCGGTTCCGGGACGCGCCGGCTCGAACCGGGCGCCGGCCGATGCCGGGACGGTCGGCACGAGGCGGTCGGGCGTTCGCGGAGCTGCTAGGCGTGCCCTCGCCTGGCGGGTGGAGGCTCCTGCGAGCCGGATCCGGCTTCGTCCGCGCCGCCACCGCCGTTCCCGAACGCCCTGCCGGTCAGCCCGGTCATGCTCGACAGCAGGGTGGAGAACTCCATCGGGATCACGAACTTCGTGGAAGCCGAGGCGCCGATCTGTTTCAGGGCGTCCAGGTACTGCAGGCTCATCGTGTTCGCATCGAGTCCACGCGCGACCTGGAAGATCTTCGACAACGCCAGGGAGAAGCCCTCGGCCCGCAGGATCGCGGCCTGGCGGTCGCCCTCCGCGCTCAGGATGGCGGCCTGCTTGCTGCCTTCGGCCACCGTGATGGCCGCCTGCTTCGTGCCCTCGGCCTCCGTCACCACGGCCCGTCGTGTCCGCTCGGCCGACATCTGCCGGGTCATGGCCTCCTGCACCTGCGGCGGCGGGATGATCTCGCGGATCTCGACGTTCGTGACCTTCACGCCCCATCGCTCGGTGACCTCGTCGAGCTTCACCCGCAGGATCTCGTTCATCTGCTCCCGCTTGGCCAGGCAGTCGTCGAGGGCCATATCGCCCACCACCGACCGCAGGGTGGTGGCCGCGATGTTCTGGGCCGCCCCGGCGAAGTTCCCTACCGCGAGGACCGATTGCTGCGCGTCCACGACCTTGTAGAAGACGATGAAGTCGATGGAGATCGACGCGTTGTCCTCCGTGATCGCGGTCTGATGTGGGATCTCGAGGTAGAGCTCGCGCAGGTCCACCCAAACCGCGCGGTCGACGATCGGGATCAGGAGCACGAAGCCCGGTCCCTTCATCCCGATGCTGCGCCCGAGGCGGAACACCACGAGGCGCTGGTACTCGCGCACGATGCGGATGGCGTTCGGGAGGATCACGATCAGCAGGAGCAGGACGATGGCCAGTCCGATCAGGAATCCGATCACGGGGCTCCCCCTTCCGGCTCCGGCACGGCCGAAGCCTGTCGCTCCATCGGCTCGACGGAGAGCGTCAGCCGGTCTACGCCCACGACCCGGATGCGGGCCCCTCGGGGAAGCGGCCCCGCGGTGGAGCGGGCCGACCATTCCTCGGCGGACACCAGAACCACGCCCTCCGGATCGAGGTCCTTCTCCACGACGCCCTCCCGCCCGACCATCCCCTCCGAGCCGCCGGATGGAGGAAGCCGCCGCGCGCGCAGCGCGGCCGGCACAACGGTGGCGAAGAACAGCGCCAGGAACGCCGCCACCGGCACGATCACCCAGATCGAGACGCGGGCGTTCGGGACCGACGGGTTGAACAGCGTGAGACCGCCGAGGACGAGCGTGACGACGCCGCCGACGGTGGGCAGCCCGAGGCCCGGGTGCTTCAGCTCGAGCAGGAAGAACAGCGCGGACGCCAGGAGCAGCGCGATCCCCACGAGCTGCACCGGCAGCACCCCGAAGGTCACGAACGCCGCGACGAGGGACACGACGCCGAGGATCCCCGGGATGGAGAGCCCCGGGTGCAGCAGCTCGATCACGATGAGCCCCAGGCCCAGGTAGAAGAACAGGAACGCGAAGTCCGGGGACAGCAGCGTGTGCAGGATGCTCGCACCGAGCCCCATGCCACGCTGCTCCACCACGGCGCCGGCGGTCCGGAGCGTGGCCTCGCGGCCCCCGGCCACAGGGACGGTGCGGCCGTCGACATCCCGCAGGAGCGAGTCGACGTTCGGTGCGATCAGATCGATCACGTGCATGCTCAGGGCGTCGGCCGCCGAGATGCTCACCGAGTTGACGACGGCGTCCACCGCCCATGTGGCGTTGCGGCCGTGCGTCTGCGCGAGGCTCCTGATGTACGCCGCGGCGTCGTTGGTCACCTTCTGCTGCTCGATCGCGCCGGCCACGCCGACGGGGTGCGCCGCCCCGATGTTCGTGCCGGGGGCCATGGCCGCGACCGGACAGCCCATCATGATGAACGTGCCGGCCGACGCCGCGCGCGCACCCTCGGGAGACACGTAGCAGATCACCGGGACGTCGGAGTTCAAGATGGCCTGGATGATCTGCCGCATCGAGGAGTCCAGCCCGCCCGGGGTGTCGATCGTCAGCAGGACCGCGTCTGCGGCATCGGCCTGCGCCGCATGGATACCACCCTGGATGTAGTCCGCCGTGAACGGGTCGACGACGCCCTGGAGCCGGAGCTCGATCACCCTTGGGGAGGAGCCCTGTGCGCGCCCGGAGAGGGCGAGCGGTCCCAGCATCGCCAGCGCGGCGATCGCCACTCGCACCACGCGGAACGCGTTGCGCATGCCTGCATCATCCCACCGGGAGCAGGAGGGCGGAAGGCGATCGATACGGGACCATGACCGCCGATCGAGTTCGGGCGGATAATGGTCCTGGAGCAGGCGCAAACTCCGGTCTCGCGACCTCGCGTATACCCGAAGGGAGAGGCCGAGTGAGTGGTCGGGCCGATGGTCCACTCCTCCCCCGAGAGGAACAACAACTTGTGGAAGGACTCTTGGCCGGCAACGAGGACGCCGTTCGCGCGCTGTACGCGCGCTTCTCTCGCCCCGTCTTCACCCTGGGCCTCCGCCTGCTGGGGAGCTCGGAGTCGGCCGAGGAGCTCACCCAGGACGTGTTCCTGACCGCCTGGCGGAAGGCCGCCCGATTCGACCCCACGCGAGGCCGGCTATCCACGTGGCTGATGACGATCGCGCACAACCTCGCCGTGGACCGTCTCCGCAGGGACACGGGCGTCACCCGGCCCACCCTGATCCTGGTGGACGCGATGCCCGAGATCGGTTCCGTCGACGAGGAGGAGCCGCTCATGGAGCGCGATGCGGCGCTGCGGGCCCTCGAGAGCCTGTCCGATGCCGAGCGGCGGCTGCTGGCACGGGCCTACTTCGGCGGCCTGACCGCCCGAGAGATCGCAGAGGCAGACGGCATCCCACTCGGCACGGTGAAGACCCGTCTGCGCACCGCCCTCATCAAGGTGCGCCGCGCGAACCAGGACAAGGAGCGTCCGTGAACTGCCTCATCGTCCGCGAGCAGCTGCCCGAATTCGCCCTCGGCGTGCTCTCGCCGGAGGAGCGCGCCGGCCTGGAGCGTCACCTGGCCTGGTGCGCCGGGTGCCGTAAGGAGGCGGGTGAGCTCGGCGGGGCCGCCGCTACGTTCGCCTTCACCCTGCCGCAGGCCGAGCCGCCCGTGGGACTGGCCGACCGCATCGTGACGGCGATCCGCCAGACGGCCGGCGCGCCCGGTACCCGGCGCCGCCTTCGAACGGTGGCCGCCGCCACGGTCGCCGCGATGGTCGCAGTGGCCGGCCTGGGCTGGGGCGCCGTGATGGCCGGCCGGGCCGAGCGCTTCGCCGATCGCGCCGCGCTCGCGCAGCAGCAGAAGGTCGACGACCTCGAGCGGTTCCGCAGAGCCCTGGCCCTGCGGGGTCTCGGCTCAGGACTGCCGGTGGACCAGACGTACCTCGGCCAGCTTGCTCCGGTGTCGGCGAGCCACGTGGGCGGAGGCGCGGCGCTGCAGCTCGTGTCTCCGAGGAAGTTCGACTTCGTCATGGTGATCGTGAACGGGCTCGACCGGTCCCTCGCGGGGCTTCCGTACCAGGTGCTAGTGCGGAACGCGGACGGCCAGACGCTGAAGGCGGGGAGGATCACCGCGCTGGACAAGGACGGCGGCGCCGAGGTGTTCCACGAGTTCACCGACAAGGATCTCAGCGGGTTCACCACCGTCCTGGTGACGGATGCCGCGGGCCGGGTCGTCCTGCGAGGCACGGTCGACCAGTCCTCCGGCAGCGCGTGACTCAGGCCGGTTCGGAAAGGGCCCGTGCGAGGAACGCCAGGCTCCTCGGGTACCGGTAGCCGATCGACATGTGGCCCGCGTCGAACAGCTCCAGCGTGTGCTGAACGCCGATCTCCTCCAGCTCTCGCGAGACCGCCACCGCACCGTTGTCGAGGTACCACTCGTCCTTGCGTCCGGCGTCGAGCCAGATGGCCCGCATCGAGCGCAGCGCTTCCGCGTGCTTCGACACCATGCGCACAGGGTCCTTCTCGAGCCACCGGGCCCACAGGTCGTCGATCAGCCTGCCGGTCGCCGTGTCGAACGGGAGCCGCACGGTGCCATCGGGATCCGCCGAATAGGCCGCCGCGTACGCATACGTTTCCACGAGCTCACCGTCCGAGGGCTTCGTCATGGCCACCCGCGAGCGGAAGTCCTCCCAGAACCGCTCGTAGGAGCCGCCGTACTCGTCGCGGAGGTACCGGGTGACGTCGGCGAACCCCTTCACGTAGCACGCCTCGAACAGGGCGTCGCCCGCATGGGACGCCAGTCCGCGGAACCGGTCGGGCCGCAGCATCGCGTTCACCATGGCTCCGTACCCCCCGCTCGACTTGCCCTGGATCCCCCGCGCCTCGGGTCGGGGATCGGTCCGGAACCGAGCGTCGACGAACGACACCACGTCGTCGCAGAGGTAGTCCTGGTAGCGGCCCGTGGCCGGGGAGTTCAGGAACTGGCTCCCGCCCAGCGATGTCCAGCAGTCCACGTAGACGACGATCGCCGGCGGCACGCTGCCCCGCTCGTCGCCTTCCGCGAAGAGGTGGTCGCTCATCTCCAGGTAGTTCGGGCGGAAGGGCTCGCGGTTCCTCCACATGTCGAGCTGGCCCGTGAAGCCCTGGATCACGTACACGACCGCATACCGCCGGCCGGGCTCGTCGGCGTAGCCGGGCGGGAGATAGACCCACAGCGGGCGCTCCGCCGGGTCTCCCAGCGCGTTCCCCGCCAGCGCCTCGCTCTCGATCACGAGCTCCTCCAGCCGCCCGCGCAGGTCGATGCTCCACGGCTTCATCGGCATCCTCCATCCGTCCGGGGGCCGGCTCGGGCCCCGTTCCCTGGAAACGCAGCCCGGATATCATGCAGGCACATGCCCGAGGTGTCCGAGGTCGTCGGCATCGGTCTCGCGGGCGGGCAAGGGGTCCGGGCCCGCCCGCTCACCTTGAAGGCGCCCGGCTACCTGCGCTCGAAGGCGGCCATGTCGTTCCTCGGGCGCCGCCTGATCAGCTGGGTGATCCAGATCCTGTCGAGCGAGGGGATCAAGGAATACTTCATCGTCGCCCACGGCAAGGAGAACCGGTACCAGATCAAGGTGATGATCGGGTACGGCGAGAGCTTCGGGGCCGACGTGAAGTACTCGCCGGTGAAGTACGACGCCCTCACCACCGGAAGCGCCGACTCCACGCTGCGGATGCTCGACCACTGGGATGTCACGCAGACGGCGTTGGTGTTCCCCACGGACTCGATCATCGACTTCGACCTCGGCCCGATGTTCCAGGCGCACATGGCGAACCGGGCCGTGGCCACCATCGCCGCGATGACGCGGGAGCCGGACGAGGTGGCCGAGAAGTATGGCGTCATGCTCACGGAGGAGGACGGGCGGATCACCGAGTTCGTGGAGAAGCCCACGCTGGCCGAGCTCCGTGAGCACTTCCACGCCGAGACCGACGAGGCGTTCAAGGAACTGCCGCTGATGACGAACGCCGGCTTCTATCTGGTCGACTCTACGGCGCTCCGAGGCCTAGCCGGCGAGCCCGCCGTTCGCAGGCTCAGGGAGCGACGGCTGGACTTCGGCAAGGACCTCCTTCCCTGGCTCGTGGGCAACGGCTACCCGGTGTACGCCTCCCCCGTACGCCGGATCGGCGACCTCGGCAACGTCCGCGACTACATCGAGACGATGGTGGACGTGCTCCGAGGCAACTTCGAGTCCGTGGATCGGCTCCTCGGACCGCCGTTCGACCCCGACCGGCACGTGTGGATCGCGCCCGAGTCCCTGGCCATGCGGGACTCCACCAGCGGCACCACGCTGGCGGAGAAGATCACGGAGGGGTCGGTGAGGATCGGGCCGTCGGTGAGGATCGGGCGGTTCTGCGAGATCCACCCCGGCGTCACCATCGTCGATTCCAACCTCGACGACGACATCGAGGTCCATCGCGATGCCACGATCGAGCGCTCCCAGATCCGCGACGGCGCGATCATCGGACCCGCGGCCCGGCTCTCCGAGGCCGTGGTGGGGTCGATGTCCGAGATCCGGTCCGAGCCATACAACCAGACGGCGATCGAGGATTGCGTCGCCCTCGGCGACGAGGTGGTCGTGTATCCGGGCGTCCGTCTGTCCGGCGACGTGTCGGTCTACCCCCGGCTGAAGCTTCCCTCCGGCATCCGGGTGCCGGAGGGCGTCGAGGTGACCGGCCCCGCCGACGTCCTCCGGTACCTGTAGATGCGGTTCGGCCTGGCGCTGCCCCACTACGACTTCTCGCTTCCGACGGGAGAGCCGATCTCGTTCGCGCGGATGGTGCAGTTCGCCAGGCTGGCCGACCGCGTCGGGTTCGACTCCGTGTGGGTGTCCGACCACTTCTTCTACTCCCTGGCCAGGTACGGGGGGCCGTCCGACCTGCAGGGCTCGCTCGAGCCGCTCACCGCGCTGGCCGGTCTGGCGCCGCTCACCGAGCGGGTGCGCCTGGGCACGCTCGTGCTCGGCGCGCCGTTCCGCCACCCCGCGATCCTGGCGAAGAGCGTCACGGCGATCGACCAGCTCTCCGGCGGGCGGTTCGACCTCGGCATCGGAGCCGGCTGGTACGAGGACGAGTTCCGGGCGTTCGGGTACCAGTTCGGCTCGGTGGGGGAGCGGTTCGGTCTCCTCGAGGAGACGGTCGAGGTCCTGGACCTGCTGCTGCCCGGTGGCCCGGTGAGCTTCGAGGGCCGGCACGTCACGCTTCGCGACGCGTACAACCACCCGCTCCCGGTGCAGCGACCGCGGCCGCCGATCTGGATCGGGGCCAAGGGCGGGGACCGGGCGCTTCGGCTGGCGGCTCGCCACGCCGACGGCTGGAACACGGTTTGGCGGTGGACGCCCGAGGACTACGGGAAGAAGGTGCGCCGGGCCCGCGAGATCTGCGAAGAGGAGGGGCGTGACCCTGCAACGCTGCGGTTGTCGATCGGGCTCTACACGTTGCTCGGCGAGAACCCGCATGACCTGGTCGCCCGATTCCGGGCCATGCAGCGATGGATGCCGGGGGGCGCGCTCGACGGCGAGCTCCTCGACGCGTTCATGGTGGACACGCTCACGGGGACACCCGAGCAGGTGCTCGAGCGCTTGGCCGCGTTCGCCGAGCTCGGCGTGGAGCAGGTCGTCGTCTCGCCGGCGGCCCTGCCGTTCGCGGTCCCCGATCCGACGATCCTCGAGCTGTTCGCCGAGACGGTGATCCCGAGGGCCCGCGAGCTGTAGACCGGTGGAGTTCCTCGATGCCGCGCTTGCCGTCCTGCGCGAGGAGTCGAAAGCGTTGCACTGGACGGTGATCCAGGACCTGGCCCTGAAGCGGGGCTACCTGGACCCGTTCTCGCAGACCGACATCCGCAAGCAGCTGCTCGCCGTCCTTGCGCGCGCCGTCCGCGACGGTAGTGTCGTGAGAGAGGGCCCCGGCGTCTTCCGGCTCCCGTGACCCCGGCAGCCGCTGGTCTGAACCAGACTACCGGTAGGTGATCCGGGAGTACTTCTCGAGCTTCTCGAACCGGTGCTCGGCCTCGATCCATCGCACGGTTCCGGAGCGGGATCGCATCACGAGCGACCAGGTGGTGGCGCCGTCCGGCCAGTACTTCACCCCGCGCAGCAGCGAGCCGTCCGTGATCCCGGTGGCCGCGAAGAACACGTCGTTGCCCGAAACCAGGTCGTCGGTGAGGAGCACGCGCTCGACGTCGAAGCCCGCGCCGGCGAGCTTCTCCCGCTCTTCGTCGTCCCGGGGGTAGAGGCGACCCTGGATCGCGCCGCCCAGGCACTTCAGGGCGGCCGCGGCGATCACGCCCTCGGGCGTCCCGCCGATCCCGATGAGCAGGTCGATGCCCGATCGCCGGGTGGACGCCGCGGAGATGGCGCCGGCCACGTCGCCGTCGGTGATGAGGAACGCCTTCGCACCCGTCCCCCGGATCCGCTGGATGAGCTCGGCGTGCCGGGGCCGGTCCAAGATCACCACGCCGATCTCCTCGGGTCGCACGCCCTTGGCCTTTGCCACCGCCCGGACGTTCTCCTCGGGCGGTGCGGTGACGTCGATGACGTCGGCGGCATCGGGGCCCGTCGCAACCTTCTCCATGTACACGGCCGCGCCCGGGAAGAACATCGTGCCCCGCTCCGCAAGGGCGATCACCGCGAGCGCGTTCGGCTGGCCGACCGCGGTCAGGCGGGTGCCGTCGATCGGGTCCACCGCCACGTCCACGCCGGGACCCGTCCCGTCGCCCACCTCCTCGCCGTTGAAGAGCATCGGCGCCTCGTCCTTCTCCCCCTCGCCGATCACGACGGTCCCGTGCATCGAGACCGTGTCGATCATGAGGCGCATCGCGTCCACCGCGGCCTGGTCGGCTGCCTCCTTGTCGCCGCGCCCGACCCACCGGCCGGCGGCGAGCGTTGCAGCCTCGGTGACGCGGGCGAGCTCCATGGCCAGGTTCCGATCGGGTCGCTGTTCGCTCATGACGCGGTGCACCTCCGTGTCGCTCGGGCGCCTCCGAGGAGGCGATGGCTCATCGTAGCCCGGGTCCTGCGGCTCCGCTCCGGAGCACGTCAGCGGCGGGGGGACAGCAGCCCTGAAGCCTCGAACCACGCGGCCGCGCGCCGGAGGGTCTCCTCGAGCGGCGTGTACGCGAGCCCGAGCTCCCGCACCGCGCGCGAGCCGTCGTACCGGTGACCGTGGCGGCCGGAGCGGGCGAGCTCCCGGCACACGGGCGGGACCCGTCCGGTCAGGCGGGCGTACGCATCGCCGGCGGAACCGGCCGCGGACAGGAGCGCCCCGGGCACGAAGGCCACCCTCACCCGCCGTCCCAGCACGCGCTCGATCGCCTCGAGCAGCTCCCGGGTGGACGGACTCGCTCCGCATAGCAGGTAGCGCCGGAACGGCGTCCCGCGCTCGGCGGCCAGGACGTGGCCGGCCGCGCAGTCCTCCACGTCCACGATGCCGAGGTGGGTGTGGATAGCCGGCACGGGACGGCCTCGCATGGCCAGGAGCAGGAGCCGGCCCGAGCCGTCGGCGCGTCCGGGGCCCTGGACGGACGCCGGGTTGACCACGACGACATCCACGCCGAGCTCGGCGCCCAGGTCGAGCGCCGCCCGCTCGGCTTCGAACTTCGATCGTTCGTAGTCGGTGAGGAAGCCACCTCGGTGCCGTGTGTCCTCCCTTCCGACCTCGCCCCGGCGCTCGCCGATCGTCGCCCCCGACGAGGTGTGGACGACCCGCGTCACGCCCGCCGTCGCCGCGGCCCGGAGGACGCTCCGCGTGCCGTCCACGTTCGTGCGGAGCATCTCCGAGCGATCGCGAGCGCGCAGACACGAGCGGGACACACCCGCGACGTGGTACGCGACGTCGCAGCCGCGCATCGCGGTCGCCAGGGTGGACGGATCCTGCAGGTCGCCTCGGACAGGCCGGGCGCCGAGCGCTTCGAGCGTCATCGCCGCGGTGTCGGAGCGGGCCAGGGCCACGACCTCGGCGCCGCCGGAGACCAGCCGGCGGATCAGCGCGCCGCCGACGAAGCCGGACCCTCCCGTGACGAACGCCCGGCCGGCCACGGTGGCTTCAGCGGCGGAGGGACAGGGTCCCGGAGAACCGGGTGAGGTACTCCACGGCGGACAGCACGGTAACGACGGCAGCCGCGAGCATCGCCCACTGGTCCACGAACAGCGGACCGAGCTGCGGCGTGGTCCGCACGATCGCCAGGAAGATCGCCACGAACTGGACGTTCGCCTTCAGCTTGCCCCAGATCGACGGTCGCATCACGGTGCCGTCGGCGGCGACCACCCCGCGCAGGCCGAGGATCAGAAGCTCGCGACCCACGATGATCGTGGCGATCCATGGTGAAGCGCGCCCTACGCCTACGAGGGCCACGAGGACGCCCGAGACCAAGAGCTTGTCGGCCGTCGTGTCGAGGAAGCTGCCGAGCGTAGTCGTGGCCTTCCACCGCCGGGCCAGGAAACCGTCGAAGAAGTCGGTGACGGCGGCGAAGGCGAACAGCCCCCCGGCCACCCCGTAGGCGTGCCGGAACGGGTCCTCGAGCAGCAGCCACATCACGACCGGGACCAGGACCACCCGCAGGTACGTGATCCGGCGAAGCAGCGAGGCTGCCTTCGTCGCGCGTTCGTTCACGGCCACCCGGCTCAACCCTAGCAGCGCGCTCAGCTGCGCGCCGCGAGCTCGCGGACGTCCGTCGCCGAGCGCAGACCGAGGGCCTTGCGAGCCAGCTCCCGGGCCGATCCGAGATCGGTCTGGCGTACGGCGCGCTTCACCCGCGGGACCGCCGGCGGGCTCGCGGACAGCTCGGTCACCCCCAGGCCGACGAGGATGGGCACGGCCACGGGATCTCCGGCGAGCTCGCCGCATACTCCCACCATCCGCTGAAGCGGCGCCGCGCCCTCCACGGTCATCGCGATCAGCCGCAGGACTGCGGGGTGGAGGCCGTCGGCCAGAGCGGCCACGCGTTCGTTGCCACGCTCGGCGGCCAGCGTGTACTGCGTGAGGTCGTTCGTGCCGATGGAGAAGAAGTCGGCGTCCTCGGCGAACGTCGCCGCCTGCAGCGCGGCCGAGGGGACCTCGACCATGATGCCCGCCTCCAGGCGATCGGGGAGCCGTGCGCCAGTCTGCCGGAGCTCGGCCCTCGCTTGCTCGAGCACCGCCTTCGCCTCCTGGAGCTCCTCCGGGGTGGAGACCATCGGGAACATCACCCGGATGGGGTGGTCGGCCGCCACCCGGAGCAACGCGCGGAGCTGGGTCCTGAGGATCTCCGGCTGCGCGAGCCCGAGCCGCAGGCCCCGGACGCCGAGGAACGGATTCGCCTCCTCGGGCATCGGCAGGTAGGGGAGGGGCTTGTCCCCGCCCACGTCCAGCGTCCGGACGATGATCGGCTTGCCGCCGAGCGCCTCGGCCACCGCCCGGTACGCCGCCGTCTGCTCTTCCTCGCTCGGCATCGTATCCCGGCCGAGGAACAGGAATTCGGTGCGGAGCAGCCCGACGCCCTCGGCGCCCGACGTCGCCGCGGCAACCGCGTCCTCGGGACGGCCGACGTTCGCGACCACCTCGATCCGTGTGCCGTCGATGGTCACGGCGGGCTCGCCGGCGGCGGCGCGGGCCTCGGCCTCGGCGGCGCGGGATCGCTCCCCGCGCGACCGGGCCTCCTCGATGGCTGCCGGGGACGGATCCCGGGTGAGCGTTCCTGCATCACCGTCGAGCACGACGGGCGCCCCCTCGTCCACCTCCAGGACCGCCCGTCCCAGGCCCACCGCAGCCGGGATCCCCAGCGACCGAGCCAGGATCGCCGAGTGGGACGTCGGGCCGCCGAACGCGGTGGCAACGCCGAGCACGATGCCAGGATCCAGGCCCGCGGTGTCTGCGGGCGTGAGGTCAGCAGCTACGAGGATCCCGGGGCCGGCCAACGTCGGCGGCCCCGGCGTGGCCCCGAGGAGACGGGCCAGCACCTGGCGGCCCACCGCCTCGAGGTCGGCCGCCCTGGCCCGCAGGTACGGATCGTCCAGGGCCCGCCAGGTCTGGACCGCCTTCTCCACCGTCGTCCACCATGCCGCGGCCGCGTTCCTGCCCTCGTCCATCACGGCGGAACGGGTGGGGCCCAGCAGGTCCTCGTCCTGGAGGAACAGTCCGTGGGCGTCGAAGATCGCCGCGCTCTCCTGGCCGACGCGGGCGGCCACGGAATCCCGGGTCCGGCGGATCTCGGCGCGCACGTCCTCCACGGCCTCCTCGAACGCCCTCCACTCGTCCTCGCGGTCGTCGGCCGGACCGGCGGGCACCGGCAGATCGGGCTGCCGGAAGTGCCTCGCCGGTCCCACCGCGATGCCGGACGAGGCCGGGAGCCCCACGATGGCCCCGGCCGCCGCAGCCGCCCCGCCCCGTTCCGGCGGCGGTGCCGCGGCCTCCTCCTCGCGATCGCCGAAGTGCTCCGCGGCGAGCACGCGCAAGGCCTCGACGGCCTCCTCGGCCTGGGGTCCCGCGGCCGAGACCTCGATGCGGTGGCCGTGGAGCACGCCGAGCGTCGCCACCTGGTTCAGGCTCCGCGCGCTGGCGGGGCCCCGGCCGGTGCTCAGGTTGCGGACCCGGACGTCCGCGTCGAACCGCGACGCGGTCTGCACGAACCGTGCCGCAGGCCGGGCGTGCAGACCGAGCGGGTTGTCGACCTCGAGCTCGGCTGTGACGGCCGGCCCAGCATGGCTCGCGACCGCTTCGGCGGGCGTCTCGGCCGAGACGGGGACGGAGGTCCCGAGGTGCGCGGCTTTCGGCTCCAACCCGCCCCGCGCCTCGGCCTCGACCTCGTCGAGCGATCGCTCCAGACGCGCGGCCACGGCAGCGGCGACGGCGCCTTCCACGAACGGGGCATCGCACAGCCGGACCCGGCCCCGGCGCTCCTCGGGCATCATCTCCACGGCCATCTCGGCGGACAGCACCGCGCTGCCGAGGTCCATCAGCACCAACACCCCGTCCTCGGACCAGGCGCGCTCGATGGCCTGCTGGACGAGGACCGCGTCGGTGCCGATCGGGTGATCGGGCATGTCCAGACCGCCGACGGCCTCCAGCCGGACGTCGGCCCCGCCCATCTCGCGCGCCAGCTCGGCCACACCCTCCGCAAGGGTGTGGCTGTGCGAGACGAGCACGATCCCGATCACGGAGTCCGCCCCCCAGCTCCCTCGGCCGGCGAGAAGCGCCTGTCCCTCACCCGCCGAGGCCGTAGGACCGGTAGAGCACCTCGATCGGGTGGACCGAGGGAACCCCGGTCGCCTTGGCGATCTGCCAGCGGCACGTCTCGCTGTCGCAGGCGGCGAGCTCCGACCGGGCCTCCTGGACCTGTCGGAACAGGGGTGCGCCGACGGCCATCGAGATGTCGTACTTCTCGGCCTTCAGCCCGTAGGTCCCGGCGATGCCGCAGCAGTCCGCGTCGCTCTCCTCCACCCGGAGCTCGGGGATCAGCGCGAAGAGCTCCAGGGCAGGCTTCCCCATCCAGTGACCCGCCTGCTGGCACGGCGCGTGATACGGCACGGTGATGGGCAGCGGGTTGAAGTCGGTCCGGAGCTCATCCCGCTCGTGGAGCTCGACCAGGAACTCGCAGATGTCGTAGGTGTGCGCGGAGACCGTTCGGAGGACCTCGTCGTCCTCGAGATCGAGCATCTCCATCGCCTCGCGTTTCAGCATGAGCCCGCAGCTCGTCGAGGTGGCCACGATGTCGTACCCGCGGCGGGCGTAGGGCACCAGGGTCTCGGCCAGCTTCTTGACGTACCGGCGGGCGTCGTCCAGGAGCCCGTTCGACTGGAGGGGGAGACCGCAACACTCCTGGCCGCGAGGCACGAGGACCCGGAACCCGTTGTGCTCGAGGACCGCCACGGTCATCTCGCCGAGCCGGGGCTCGTAGTAGTTCGTACTGCACCCGTGGAAGTAGACGACCGCCTTGGTTGGAGCAGCCGGTGGCCGGTGCCTGCGGGCCCATGACTGGAAGGTCCGACCGGCGAACCTGGGCACCGGGGCGTCGCGATGGATCCGCAGTGTCCGTTCGAGGAGCCGCCGGAACACCGGGTTCGCCAGGAACCAGTTCGCGATCGGCGCGACCGGCGTTCCGATCTTCCCCGTGAGGCCCGACCGCGCGATGATCCGGTCCCGGAGCGGCACACCGTGCTCGGCCTTCATCACCGCGCGGGCCTTCGCGTTGATCTCGGCGATCTTCACGCCCTGTGGGCACACGGTCGTGCAGATCCCACACCCGGAGCAGTAGTCGAGCGAGGCGTCGGGACTCCCCTCGGCCGTCCGGAAGCGCTCGGCCTGCGGTCCCACGTACTTCGGCCCTGGGAACAGAGGCGTGACGTTCGAGACGGGGCAGGCCGTCTCACAGATCGTGCACTTCACGCAGTGGTCGAGGGAGCCCCGGACCCACTCCATCGTCTCCATCGTCTGCATCAGGACGCTTCCTCCAGGATCTGCGCGGCGGCTGCGAACCCGGTGGCGAGGGCCAGGCCGTTGCCGGACTGCTCCCGCCACGGCTCCGCGCCGTGCAGCATGGCCCCGACGGCATAGAGGTTCTCGTAGACGGGGTGGCCGTCGGCGTCGGTCGGCCGGAGGCGCCCGTCCACGGCCAGCCCGGCCCGGGCCATCGGATGATCGTCGAGGTAGCCGGGGAGGAACCGGGGCTCGTCGGTGGGCGGCACCCCGGACACGGGGAGCCCGAACACGGTCTCCCGGACCTCGCCGAAGGAGTCGAGGAGGATCGCTCCCGCCGCGAACCCTCCGGTGGCCAGCACGAACGATCCGGCCTCGTATGTCGTCGTCCGGTGTGCTGCCGACTGGACCACCAGCGCCTCGACACGCCCATCGCCGGACTTGGCTCCGGTCGCCGTCGGGCCGATCACGAGCCGGCCGCCCACCCGCCGGAAGGCCGCGCGGAGCGTCCGGAACAACCGGATGCCCGGGACCGACGGGGGCAGGGACGAAACCTCGAACACGGGCCGTTCGAGGGCGTCCCGGAGCTCCTTCAGCACGGCCTCGTGCTCATCCAAGCCGAGGACCGCCGGGAACCCCACGATCTCCCCGGGCTGCAGGTTGAGCCGGAGCTCGTCGGTGACGGCCCGTCGGAACACGGGATCCTCGAATGCCCTGGCGTAGTCGAGGGGACCGACGTCGGCCTCGCGGCCGGGATCGGAGAGCCGGACCGCCCGGGCCTCTAGGGTGGCGCCCGAGGGGAGCTTGACCTGCGAGAGGTTCTCCGCGAGGTAGGCGGGATAGAAGTTCTTGAGGGCTCGGAGGCCGACGAAGACGAACCGCCCGCCGGACCGCAGATCGCCCGCGGCCATGGCCTCGGGCACGATGGCCGTGGGCTTCGGCACGCCGACCGCGGTCGGGACGAGCAGGTTCTCCTCGAGCGACCCCGTGTAGCCCAGGCCGTCGGCCCGTTCCCGGAGCCAGGCGACGCTCGCCGCGAGGGTCTCGGGGGCCACGCGCGCGTAGGGGTGCTCGGGATGCTCGGCCACGAGGGCGGGCACGGCCTTCGCCGGGCTCTCGACGAGGTCGGGCGCGTAGCCGAGGACGTCGATGCAGGCGGGCGCCAGGTGGGTGGAACCCACGCCCTGGGCCAGGAGCACCGTCCGTCGACCTTCCTCGGCCAGTCGGACGGCCGCCGTCAGTCCCGAGAGGCCGGCCCCGATCACGACGACATCGGTGCTCATGAGCTCGTCGCCTCCACCGTGGCGCTGCGCACCTCGTCGCCGGGCAGGTGCCCGACGTCCAGGATCCCCTGGAAGATCCATTCGTCGAACCTGGCCTGCCGGAGCTGGTCGCCGTAGAGGACCGGCTGGACCCCCTTCCAGCGCTCCTGCACGAAGTCGAGGAGGGCGCGGTTCGCGACCACCGAGGAGGTCTTCTGGATCTCGTGGAGGATCCCGGCGGTCCGGTAGATGCAGAAGCCGCCCTGGCAGGGGCCCATCCCCAACCGGATGCTCCGGCGGATGTCGTCGAGGTTCACCGTTCCGCGGCGGCGCAGCGCGACCTCCAGGTCGCTGCGGGAGATGAACTCGCACTCGCAGATCAGCTGGTCGTCGTGGAGGGTCTCCTCCCGCTGCGCGACGCGCGCGCCGAGCCAGTAGTAGCGCTTGTCCTCCGAGTCCGGGAGGCGCTCCTCGGCGGTCCGGCACGGTCGCTCGACCCCGAGCTCGCCGCACAGGGCGTCCACCGTCTCCTCGGCCATCAGCCGGAACGTGCAGAACTTGCCCCCCGTGATCGTGAGGAACCGCTCCACCCCGTCCCTCGTCCGGTGGTTGAGGAGCGCGTGGGCCCGGGTCACGTCCCGGGTGTCGGCCTCGGCCTTCTCCTGGTACAGGGGCCGGACCCCGCCCCAGACGCGGAGGGCGCGGGCCTGGCGGAAGCCCGGCACGAGGTTCTCGCCCGCGTCGAGCATCTTCTGGACCTCCTCGCGCGTGATCTCCCACTCGTCGGGGTCGGCCACCTTCACGTCGGTGGTGCCGATGATCGAGACGGCGCGGGCGGGCACGATGATGTCGCCGTCGGACGGCATCGAGCACCGGTTCACCACGGTGTTCACGAGACGGTGGTTCATCGCCACCATGATCCCCTTGCCGGGGAACACCGTGACCTCGCAGCCGGCCATCGCGGCGATCCGGCCTGCCCACGCCCCGGAGGCGTTGACCACGATGTCGGCCCCGATCTCGACCTCCTCGCCGCCGCGATGGTCCAGCGCCACGGCGCCCTTGACGGCGCCGTCCTCCACGACCAACCGCAGGACCTCGTGGTAGGGGAGGATCCGCGCGCCGTACGCTTCGGCGGACCGCGCGCACGCCCACACGGTCTTCCACGAGTCGATGTGGGCGTCGGGCACGGTGAACGCGCGTGAGATCCGGGGATTGAGGCGTGGCTCGCGGCGAAGGGCCGCGGCCACGGGGATCTCTTCGACTGGGACGTCGACCGCGCGGCAGGCTTCGGCGAACCGGTCGGCGTACATGGGATCGTCGACCGGAGTCGTGACGAACAGGCCGCCAGTGTCCTCGATACAATCGGCCGCGATCTCCCGGAGGATGCGGTTCTCGTGGATGCACTCCTCGGCCGCCTTCGGGTCTTTCACCACGTAGCGGCCGCCTGAATGAAGGAGGCCGTGGAACCGGCCGGTGGTCCCGGTGGCCAGGTCGCCCCGGTCCACCAGGACCGTGGAGAACCCACGCATCGCCGTGTCGCGGGCGACGCCGAGCCCTGTGGAGCCCCCTCCGATCACGAGGACTTCTGTCTGGATGTTGGTCATGGCGTACTTGGGGGATCCGTCGGCTTTCGGATCGAGGCAGTGAGCGCGACCCGGCGGTGGCTCCTTCCGATGACGGACGTTCGGACACGGCCGGCGGTCATGGCCGAATCATCCCACCGTGCGCGCCATCCGGCGTGGGACCTTCGTCAGTCCTTGTCCTCGGACTCCTGGCCCCTGGCGAAGTCCGGACGCGGCTCGTCCTCGTGGTGCTCTTCCTTCTCCTGGCCCTTGGCGAAGTCCGGGTGCTCCTCGTGCTCCTTGTGATGCTCCTCGTCGGCCTGCCCCTCGGCGAAGGAGCCCTTGTGATCCTTCTCCTCGCCGTGCTCCTCCTCCTCCTGGCCCTTCGCGAAGTCCGGGTGCTCCTCGTGCTCGCGTGCCATCGGCCCTCCTTCTGGTCGAAACGGGAAGGGACGGCGCCCCGGCGCCGACCTCCCCGGTGTGGCGTTCCGTCACTCGAGCCAGTCGAAGGTCCGGGTGACGGCCTTCTTCCAGAACCCGTACTCCTTGTCGCGTTCCGCCGGGTCCATCTTGGGGTCCCACTCCTTGTCCTTGCCCCAGTTGACCCGGAGGTCCTCAACCTCCTTCCAGAAACCGACGGCGAGGCCGGCGGCGTATGCGGCGCCGAGGGCGGTCGTCTCCGCGACCACCGGCCGGATCACCGGCACGCCCAGGACGTCGGCCTGGAACTGCATCAGCAGCTCGTTGTACACCATCCCGCCGTCGACCTTCAGCGAGGTCAGGTTGACGCCGGAGTCCGCGTTCATGGCGTCGGCGACCTCCTTGGTCTGCCACGCCGTCGCCTCCAGGACCGCGCGTGCGATGTGGCCCTTGTTGACGTAGCGCGTCAGGCCGGCGATCACGCCGCGGGCGTCGTTCTTCCAGTACGGCGCGAACAGCCCCGAAAACGCCGGCACGAAGTACGCGCCGCCGTTGTCCTCGACCGTTGCCGCGAGCGCCTCGATGTCCTCGGACTTCTCGATCATGCCGAGGTTGTCGCGGAGCCACTGGACGAGAGCGCCGGTGATGGCGATCGAGCCCTCGAGCATGTAGGCCGCGGGCTGGTCCCCGATCTTGTAGCCGAGCCCGGTGATCAGGCCGCTCTTCGACGCGACCGGCTTGTTCCCCGTGTTCAGCAGCATGAAGCAGCCGGTGCCGTAGGTGTTCTTCGCCTCACCGACGGAGAAGCAGGTCTGGCCGAACAGGGCCGCCTGCTGGTCCCCCAGGTCGCCCGCCACGGGGATGCCGGCGAGCGCTCCCTTGGCGTCGCCGTACACCTCGCTGGAGGCCTTGATCTGGGGCAGCATGGCCTTCGGTACGCCCAGGATCCCCAGGATCTCGTCGTCCCAGGCCAGCGTCTCCAGGTTCATCATCATGGTCCGGCTGGCGTTCGTGACGTCGGTGACGTGCGCGCCGCCGTCCGGTCCACCTGTCAGGTTCCAGATGCACCAGGTGTCGATGTTGCCGAAGAGCACCTCGCCCTTCTCGGCCCGCGCGCGGACGCCCTCGACGTTGTCGAGGATCCACTTGATCTTCGGCCCCGAGAAGTACGTGGCGATGGGCAGCCCGGTCTTCGGCCGGAACCGGTCCTGGCCGCCGTCGGCGGACAGCTGGTTGCAGATCTGGTCGGTCCGCGTGTCCTGCCAGACGATGGCGTTGTAGACCGGCTTGCCGGTGGCCTTCTCCCAGACGACCGTCGTCTCACGCTGGTTCGTGACGCCCACGGCCGCCAGATCGCTGGCCTTCAGCCCGCCCTTCTTGAGCCCGCCCGCGATGACCTCCTCGCTCCGCTGCCAGATCTCCATCGCGTCGTGCTCGACCCAGCCCGGCTTCGGGTAGATCTGCTCGTGTTCCTTCTGCTCGATGGACTTCACCTGCCCCTTGTGATCGAACACCATGAACCGGGTGCTGGTGGTTCCTTGGTCCAACGCGGCTGCGTAGTCAGCCATGGGGCCTCCTTCCGAGTAAGCCTCCTACGGGTCGGCGTCCGCCCAGGTGTCGGCGGCCGCCTTCAGCAGCAGGAACGACGACGTCGCCCCGGGATCCTGGTGGCCGGCGCTTCGTTCGCCGAGGTAGCTGGCCCGTCCCTTCCTCGCGACGAGCGGGATCGTGGCCTTCATGCCGTCCTCGGCCGCCGACGCCGATCTGCGCAGCGCATCACCGAAGGAGGCCCCCTCCTCGAGGGCCTCCTTCAGCGCGTCGCGCGCCGGCGTCAACGCGTCGACCATCGTCTTGTCGCCGGGCTCGGCCTTGCCCCGCATGACCACGCCGTCGAGGCCCTTTGCCACGGCCTCGGCCCAGCCCTGCAGGTCGAGCTCGGGCTTGCCGGCGAGCGCCGTTCCCATCTGCATGTACAGCGTTCCGTACAGGGGGCCGCCCGCCCCGCCGACGGTGGACACGAGCGTCATCCCCACCGTCTTCAGGAGCCCGCCGACGTCGCCGTCGGCGACGCCGTCGAGCTTGGCCAGGACGGCCTTCATCCCGCGATCCATGTTGATGCCGTGATCCGCGTCGCCGATCGCCGCGTCCAAGGCCGTGAGCTCCTCCTTCTTGTCGGCGATCACCTCCGCGAAGTCCCGCACCCACCGGACCACGAGGTCGTACGGGACGCTCACCATCCCTCCTTCCCGGACCGCCGGCCGGCCGATGCCGTCACGGCATCCCCTCAGACGCCCCAACGAAGGCCGGGCGTCTTGACCGGCGCGTCCCAGAGCTTCGTGAGCTCGTCGTCCATCTTGAGAAGGGTCACCGAGAAGCCCTGCATGTCGAGCGACGTGATGTAGTTGCCGATGAGGTTGCGGGAGATCTCGATGCCGCGGCCCTTCAGGAACTTGTGCACTTCGTTGAAGACGAGGTACAGCTCGATCAGGGGCGTGCCGCCCATCCCGTTCACGAACGCGAGCACCTTGTCCCCGCTCTTGAACGGGATGTCCTCGACGACCGCCACGGTCATCATCTCCACGATCTCCGAGACGGGCTTCATCTTCATGCGCTCCCGTCCGGGCTCACCGTGGATGCCGATGCCGATCTCGAACTCGTCGTCGCCGAGCTCGAAGGTCGGCTTGCCGGCGGCCGGCACGGTGCAGGACGTGAGCGCCATTCCCATGCTACGCCCGTTCTCGTTGACGCGCCGGGCGATGTCCGCCACGTCCTTCAGCGGCCGCTTCTCCTCGGCGGCCGCCCCGGCGATCTTCTCCATCAGGACCGTCGTTCCCACGCCGCGGCGTCCCGCGGTGTAGAGGCTGTCCTGCACGGCCACGTCGTCGTCGACGAGGACCGACTCCACCTCGATGCCATCCCCCCGGGCCAGCTCGGCGGCCATGTCGAAGTTCATGACGTCGCCGGTGTAGTTCTTGACGATGTACACGAGCCCGGCGCCACCGTTCGCGGCCTTACCCGCCTCGTACATCTGGTCCGGTGTGGGAGAGGTGAAGACCTCGCCGGGGCAGGCTGCGTCCAGCATGCCCATACCGACGAACCCTCCGTGCATCGGCTCGTGACCCGATCCGCCTCCCGAGACCAGGGCGACCTTGCCCTGCACCGGCGCGTCCGCACGAACGACGAAGTTCGGGCCGAAGTTGACCCGTACCAGGTCGGGGTGGGCCGCGGCGACGCCCTGGAGCTCCTCGGTGACGACGTCCTCGGGCTTGTTGATGAGCTTCTTCACATCGGCTCCTTTCCGCGGTTGTGCGTCACCGACCCCCTCGTCACCGCCCCTTATCACCGCCTCTTATAGGAAGACCGCCCTACCGATCCAGGCGCCCAGGATGCCACCGACGATCGGGCCGAAGACCGGCACCCACGAGTAGGCCCAGTCCGAGCTGCCCTTCCCGGGGATCGGCAGGAGGAAGTGAATGATCCTCGGGCCGAGGTCACGGGCAGGGTTGATCGCGTATCCGGTCGGGCCACCGAGGGACATGCCGATCGCAAACACGAGGAGCGCGACCGCAAACACCTGGAACTCGAGGGTCGCACCCGCGAAGGGCGAGACGAAGATCGCGAAGACGCCGAGCATCAGCATCATCGTGCCGATGACCTCCGTCACGAAGTTCGCCGCGTAGTTGCGGACGGCCGGGCCGGTGCTGAACACGGCCAGCTTCAGGCCCGGATCCTCGGTCTCGGACCAGTGTGGCAAGTAGGCGAGATACACGAGGATCGCGCCGGCGAAGGCCCCGATGAACTCACCCCCGACCAGGTACACCACCTGGGTGAACCCGGCACTGGGGTCGGCGAAGAGCGCTCTAGACGACGCCCACTTGGCGATCGTCACAGCTGGGTTCAGGTCGCCCTGGCCACCCACCGCGATGCTTGTCCAGACGCCGAACATGACACCCATCGCCCACGCCCAAGTGATGACGATCCATCCCGAGTTCTGCGCCTTGGACCTGCTGAGCAGAACGCCCGCGACGACGCCATCACCGAGCAGGATCAGCACACCCGTCCCGACAACCTCACCCCAGAACAGACGGCCGTTGTCGATGGTTGCCTGCGCCAGCAAACCAAACGTACCCATATCCACCCCCTTACTGTGAATCGACAGGAGTCGTGAGTCCGGGCAGTGCGCCCGGGCGAGAAGGCGTCATTCCACCTCCTTTCCTCACCCGCCGAGTCGGGGATGGCCGGCTGTTCGGAAGCAAATGGCGTTCGGCGTTCGTTGTCAAATCGGCCATGCCTCCGCCCATCATTCGGACATCCCATCGATCGTTCGGTATCGTCGAACATTCTTGCGACGAGAGCGGTTGGCCAGGAGGGACCTTGGGCCCACGCTTGACAGGCGGTCCGGACCGGCCGAACGTTGCGCGAGGGGGTTTCCATACGACCCGAACCGCGCCGGACGGCCGATCGATGGGTGGTGAGCCGCTTGGGAGCTGCAGACGGTGAGGCTCGGCTGGATGCCGGCTTCGTGATCAGCTGGGTGGAGGAGCTGGCGACCGAGGTGCGTGAGCATCGCGACTATCTGACGCAGCTCGATGCCGCCATCGGCGACGCCGATCACGGCATCAACATGGATCGTGGGCTCACGGCCGCCCTGGCCAAGGCTCGGGAGATGCAGGCCGAGCCCCCGGGGACCGTGCTCGAGGCGGTGGGGCTCGAGCTCGTCTACACGGTCGGGGGCGCCGCGGGACCGCTGTACGGAACGGGCCTCCGCGACATGGGCCGCTCGCTCGGCGACGGTCCCACCTTCGATCCCGAGGACCTGCTGAAGGCGCTCAGGGCGGGCCTCGCGGCGATCCAGTCGATGGGCGCGGCCGCGGAGGGGGACAAGACCATCGTCGATGCCTTCTCGCCCGCCCTGGCCGGGCTGGAGCGAGGGCTTCGAGCCGGCGACCCTCTCCTCGTGGCCCTGGGACGCGCGCGGCGCGCCGCCGAGGAGGGGGTGCGGGCCACGGTGGCCATGCAGGCCAGGAAGGGCCGGGCGAGCTACCTGGGACCGCGCAGCGTCGGTCACCAGGACCCCGGGGCGACGTCTGCGGCCCTGCTGTTCTCCTCGCTGGAGCGGGCGGCAGACGTCGCCGTCCGCACGCTGGGGGCCGAGTCGTGATCCAGTCCGTGCGGCGGGCCTCACGGATCCTTCGCGAGTTGGGGACCGGCTCGCCCGGTCTCGGGGTCACGGAGCTGGCCGACCGGCTCGGCCTGGCCAAGGCGACCGTGTACGGGCTGCTCCGGGCGCTGGAGGCCGAGGAGCTCGTCGAGCGGGACGCCGAGGCCGGCAAGTACCGGCTGGGGCCTGCGCTCCTGCAGCTGGGGAACGCCTTCCTCGACAACCACGAGCTGCGGGCTCGCTCGCTCCTGTGGGCAGAGTCGCTGGCGGGCCGGGTGGTTGAGGCGGTCCGTGTGGGGGTGCTGAACGGAACGAGCGTGCTGATCGTCCACCACGTCTTCCGTCCCGACAACTCGGTGCAGATCCTGGAGGTGGGAGCCTCCATCCCCTGGAACGCGTGCGCCCTCGGCAAGGCGATCGTGGCCCATGTCGACGCCGGGCGGAGGGAGGAGTTGCTCGCCGGCGAGCTGCCCCGCCTCACCGGCAGGACGATCGTCGATCCTCTCGCCCTCGGGGCGGCCCTCGACGAGGTGGCCGTGGACGGCGTGGCGCTCGAGGACCAGGAGGCGATCGTCGGCGAGGCCGAGGTCGCCGCGCCGGTCTTCGATCACCTCGGAAGCCCGGTGGGAGCGATCGGCGTGGCGGGACCGGTCGAGCGTCTGCTCAACGACGGCCCCTCGAAGGAGGTCGTCGGTGCCGTGAAGGAGATCGCTCGAAGCCTGTCTCGGGACATGGGCGCCGGTCGATTCATCGCCAGGGTCCGCTGACGTCCCCCGGGATGTCTCCCCGCCGGCTCGCGCTGCTGATCCTGGGGGTCGTGGCCGTCTCGTTCTCCTCGATCCTGATCCGGTGGGCGGACGCCCCCGCCCTGGCTGTGGCCTTCTACCGGAACGCGATGGCCGCGGCGATCCTGCTTCCGCTGGCCCTTCTGCGGCACCGGGAGGAGTTCCGAGGGCTCTCGCGCCGCGGATGGGCGATCGCGCTGCTGTCCGGCGGGCTGCTGGCGGCGCATTTCGCCCTGTGGATCCCGTCGCTGTCCTACACGACGGTCGCGGCGAGCACGGTCCTGGTGACGACGCAACCCGTGTGGGTGGCGCTGCTCGGGCGTCGGGTGGGGGAGTCGGCGTCCGGAGCCACCCTGGCGGGGATCGCGCTCTCGGTGATAGGAGCCGCCGTGATCTCGGGGGGCGACCTGGGGCTGTCGGGGCGGAACGCGTTCGGCGACCTGTTGGCGCTCCTCGGGGCGGTCGCGGCTGCCGGGTACTTCCTGTTCGGTCGGACGCTTCGGGCCCGGCTCTCGCTGCTCACGTACGTGGGCATCGTGTACGCGACCTGCGCCGCGCTGCTGGCCGGGACGATGGCCGTGGCCGGCACGCCGTTCGTCGGCTTCTCGCCGCGCGTCTGGGGGCTCTTCGTACTCATGGCGGTGATCCCCCAGTTCCTCGGGCACACGGTCTTCAACTACCTGCTGGCCCATCTGCGCGCGACGGTCGTCGCGATCGCCGTGACCGGCGAGCCGGTGGGAGCCACGATCCTCGCGTTCGCGCTCTTCGGAGAGATCCCGGCGTGGACGGCGTTCGCCGGGGGCGCGGTGATCCTTGCGGGCATCTACGTGACGGTGAGCGCTCAGACGCGCCGGTCTGCGTCGGTGCCCATCGAGTAGAGGGGATGCCGCGTGACGACGCGCG
>DASWAT010000126.1:0-3662 GCA_036390995.1 Actinomycetota bacterium | reverse complement strand
AGAAGGCGAAGGACGCCTCGGTCCCGAACGAGAACATCGAGCGCGCGATCAAGCGCGGGACCGGCGAGCTCGAGGGCGGCGCCCGGTACGAGGAGGTCACGTACGAGGGCTACGGGCCGGGCGGCGTGGCGCTGTTCGTGGCGACCCTCACCGACAACCGCAACCGCACGGCCCAGGACGTGCGCTACGCGTTCACCCGCAACGGCGGGAACCTCGGCGAGTCCGGCAGCACGGCCTGGATGTTCGCGCGCCGGGGCGTGATCCAGATCGAGAAGGAGGCCGCGCCCGACGAGGAGCGGCTGCTCGAGGTGGCGATGGATGCCGGGGCCGAGGACCTCGCCGACGCCGAGAGCACGTGGGAGATCACGACGGATCCGGGGTCCCTGGGCTCGGTCCGCGACGCCGTCGAGGCCGCCGGCGTGCCGGTGCTCTCCGCGGAGCTCACGATGGTTCCGCAGACCCAGGTCCCGGTGGAGGGGGGGCAGGCCCGGCAGGTGCTCGCGCTCCTGGAGGCCCTCGAGGAGCTGGACGACGTGCAGAACGTGTACGCGAACTTCGACATCCCCGAAGAGGTGATGGTCGAGGCCGGCTGAGCCGGGCCCGTTGCTCGTATGTGCGACGTGGCCTAGAGTTCCGCCGTCACGGGATGAGGGGGTGTTCATGGCACGTCCTGCTCGAGGGGTCCGGATACGGCTCCTCGTCTCCGCGATCGCCGTCCTCGGCACGATCGCGACGGCCGCCGCCTCAGGCCACGCGGCCACCAGCACCCGGCGAGCCCATACGATCACGGGGCGCTCCTCGGAGCGGGCCTTGATCTCGGCCGGTGAAGCCAACGCAGAAGGCGCGCCCGACCGGGCCGAGGCGCTGGAAGGCGCGCAGCAGTACGCGCTCATCCGGACCCTGCCGGCGGCCACCGTGCCGGCGGCTGCGTACGTTGCGGCCCAGGCACATGCGGCCGGGATGGCGGTCGCGGGTGGCAGCTGGACCGAGGTCACGGACCAGCCGTACCAGTCCGACGCGTCGAACTACCGCGACCCGGTCTACTCCAACTCGGGCGGTGGTTCGGGCTTCGTGGCCGGCCGGATCCAGGGGCTGGCGGTCGACGGCTCGACGGTCTACGCGGCGGCCGCCGACGGCGGCGTGTGGAGATCGACCGACCGGGGCAAGACCTGGCAGGTGATGACCGACCACCTGCCGACGCTGGCGGGCGGCTCGGTCGCGGTGGACCCGGCGAACCATTCCGTGTGGTTCGGCTCGGGCGAGGCGAGCACCGCGTACGAGAACTACACGGGCCTCGGCGTGTACCGATCCTCGAACGGCGGCTCCAGCTGGAGCAAGGTCGGCGGCGACGAGCTCGACGGCAGCACGATCGGAACCCTGGCCTTCGACGGGAACGGGTTCGTGTTCGCGGCCACGAGCTACGGCGTCTTCCGGCACCGCACCTCCGGCGAACCGTCGAGGCACTGGCAGAAGGTGCTGCAGCCGGGGACCCCGGGGCCGTACGGCTTCACGTTCGCGAACGACGTGGCGATCCGGCCCGGGACCGACGGCGAGGTCGTGATCGCCACGCTCGGCTGGCGGACCGGCAAGGTCGACTACTCCGGGTTCTACGAGTCCACGAGGGGTGGCAGGAAGGGCTCGTGGCACGAGGTCCACACGAAGGGGCAGCTGAAGTCGCGTTACATCGGGCGCGCGAGCTTCGCGTACTCGGCCGACGGGAGCCGTTTGTACGCGCTCGTGGAGTCCTGGCAGTACGCGCTCTCGAAGCCGTCGGCGCTCTACGGCATCTTCGTGTCGGAGAGCGGCGACCTGAAGGGTCCGTGGAAGCGGAAGGCGGGATGGCACACGTTGCAGAAGTCGGGTTCGGCGTTGGCCCCCTACGGCGGGTCCTACGCTCCCGGCGTGCAGGCCTGGTACAACCAGGCGATCGGCGTCGATCCGGCGAACCCCGACCACGTCTACGTTGGCCTCGAGGAGGTCTTCGAGACCACGAACGGCGGCGACACGTGGAAAGCGATCGGGCCCTACTGGAACTTCACGCTGAAGTGCTACGACCCCGCTCACCCGGACAACTGCCCGAACACGACGCACCCAGACCAGCACGCGGTGGCGTTCGGGAACGGGGTCGTGTACATGGGCAACGACGGCGGCGTGTACCGGCGTCCGCTGTCCCGTCACACGCGGGGCAACTGGTCCAACCTGAACAAGACCCTGCACACGCTCCAGTACTACTACGCCGGGATCGCCCAGGGGGGCGAGGGCGACACCTACTGGGGCGGCCTGCAGGACAACGGGGTCAGCCTGCTCGTGCCGGGCGCGGCGCAGCAGGTGTCGCCGTTCGGCGGCGACGGCGGCGACGTGATCGTGGACGCCACGAACCCGGACTACGCGGTGGTCGAGTACACCTCCCTCGACATGGCGCTGACGCAGAACGGCGGGAGGTCCGATGGCACCAGCGAGGCCTTCCGTGAGATGACTCCGTCGTGCTTCGCGTTCACCTACACCCCGGACCCCTGCGACCCGAACCCCAGGTTCATCGCGCCGTTCGAGGCGGACCCGATGGCGCCGGGCACGCACTGGGTCGCGGGTGGCCAGTTCGTGTGGGAGACCTTCCAGGGCTGGGGAACCCACTGCTCGGACACGGCGTGCGACTGGACGATCAGCCACGACCTGGGCGACACCCACAGCACGACCGAGTTGGCCGTCCAGGGCAGCACGATCTACGCGGGCTGGTGCGGCGGCCCGGGTGGATGTAACCCCGGTGCGTTCGAGTCGGGCATCGACACGAACTACGGCGGGAGCTGGCATCGGGCGGCGGGTCCCGACGGGAACGGGGGCGCCCCGCTGCCGAACCGATACGTGTCCGGGCTGGCCATCGACCCGAGCAACCCCGGCCAGGTGTTCGTCTCGTACGGCGGGTACGAGCGCCGCTGGATCCACGGAGGCGGCGTCGGACACGTGTTCGAGTCGACCGACGGCGGTGCAACGTGGACCGACGTCACCGGGAACCTGCCGGACGTCCCGACGGCCGATCTGAAGATCGCGAGCGGGAACCTGGTCCTGGCCACCGACCTCGGGGTGTACTCGGCCGCCATGGCCGACCCTACGGACTGGTCGCGGCTCGGCAACGACCTCCCGAACGTGGGGGTGAACAGCATCACGATCGCTCCCGACGGGAGCTACGTGCTGGCGGTCACGCACGGCCGCGGCTTGTGGACCATCCCCACGCCGTAGCAGCCGGGGAGGCACGACGAGCGAAGGAGCGGGGCCGAGGCCCCGCTCCTTCCGTCTCGCCGGCTCGTTGCCCGGCCCCCTTCCCGCACCTAGACTGAACACATGTTCGAAGCGCCCTGCGTGCTCGGCGCCGACCCGGGCGTTGCCGCCACCGGGCTCGCGGCCGTAGCCCGCTCGGGCGGGAGGATCCGTGTGCTGTGGTCGCGGACCGTGCGCACCCAGCCGGACCTGGACGAGCCGTCGCGGCTGCGGCAGCTGTTCGAGGCCGTCTCCGAGGCCATCGAGGAGCACCGCCCGGAGAGCCTCGCGGTCGAGCGCGTGATGTGGGGCAAGAACCAGACCAGCGCGATGGTCGTGGCGCGGGCAACGGGCGTGATCCTGTTGGCCGCGGCCCGGGCGGGCGTGCCGGTCGAGGAGTACCTGCCGGC
>DASWAT010000125.1:0-15081 GCA_036390995.1 Actinomycetota bacterium | reverse complement strand
TCCTCCGCTTTCGTGGCTACCGCATCTCCGTCTTCACGCCAGTGCCGCCGGCGTTTCCTGTAAATCATGTCCAGGTGCGTTCGTACGGTTCCCGGAGAAATGCCGAGGTCGTGTGCAATCTCGTCTGCCTTCGACCCATGCCGGAGATTCTTGAGAATCTCACCCTCCCTTCGAGTCGAGGATCATCGTCATCACCACGGCACCTGATACGCGTCCTAGGATCATTCAACAATGCCTCCCGCTCGGTCTGCCCAAAGGAGCCTAGCGCGATGCTTATGCGGCACCCGGCGGCTCGCGGCCGTGATCTTCACGACTTTCACGGCGACAGGCCGCGCATCTATCGGGCTCCAAAATCCTGATACGAGTCATGCCGCACTGTGCTCCTACTCATGAATGAGCCCGCCGAGGATGTCCCGCCGTCGGACTGGCGAGCCAGCCGTTCCTTCCGCAGGTGCAGGCGGATCAGGCGCTCGAAGATCGATGCTCCGGTGCGGCCTGGCCCGAGCGTGATCGAGAGACGGATGCACGCCTGCGAGCGGCGGGTTGGGCGGTCCTCAGGATCTGGGAGCACGTGCCGGTAGATGACGCAGTCGCCCTCGTCGCCGATGCGTTCGGAGCAGATGTTGCCGGCTGAGGAAGACCTCGAGGCGCTGATGCGCGCCATCCAAGGCAGACACCGCGTGAAGCTCGTCTACAGGCGGCAACTCGATGGCGTGACGTCGATCCACGAGATCGCCCCCCTCGACATCCGCGGCGGTGATACCTCGCGGACCGCGAACACGCTCTACTTATGGGCCTGGTGTTTCGCCGAGCAGGAGGCGGAAATGCACCTCATGGATCGCGTCGAGCGCGTGCTTGAGCTGGACCAGGTCTTCGATACCGATGACCTGCTGGCCCGGTGGCCGACGCGACGCTGGCCGCTGCCGAAGTCGTGGTCGGTCCCAAGGGACTGGGCCTAAGTGCCACATGTTGACGACGTTCGGACCGTAGGTGGAACGATCGTTGCCCCTCTCACGGAAGACACAGAGAGGCGATGGACGGCCTGGCGGGGCGTAGCTGGGCCACCCGTTCCCGTCATCTCAAGGCCTGAGGTGTGGGGCACCCTGGTCGCCGCAGCTCGCGCCGCTCTTGGTCGGCGAGAACGAGAACGCGTCTTTCGACTCTTCATGCGTCGGCGTCAACCGCGTTCTGTTCTGGCGCTCGCGGAGATCACATCCACATGGACGAACGAACGCGGGATTCTCCGCTGGAACGAGGGTGGGTATCCGCAGCTCACAGACGCGATGCGCAAGGGTGGCAACGCAATCATCAGGGACGAGGTGGACCTTCGCCCTGATGACGCGTGGTGGATGGGTCGTGAGCAGACAGAACTCCGCATCATCCTTGCGTGCGAGGACGACCTGATACTGGCTGCGGCCTGGTGGGGGCGCGGCGGGACTGGCGGCCTCAAGGCTCAGGAGACTGACGGGGAACTCTGGCCCGTAGAACTGTTGATCTCATAGCGGGTAGTCCAACGAAGGCGTCGTCGTCACCGGCTCTCGGATTCGTCAGCCTCGGGGGGTGACCGATAGGGCCGTCGCCCCGCAGTTACATTGCACGCCCGCTGGCTCGGCGCCATCCGCCACCATCCGGAGAAGGGTCCTGCACCCTGAGCACCGGAAGACGTCCAGGAGATCTCTGAACGCCTCGACAACCGGCTCGAAGTCAGCGCGCGTGAAGTCGATCCACGCGTTGAAATGAACATTGTCGTTCACGGCCCATTGCTCGACTTAGCTGCGCGCGAAGATCTGGCCCGAGGTGCTCTCAATCTCGGTGATGCGTTCGATTATCTCTCTCTGACCCCACGAGTTCGCGGCTCGCTTCGCGAGCCTAAGGAGTTCCCGGTACCGAGACATGGCTGCCGGCACTAGACCCCCCAGGTCGAACCGGCTGCTGAGCTTGAAGCGCACAGGCGCCCAGAGCGCGTCGCACACATCTGCGAAGTACTCTTCGGCGCCTCGCCGAAGTCGGTGTGCAGCCGCCGGCACGTCGGCCCTGTCGAGATCTCCTTCGATCCTCGCCCACAGGTCGTCTTCATCAAGCACTCGTGGGCCGGTCGCGAGTTCCCAGTCGTAGAGCTGAACACAGCGCTTGGCAGTCACAACGCCCTCCGTCCTGAGCTGATTTGCCCAGGTTCGATCGTGCGTCGTAATGATGAGCTGCCGGTCGGGGAAGGCACCGGCCAAGAGGCGGGATAGCTCGCGACGGTGGTTCGCGTCGACCGACATCATCACGTCATCCAAGATCGTCATGCGGATGACGCCGGCAGTGAGCCGCTCCGCGAGCGCCAGGTAGAGGCAGATGCCCATGCTGTCTTGGTGACCCTCTGAGTGAAGAGCCTGTGGGGGGTGGATGCCGCGGCCGTGGAAGCCAACCCTGAAGTCCAGGCCGGCGCCTTCCGGCTGTAGCTCGGCGACGAATCCGTCCTCGTCTGCACCGTGAAGCTGGCGGTATAGAGCGACGAAGCGATCCTTCACGTGGCCGTAGAGGCCGCTCAGAATCTCATTCCGAGCCCGTTCGTAGACTGCTGAAAGCGTCGTGGCCCTCTCGCTGGTCGCCTCTGCGCGCGTGAGTCGTTCCGAGGCCTGCTCAACAGGCACAAGAGCCTCATCGAGTCGATTGAGAAGGTCCCACGCATCCTGCTCGGGGGAGGTCGGCGCTGAGGTGCCGGCGAGTCGGGCGTCGATGCGGTCCAGCAACTGGTTCACGTCTGGAGGGGCCATGAGTGAGGCTACCGTCTTCGACTCATCACGACGCACGTATCCGCCAACTGGGTCTGCGGGCGCGGTGGGTACGGCATCCACTTCAGCTTGCCACCTTCCAATGGTCTCCGCGTCTGACTGAAGCGCGGGCGATTCATGCAGCCGTGCCAACGCAGAACTAACAGCCCCTAGAGCGGCACGAACCGTGCCGACATGTTGGTCAAGTTGTTGGGTCCAGGCCAACGCGGTCTCAGCATCCGCCAGACGTCCGCTGACCCGTCGTCTGAGCTCCTCGGTAGTCCACTCCGCTTCACAGAGCGGACAGCGGCCCGTCTCGTCAATCAGATCGATGCCAAGGCGGAGCAGCTCACGATGCTTCAGCACGCGCGCGAGCCTCGGGTCGGCTTGGAGACGCTGCGCGACAGCCCTCAGGGCCGCCTCGGCATTGGACAGCCGATGCTGCTGCTCCTCTTCGAGCGCACCATGGAGCGTCGCAGCAGCCGCGCGCACATCCGCCTGATTGAGTGGCTGAGCGCTGCTCCGACCATCGGGCCTCGCCACGCCGGTCGTGAGCAACCCGTGCCGCAGTTGGGTGATCGGCTCACCGCCCAGCAGGCTCCGTCGTTCAGTTATGTGGGCTAGGACTCGATCCGCGTCGAAGGACGCCAATCCAACCACCGCAGCGACACGACCCTCTGCCATCACACGAGCGGCGCGGGCCTGATCGACAACATCTCGGCATCGGTGCTCCGCTGTGACGAGGGCTCTGCGTACGGACTCAGCGGCCGAGAGATTGAGCAGCTCTTGAATCTCCTGCGCACGGGTCCCAGCTTGCGTAGCTATGTACTTCAGGATCTCCCGACGCGTAAGGACATGCTGACCCGTTCAGCTAGCCCAAGGATGGGTCGAAGCAGTTCGATGTCTGCGTCGCATTCGAGCTGGTCAGCGGTGTCCATGCAACGACGGAGTTCGACAGGATGCGCCGCGGCAGGGAGCTCCACGACGGCGCGGACGAAGGCCTCGGCTTGGGTTGCGTCGATATGCGGGCCGTGACGAGCGAGGCTGATGCCGGAGGTGCCAGGGCCCATGAGCCGCGAAATCTTGCCTGTCAGAAGGAAGTCAATGCTGTCGACAACCGCGCTCTTGCCGGACCCATTCGGTCCCCAGATGAGGAGATTCTGCCCCTGAGGCCGGATAACGAGGGACTTGATGCCGCGCACGTTTGTGATCTCGAGTTCGAGGAGCTTCATCCTTGATCGGGCTCCTCCAACGCTTCAATCACTCTGTCCGGGCGTGACATCTTGCCTTCCGCCGCGAGCGCCTGCAGTCGGCGGATGCACGCGTCGTCGAAAACTGGATCCTGCGCGAGCGCCTCGAGCGTCCGGTTCAGGATCTGAGTGGGAAGTGATTCCTCAATCCCCGAGATGCCTTGCTGCTCCGTCACGCTCCATCCGACCCTTCGCCCGCCGTCCTCTTCGGATCAGCCTCTCGCAGTTCGAAGACGCCTAGAGGCTCCCGTCTCGGATGGCTGCGGTCTCAGTCTGCATCCTCGGCAGCATCGTCGCACAGGCTGAAGTCACCACTCGCGCCTCCGGAGATTCATCGTCGGCCGGCAGACTTGGCGCAGTGATCCCATCTCACGTGGCGACTCCCGCGCCACGTTTCCGCCGAATACAGCCCCCACACGGCCCCACCTCAGCTCTGGCGCCACCGGGCGGCCTCATCGAGGCCACGAATCCGCTGGTAGATGGCGGGAGGACTGGGATTCGAACCCAGGAGCGGGTTGCCCCGCTAGCGGTTTTCAAGACCGTCGCCTTCGTCCGCTCGGCCACCCTCCCGCCGAGGACTGTACCGCCCGAACACGCCCTGCACGGGAACACGGCCCCCACGTTGCGGCCGGTCGCAAGGGCTCGCAAGATAGGGGATCGTGGCGGATAGCGATCCCGAGCTCGACAAGCTCTTCACGGAAGAGATCCCGGCGCCGGGCGAGATCCTGTTCCGGACCCTCGTGGAGCAGGTGCCCTGTGTGGTCTACGTGGACACGCACGAGCCGCGGCCGCGGTCCCTGTACGTGAGTCCACAGGTCGAGGAGATGTTCGGGCGCTCGGTGGCACACCTCATGGCCGATCCCGACCTGTGGACGAAGACGATCCACCCCGAGGACCGGCCGCGGGTGGATCGGGAGTGGGAGCAGGCGTTCCGCACCGGACGACCCTTCGACGCGGAGTATCGGGTCGTCAAACCGGACGGCACGGTCGCGTGGGTCCGCGACACCTCCGTGCTCCAACCCGATCCGGAGGGCACGCCGCGGTACCGACAGGGCGTGATGTACGACATCACGGCCTCGAAGGCGGCGGAAGAGGCCCTGCGCGAGTCGGAGGCGCGCCACCGAGCACTCGTCGAGAACATCCCGGCCGTCGTGTACGTGGTCGCCCCCGACGACGACCGCAGGACCCTGTACGTGAGCCCGCAGATCGAGGTCGCGCTGGGCTACTCGCAACAGGAGTGGCTCGACCAGCCCGACATCTGGATGGAGCTGCTGCACCCGGACGATCGCGAGACCACGCTGGCCGCCCACGACCTCGCGAACGAGACCGGCAGACCGTGGAGCCGGGAGTACCGGTTGATCGCGGCCGACGGAAGGGCGGTGTGGTTCCGGGACGTCGCGACGCTCGTCCGTGACCAGGAGGGACGTGCGCTCTCCTGGCAGGGCGTCCAGCTCGACGTCACCGCGCTGAAGGAGACCGAGGAGGAGCTCCGGCGTGCGCGCGACGAGATGGAGTTCCGCGTCATGGAGCGCACCCATGAGCTCGAGGAAGCGAACGAGATGATGGCCCTCGAGATCGCCGAGCGGAAGCGGGTGGAGACCGAGCTCCGGCGCACCGAGGAGAAGTATCGGTTGCTGGCCGAGCGCAACCCGGCCGTGACGTACGTGTGGACGGTGGACCAGCCGCCCGACGAGGTCGTGTACGTCAGTCCGCAGATCCAGCGGTTGCTGGGGTTCACCGCCGAGGAGTGGGGCCAGGAGGAGCTGTGGATCTCCCGCCTGCACCCCGACGATCGCCGGCGGGTGCTGGCCACCGCCCTCCGGTGCTCCACCACGGGTGAGCCGTTCGGCATGGAGTACCGCTACCTGGCCAAGGACGGCCACATCGTGTGGGTGTGGGACGAGGCCGTCCTCCTCGAACGCGACGAGCACGGCCACCCCCGAAGGTTCCACGGCATCATGCTCGACATCACCGAGCGCAAGGAGGCCGAGGCCAAGGCCAGCCGGTCGGAACGACGCCTCCGAGCCCTCGCCGAGCGCATCCCCGCCGTGATCTACGCGAAGGAGCTCCATCAGGCGTGGGGCGCGACGGAGGACGACTACATCAGCCCACAGATCGAGAACGTGCTCGGGTACTCGCCGCAGGAGTGGACCTCGACGCCGAGCTTCTGGCTCGAGCGGATCCACCCCGAGGATAGGGATCGCGTCCTCGCGGTCATCGAGGGGTTGGAGGGCTCCGACGAGCCGTGGAGCCTCGAGTACCGGATGATCGCCAGCGACGGACGGACCGTGTGGATCCACGACGAAGGACTGCTCCTGGACCGGGACGAGACCGGCCGGCCGCGCTCGATCCAGGGCGTGATGGTGGACGTCTCGGAGCGCAAGCGGGTCGAGCAGGAGCTCAGGGACGCCGAGCGCAGCTACCGAACGCTCGTCGAGCAGATCCCGGCCATCACGTACATCGAGCTGCCTTCGGCCGAGCCGTCGGACCGGGTGAACCTCGTCTACGTCAGCCCGCAGTGCCAGCAGATCCTCGGCTACCGGCCGGACGAGCTGCTCGCCGACCCCCACCACCTGGTGCACATGGTCCATCCCGAGGATCGCAGGCGCGTGCTGGAGCGGGATCGCGAGGCGGACCGCACCGGCGAGCCCTTCGACGCCGAGTTCCGGATCCTGACCAAGGATGGCGGGCTGGTGTGGCTCCACAGCCGGGCGGAGCTCGTCCGGGACGAGGCGGGCCGCCCGCTCTTCTGGCACGGCGTGGCCATGGACGTCACCGACCGGCGCCTGGCCCAGGAGCACCTCGACGATCTCCAGCGACGGCTCGACCAGGTCGCGGTCGGCGTGGAGCCGGCGCTCCCGGGCGCTCCAGATACGGCCTAACGGCCGATCCCGAAGCCGCGGCTCCCTGGATACCCTGCTCGCGGCGGCGTTCGGTACCCAAGATCGGGTACGAACGGCCTATCTACCCGATACCGGGTACGTGCCGACACCTAACTCGAGGGAGTGGGGCAGATGGAACACACGTTCGAGGCGTACCGCCGACAGGCCCCCGCGGGGAAGGCCCGGCGGTTGCTGCTCACGGCGCTCGTGGCCGGGACGCTCGGTCCGCTCGCGGTGAGTGGCGGTGTGGCCGCCTTCGGCGCCACATCCTCGTCAGAGGCGGCGTTCGCCTCGGGGACCGTGTACCTCACGAGCGACGGCGGCGCGATGTTCTCGCTCGCGGGCGCGCGGCCCGGATCGGTGGCCGTCTCCTACACCCGGGTCACCTACCGGGGTTCCCTTCCCGCCGACGTCCGCCTCTACGGGCGGATGTCGGGCACCGGGCTGGCCCGGCTCCTGATGGTCACGGTGACCCGGGGGACCGGCCGCGGAGCCACGTTCGTCCCGGACCCCGCCGACTACGTGGGCGGCGGCTCAGGCGTGGTCTTTCGAGGAGCGCTCGCCGACTTCCCCGCGGGATGGGCGGACGGCGTCCCCGATCCGGGAACGTGGAGCACCGGCGAGACGCACACGTACCGGTTCCGGGTCCGGATGGCGGACGATCCGGCGGTTCAGGGCCTCACGGCCGGAGCGAGCTTCCGGTGGGAGGCGCGGAACGCCTAGCGGGCCCGAGCCCTGGGCTCGAGGATCCGCAGGGACGCCGGCAGGTACGGGTGCAGGACCTTCGGCAGCTCCACCGAGCCGTCGCGGCGCTGGTGGTTCTCGAGGATCGCGATGAGCGTGCGGCCGACGGCCGTGGCCGTGCCGTTCAGGGTGTGGAGCACCTCGATGGTGCCGTCCGCCCGGCGGACCCGCGCCTGCAGGCGCCGCGCCTGGTAGTCGGTGCAGTTCGAGCACGACGTGAGCTCCCGGTACCGGCCCTGCCCGGGGAGCCACACCTCGATGTCGTACTTCTTCGCCGCCGCGCCGCCGAGGTCTCCCGCCGCGATGTTCACCACGCGATACGGCAGGTCGAGGTCCGCGACGATCTGTTCCTCGATCCTCACGAGGTCCTCGTGCTCGTCCCAGGAGTCCTCTGGACGCGTGAAGCTGAACATCTCGACCTTGTCGAACTGGTGGACCCGGAACATCCCGCCCAGGTCCTTGCCGTAGGAGCCGGCCTCGCGGCGGAAGCACGTGGAGTAGCCCGCGAACCGCTGCGGCAGGTCCACCTCGTCCATGATCTCCCCCATCCGCAGGGCGGCCAGCGGCACCTCGGAGGTCCCCGCCAGGTAGAGATCATCCTCGCGGGTCATGTAGATGTTCACGGCGTCGGTGGGAAGGAACCCCGTGCCGTACATCGCCTCCTCGCGCACCAGGACCGGCGGGATCACCGGCATGAACCCCTTCGCGGTCACCGCATCGAGCGCGTGCCGAACGAGCGCGAACTGCAGGTGGACGACGTCCCCCATGAGGTACACGAACCGCGAGCCGCTGGTCCGCGCGCCCCTGTCCGTGTCCAGGACGCCGAGTGCCTCACCCAGGGCCACGTGGTCCTTCGGTTCGAAGTCGAACGCCGGGGGCGCCCCGTGGCGGCGCACCTCCACAGCGTCCTCGTCGGTGAAGCCGTCGGGCGCGGAGGGGTGCGGCACGTTCGGGGTCCGGGCCAGCAGATCGTTCAGGCCGACCTCCACCAGCTCCAGCTCCGGCTCGAGCTCCTTGACCCTTGCGGAGGTCGTTGCCACCTTCCGGATCAGTTGCTGCTTCTCCTCGCCCTCCGCCTTGCCGATCGCCTTCGAGAGCCGCTTCTGCTCCGCCCGGAGACGCTCGACCTCGGTCAGCAGCTCACGCCGCCGTTCGTCGAGCTTGACGATCTCGTCGACCGCGTCCGCGAGCCCTCGGCGGGCGAGCCCGGCGCGGAAGGGCCCCGGGTCCTCCCGGATCGCCTTGACGTCGAGCACCGGCTAGACCTTCGCCCCCTCCTCGGCCGGCTGTGTCTCGCCCTTCGCGGCGCCCTGGGCGGCTTGCGCCGCCGCCGCCTGCGCGGAAGCCTGAGCCTGCTGATCCATGATGCTCTGGCCCTGGAAGATCGCGCCATCCTCGATCACGAGGGTCTTGGACGTCACGTTCCCGTCCACACGGCCGCCCCGGCTGATCTCGGCTCTGCCCTTCACCACGATGCTGCCCTTGAACCGGCCGGCCACCGAGACGTTCTGTGCCCGGATGTCGGCCTCCACCTGGCTCTGCGGTGAGAGCATGACGTCGCCGTCCGCGTTGATCTGCCCCTTCACCTGCCCGTCGATGCGTAGCGAGCCCGCGGACACCACCGTGCCTTCGAGCTTCGCCCCTTGACCGACGATCGTGACCTCGCTGCCCTGTTCCGCCATCCGTCGCACCCCCTCGTGAGCCTCGCGTCGTGATCCTTCGTGGATCTCGCCACGCGGCCGGTCGTGGCTCTCGCCCGCCTCCGTGTCGTCCCTCGCGTCGTCGCGTCTCCAGATCATGTCGACACCCTCTCCCGGGGCCCCGCGAGCGCTTGTCTGATCGCTTCCTCCTCCTCCACGGACAGGTTGTACGAGCTCCTGCCCTCGGTGACGGGCTTGGCGTACACCCGGGTGTCCTGCCGCCCATTGATGGACGTGACCACCACGCCGCTCCCGTGATCGTCGAGCAGGGCGCACGAGAACGACAGCCGCCCGCCGACGTCCTCGAAGGCGTCGTACCGGACCAGCCCCACGTGCCGGACCGCGCCCTCGATCAGCTCCTGCTGCTGCAGGTCGGTGGTGTTCAGGGCTCGGGCCGCCGCCTCCAGGCGCTGGATCTTGCGGGCCTGTCCTTCGAGGATCCCCCGCAGCACCTCGTCCATGTGGATCGGGCCCTTCGACTCACGGGAGCGGCGTCCCGACCCCATCGCGGAGAACAGCAACCCAAGGGCCGACAGCCCGAGGCTGATCAACACGAGCAGGGTGAGCGTCTTCGCGGAAAAGGCCATGGGCTCCCGAGTTCGACTCCCGAACGGGCCATCTACCTGGGCTTCTGCAGGACCGCGAGTATACAATCATCGCTCTCGTGGACGAACGAAGGCTCGCGGACCTCCTGGGTAGCGTTGCGTCCGGCGCCCTCCCGGTGGAGACGGCCCTGGAAGACCTCCGTGACCTTCCCTACCAGCAGGTCCCCGATGCGAAGGTGGACCACCACCGCGAGCTGCGGACCGGCCAGGCCGAGGCGGTGTACGCGCCGGGGAAGACGGCAGAGCAGGTTCGGGACGCGGCCGCTGCGCTCGCGGCCAGGGCCACCGGGGCGGTGTTCGTGACGAAGGCGTCGCCCGAACAGTTCCATGCCGTGCTCGAGGTCGTGCCGGAGGCGACCTACACCCCCCGCTCCAGGCTGATCGTCGTGAAGCGCGCCGGGGTCCGCGCGGCGCTCGGATCGGTCGCGGTGGTCTCGGCGGGGACGTCGGACCTTCCGGTGGCCGACGAGGCAGCACTGACAGCCGACGCGCTCGGTCTCTCGACCGATCGGATCACGGACGTCGGAGTCGCCGGACTCCACCGCGTCCTCGAACAGCGCCCCCGGATCGACGCCGCCGACGTGGTCGTGGTGGTGGCGGGCATGGAGGGCGCGCTCCCCTCGGTGGTGGCGGGGCTCACGGGACGGCCGATCGTGGCCGTGCCCACCAGCGTGGGGTACGGCGCGGCGTTCGAAGGGCTGGCGGCGCTCCTGTCCATGCTGAACGCCTGCGCGCCCGGTGTGTCGGTGGTGAACATCGACAACGGCTTCGGCGCCGCCCTCGTGGCGCATCGGATCGTTCGCGGGAAGGCGGCTTGAGGGCCACATGCGCATCGCGTACTTCGACTGCGTCGCGGGGATCTCAGGCAACATGGCCCTCGGAGCATTGGTGGATGCGGGCGCCGACGCCGACGAGCTCCGAGCGGCCCTCTCCCGACTCCCCCTCGAGCCCTTCGACCTGGAGATCGAGGAGGTCGACCGCCACGGCCTGCGTGCGCGGCACGTGGAGGTGAGGACCACCACGGCCGGCGTCATCCGCACCTACTCGAGCATCCGAGCCCTGCTGGACGCCTCCGACCTTCCGGTGGAAGCCAAGCGCGTCGCGCAAGGGATCTTCCGCCGCCTCGCCGAGGCCGAGGCGCGCATCCACCGCAAGGAGATCGAGCTCGTGACGTTCCACGAGGTCGGCGCGGTGGACTCGATCGTGGACATCGCCGGGACGGCACTCGCGCTCACGATGCTGGGCGTAGAACGCGTCTACGCCTCGGCCGTCCCGACCGGCATGGGGATGGCGCGAACCGAGCACGGCGCGCTCCCGATCCCGGCGCCCGCCGTGCTCGAGCTGCTCCGCGGCGCCCCTCTCTACTCCATGGGCGTGCCCTTCGAGCTCACCACGCCGACGGGTGCGGCGATCCTCGCTGCCACCGTGGAGAGCTACGGCGAGATCCCGCCGATGCGGATCGACTCGGTGGGCTACGGAGCCGGCACGCACAGGCTGGACATCCCGAACGTCCTTCGGGTGCTGGTGGGCGACGCCGTCGAGCGCCTCCAGGCCGGGATGGCTCCACTGCCCACGGACGAGGTCCTCCTCGAGACGAACCTCGACGACGTCACACCCGAGGTCCACGGATTCCTCCTCGAGCGGCTCCTGGCCGCCGGGGCCCAGGACGCATGGCTCGCCCCCATCGTGATGAAGAAGGGACGCCCCGCCGTCACCGTGTCGGTGCTGTGCGCACCCGGCCAGGCCGACGCCATGCGGGCGATCCTGTTCGAGGAGACCGGCACCCTCGGGGTTCGGGCGGCCGCAGTCTCGAAGCACGCCCTCGATCGGCAGATCCTCAAGGTCGAGACGGAGTACGGGGTGGTCGGGGTCAAGGTGGGGATGCTCGATGGACGCCCGGTTTCGGTGTCGCCCGAGTACGAGGACTGTGCCCGCCTGGCCCGTGAAGCCGACGTCCCGCTGCGACGGGTCTACGAGGAGGCCCTCCGTCTGGCGCGGGAACGCCTGCATCCGGAGGCCGGCCGGAGATCGTGAGCGCCCAGGATCGTGCCTGCCATCCTCCTGGCGGCCGTCGTCGGATACGCGATCAACATGCTGTGCGTCGCGATCCAGACCTCGGTCAACCTGCGTCTGCCGGTCACCGGCGGTGGTGGCGAAGATGCACGGCAGCGCTCCCCACGAGTTCCTGCTGTCCTACATCGGGCTCGGTCTGTTCGGCGCAGTCACCGCACGCTTCTACCTCGCGGAGGGCGCGTGGTCGGTGGCGGTGCTGCTCGGACCCCTGGTGTTCGCGCGGCAGATGTCCGGCCCCGGGGTTGGACGGCGGGCAGATCCCCTCGGACCTGCTCGCATCGGGCTGATCGCCGGCGCTACGGGACGATCTGCCGTTGCTCGGCCCAGCGACGCAGGTTCTCGATGTGCGACCTGGCCTCTTCCCCGTGCTCGCAGCTCACCGGGTCCTCACACGGAGGGTTGCCCTCCATGGTGAAGAAGTTGAACCGGCAGTCTGGGCAGAACACGTCGAGCTCCCCCGGAAGATAGGGGCAGTCCCCCCACGCGCACGAGCGCTGTCCCTCCCCCGTCACGAGGTCGAAGCCGCAGCCGGGACACTTTTCGAAGCCTTCCCATCGGGCCATGTCCATCGCCTCCGCGGCCATGGTCCCCGACGGCCGGAACCGCGGAGAGGGCCGAGAGTCCTGCCCGGCCTGCGGCGAACGGCCCGTGCCGGCCGGAGTTCGTGCGCCCGTCCCGGCGGGGTCGCGGGAGCTGCGGTTCCGGCCTAGCTGCCCGTGTGCGCCGCTGCCTTTCGGCCGGAGTGCACGTGCCCGACCACGCGGTGACCTGTCGGGGGAGACTCGATCAGCCGTCCGGCGACCAGATCGCGATCGACGGCCGCGACCTGCGACAAGGCGGTCTTCGACAGAGTGGCCCGGATCGCCTCCGAGGCCTCCACCCAGGTTGGGTGTAGGGCACACACGTCATCCCAGTGGCACGGCCCCCCGCGGAGCGGGCAGCGCTGGGAGACCAGGTGGCCTTCGGCTGCCTCGATCACCTCGAGCAGGGAGATCTGGTCCGGCGCCCTGGTCAGACGGTAGCCGCCCTCGCGTCCCGCCTTGGCCTCGGCCAGTCCGGCTTTCGCCAGGATGCCGAGCATCTGCGGCGTGTAGCTGCGGGGCAGGTCCATGGCCCCGGCGACTTGCCGGATCTTCAGGTAGGCGCCGTTTCCGTCCCAAGCGGTCGCCAGGCAGATCGCCGCCCGCACCACGTAGTCGCCCCGCCGAGAGAGGGTCAGATCCATCCTCCGGAGTGTATCCGACATTCACTTTCCCGCCCAACGTATAGTATTCTACTCTACGTTTAGGCGGGGATGGCGATGATGCTCCGTTCGGCTCCGACGCTCGAAGGGGGGCAAGATGCGGCGGCTCGTGGTGGTGGGGGTCTTCTTCGAACTGGCCTTGCTCACGATCGGCCTGACCTGGATCCGGCCGCTCAGTCAGAACGGCTCGCACGCGGAAGCGGCGTCGAGCGCACCGGCCGCCGGCACCGACTATCGGATCGAGGGGAACGGCACCGGCAACGTGGTGGAGGTGAACCTGGTCGCGCAGAACACCGTCCAGGAGATCGCGCCCGGCGTGAAGTACCAGGTCTGGACGTTCAACGGAACGGCTCCGGGCCCGGTGATCCGGGTCCACCTCGGGGACACGGTGCGATTCACCCTGACGAACGACGACACGATGGGGATGCAGCACTCGATCGACTTCCACGCGGCGCAGACCCCTTGGGACAAGAACTACGTGCCGGTGGACCCGGGCAAGAGCCTCACCTTCGACTGGGTGGCGCGCTTCCCCGGCGTCTTCATGTACCACTGCGGCGTCCCGCCGGTGATCCAGCACATCGCGAACGGTATGTACGGCGCGATCATCGTCGAGCCCAACGATCTTCCGAAGGCCCGCGAGTACGTCCTCGTCTCGGGTGAGTTCTATCCGGGGAAGAAGCTCGTCAACGGCCTGTACGTGGGCGACTACGACAAGATGGTCCAGGGGACCGATCCGACTTACGTCGTGTTCAACGGCGAGGTCGACCGCTTCAAGAACGCTCCGCTCGAGGCCCGGCCGGACGAGCTCATCCGCCTGTGGGTCGTGAATGCCGGGCCGACGCTCTGGAACTCCTTCCACGTGATCGGCGCGCTCTTCGACCACGTGTATCCGAGCGGGAACCCGACGAACCCGCTCAACGGCTTGCAGAGCTGGAGCATCGGACCGGGCGACGGGGCGATGTACGAGCTTCGGATCCCCGACGCGGGCCTGTACCCATTCGTGAACCACTCGTTCGCGTACACGGGTCGCGGCGAGCTCGGGCTGCTGAAGATCGACCCGAACGCGCCCCCCGCTCCGGCGTCCTACCCGGCGATGGGCGATCCCTTCACCGCCGGCGTTGACCCGGCCGGCGCCCCGAGTCAAAGCGGTTCGACTGCGGCGGGCTCCGACACCGGCTCGACCGAGACCGCGGCCGCCACGTGCGACCCGAAGGGAACGAAGCTGCAGATCGCGGCCGAGGGCGTGACCTTCGACACCGACTGTCTCGCCGCACCCGCTGGCAAGGCGTTCACGATCACCTTCGACAACCGGGATGCCGGCGTACCGCACAACGTCGCCGTTTACACGGACTCCGGCGCGGGGACGGCGCTGTTCGTGGGCGATATGGTGAGCGGCCCGAAGACGATCACCTACGACGTACCAGCACTGGACGCCGGCACCTACTACTTCCGGTGCAACGTTCATCCCCAGATGAACGGGACCTTCCTGGTGAAGTAGCGCGAATCCCACCGCCTGCTCCCGGGAGGGGCGGGTACCGACCCTCCCCTCCCCTCTCGTCGCCGAGACTGGACCGAGCCGAACCCTTAGCCCACGTCGCGAGTTCGGAAGGAGGCCGCCGCGACCCACAGCAGGATCACGCCGTACAGCGCGAGCACCAGTGCCGAGCCGACCGCCGAGCGGCCCGGCGGCGAGCCGGCCGATGCGTGCCCGACCACGAACAGCCCGGCGTTGTCTCCCAGAAGCCAGGGGCGCCAACCGGGCCGGAGGCCGCGGATCAACCCCTCGATGACGGCGAGGTAGGCGAAGGCGACGCCGATGGCGGCG